>NZ_JARXWM010000005.1:0-418596 GCF_029893135.1 Paenibacillus sp. PastF-3 | reverse complement strand
GCTGGACTTCTTTTAGACATTAGAAAAACTCCCATCATTGTAGCAGTAGAAGTTTTCGTTTTTTCTACTGTCTACTATGATGGGAGCATATCACCTTGTCTCTTGCTATTTTTTTGTTAACTTCATCGAATCTACACTAAAGAATCTTAGCTGAGTAGCCCTTCCTCTTCTTCGACGAAAGAAATTCTTCCGTCCTCCAGGGAAGCGATCCGCACGAGTGATTCTACCCGGTAGCCAGCTTCCTGCAGAAGCCGATTCCCTGGCTGGAACGCTTTTTCGATCACGATACCAATCCCAACCACACTTCCTCCTGCCTGCTCAACAATACGAGCAAGTCCGAAGGCGGCTTCGCCATTCGCCAAAAAATCATCGACAATCAGAACCCGCTCACCCGGAGCAATGAATTTCTTCGAAACGGTAATCTCATTCGTTTCTTTCTTCGTGAAGGAGTATACCTTCTCTACATAAATATCCTCTGTCAGCGTCAACGATTTCTGCTTACGGGCAAAAATCAGCGGAACCTCCAGCTCTAATGCCGTCATAATCCCCGGAGCAATTCCCGAAGATTCAATCGTCAGTACCTTCGTAATTTCTTCGCCGGAAAAACGGCGGATAAACTCACGGCCAACTTCACGCATTAGGAAGGGGTCCATCTGATGATTCAGAAAAGAATCTACCTTGAGCACGCCTTGCCCGAGTACAATTCCTTCTTTCAACACTTTTTGTCTCAACAGCTCCATAGTGCTCCTCCTTCTCCCATCAATGAAACCTTTCTTCCCACTTTAAAGACCTGTCGGTTTCTGTGGTAATAAATTTCCAACGATAGATTTTAAATTATGATCATCTTTGGTCTTTTCTTGCCCGTTATCATAACCCGTAATTCGAATCTCCACGAAATCGCCCGGATTTACCGGCTTAAAAATCAATTTCTCGCGGTCTGTAAGTCTCACGTTAAATTTCATGTCCTTGAACATTTCAACTAGCTCTGCTTCTCCGGGACTTGCTCCCTTATCCAGAAACAGAAGTCCACGCAATTTCTTAGGACCATCCTCATGCACCACTTCAAAATGTACGATACATTCCATGCTTTTCACCTCCCTATAATAGCTACTGCGCCTGTTTTTCCCCATCATCACTTTGATCATGCATCACATATTTGCCATGAATTTTGCTGTAACGTTCGCCGTAGCGCTCTTCTAATTCTGCGCCCATATCCTGCTCCAGCTCGAACAACACCATTTCCTGTGCAAAATGATTCAATAGCAGATCTACTAAGACCGGGTGCTCGGTTACAACCGCTTGCGCTGATCCATCTTCATAGCGCATCCCGAGCATACACCAGCTCCGATCAATCACGAATGAAAATTTCCGTCCATCTGTTCGCTGAGAATCTCTTCCGAGAGGCGGCCATACCGGATAGGCGGCAGGAGCAGCATTGCCACCGTCAAACGCCCATAAGAGTCTAACGCCTCGCAACTCCGCCTGTTCAAGTTCACTCCGCAGAAGTGACGCTTCCTCACGCCACATATCCACTACGATCTCTTGCTCAGCCATATTAAGTTGGCGAATAAGAGCGCCCAATACATTGCGGTCACCTTCCACATTATAAAACGATGGGCTAACAGGTCCACCGCGAGGCATCTCACTTTCCATATAAGCCAGTGAAGCTTGGACCCGTCCCGAGATCATGGTCGCGAGCTCTTCTGGATTGAGAACACTGTACCGCGCAGGTTCTCCTTCGCCACATCGTACATATCCCTGCTGTGTAAGGCGTTGTAACGCCGCATACACATTCGATCTTGAAACTCCGAGCTGTTTGGCAACCTCATAGCCAGAAGCCTGACCTTTTGTCGCAAGCTCTACCATAATTTTGGACTCCATCTCCGTGAAGCCCAGATTGCGCAGATGCAGCAGCAGCTGTTCCATCTTGTTGTCCCCCTAAGCTGACTGAAATCCGTTCTATATTTGCTCTGACCCACATCGCGGACACCATAAGGAGCCCTTAGGTAATTCGTTCCGACAGATTTGGCACTGGATCATATCTCGTACACCATTGTCCTCAGTGACCGCAGATTCCTCCTGATGCTCATTCTTGTGCCATTCGCCGAAGCGACGGTCTAGTTCAAGTTGTCTTTTTCTTTCCCGTTCCAGCTGATCGGCTTGTTTACGTTCCCGCTCAATATCTTGTTCGCTCGCCTTATATTCTTCAAATGGCAGCTCATCATCCAGATGCTGAACTTCAGCATATACGACACTCTGCGGGTGCAGCTTCATTGCAATTTCCTTCTCTTCATCCGTAAGCTCATCTGCGCCATAATATTGATCTTCATCATCTTCATTCACAGATTGAACAAATACCGGTGTAGAAGGCACCTTTCTCGAAGCGGACAATGGCTCCAGCTTACTTCCGCATTTCGGACAAAAGTTTGCATCAAGCGCCACAATATGGCCACATGGACATAACCGCTCATTTTTCAGCTCAGCAATTCGTGTCCGCAGGACTTCGATTTTTTCCTGAAGTTTGGAACAATTACGGGACAGCTCCACCATTTTACCTTCAGCAACCGACATATCCTTTGAACGATATCCTTCATAAAAAAGTCTGCCCATTTTCGTAAATTCAACTTCCATCTCTTGTTCAACATCGGAAATAAGTCCGTTCAGCTTGCCGATCTCTACTGAGTTTTGGGCTTTTTCGGTAACCCGGCTCGCGCTATCTTTAATTTTTTTGATAAAACTCATTACAGTTCCTCCCTCTCCAGCGATACGTGTTTCTATCATACCAAATGTATCGAGTAGATTCATTAATGTGCTTTAATACGCGATTTAGAGGAGAATGTTCCTATAAAATCCATACTAATTGATTTAAGCCACTCATCCCTTACACTTATGGATTATTTTTCCTGATTTTGAATGTAATTTTGCGTCAGGGGTTCTACATCGGTTAAAATAGAATTATCACAAATAACGAAATCGGGAGAGTTTCAGTGGAAGAACATGAGAGCACACAGCTTACGCTTAGTCAGCTACAGGTACACGTAAAGGATCTGCAACAGTGGCAAGGTAACAGCAACGAGGATTTCGCCAAACTGGTTAACGAGTTCGAAGCCTTACCAGCACTCTATCGCCACGCGTTAAATGATCTTCAGAATAAAATTGATGTGATCAAGACGGAATGGCAATCCCGCGACGGCTTTAGTCCTATCGAACATGTCAAATGCCGGATTAAAGAACCAAAGAGCATTCTTCAAAAGATGGAGCGTAAAGGCTACGGTTTCAGCTTGGAAAATATGGAGCAATACATTCACGATATTGCCGGAATGCGGATTGTATGTGCCTTCGTTAAAGATATATACCGTTTAGTAGATCATCTTAGTACACGCGAAGACATCCGCGTGCTTGAGATTAAAGATTATATAGCTCATCCTAAACCAAACGGATATCAAAGTCTTCATCTTATAGTCGGTATCCCCCTCGTCCTGTTGGAAGGAACACGCTGGGTCAAGGCTGAGATTCAGCTGCGTACCCTTGCTATGGACTTTTGGGCAAGCATGGAACATATTCTGTATTATAAATTCGATAAGCAGTTGCCTTCCCATGTCGCTGATGAACTAAAAGAAGCCGCGCGTGCCGCTGATGAACTAGATCAAAAAATGCTTCGTCTTCGCCGCGAGATTCTAGAGCTTTCAGAAGGAGAATCGCCTCCTGCTGGTCAGCATTAGAATAACTAACCAGAAACTCTGTTAGATAATTAGGCAAAACAAGAGGCTGTTTCAAGAGTAGCATTCACTACTTTTGAGACAGCCTCTTTCGTATTTTCACTTACCGCTTAATCAGACTCTTATTCGCCCGACGCGCAGACGCTTCTGCAACCCGCTGCATAATCAAAGTTAATCCCTCAATGGCTTTAGGTGTCTGCGGTAGCAACGCTCCCCAGTCTTCTGTAACTTCAGCTACTACTACCGGCGAAGGAAAAGGTCTAGCCGCAATCTCATGGAACTGTGGCCCAGGCTGATGTAGCGAACCTTCAGCAGCCGCTTCTGCCAGCCATTCTCCAGAGGAAATGGCCGGACCCTTGCGTTCAAGCCGAGCCAATTCAGTAGAAAGATCACTAACCGAGGCTTCTTCTTCCTCTGTTTCAGCTTCGCCGCTAGAAATATCCCCTTCAGCCCAAAGGGCAAAAATCCCGTCCAAGAGCTCTCCCTTAGTAAATCCTCTGAGCGAAAGTGCCAGCAGTGGCTCTTCAGCAAGACGTTCTTTAATAAGCTTCAAAGTCTCCGCCTTATACTCCACACCTTCACCCTCAAAAAGGGCTTGCTCCAGCTCACTATCCGTAGGTAAAAGCTCAAGCTCTGCCAGCTCACCCGTCAAACGCCCTTGCAGCAAGGCAAATACTTCCCCAGGACTTAGTGCCAGACTTCGTAAAATTTCTTTTCTTCGGGAAGCATGCCATACCGGAACCTTCAGAGAGAGAGGTCGATCCGCTTGTTGTTCCTGAGCAGGCGCGCTGGCGTTCAATTCACCCTTCGACCGAGACCCTCCTGTCACTTTCCCAGGTAGCATCGTCCATGCTGCCTTTACTAATCCAGGCACAACTTCCAGCCGCATCTCTAACCGTTCACTCATTGTTCGATCCCTCCGTAACACTCATATCTGTCTTACATCCAGTCCTGATCCTGCAGTTCAATAAGTTCCTTCAGCTCATGATTGGACATTTCAGTCAACCATGTTTCGCCAGAGCCAACAACCTGCTCGGAAAGATTTTTTTTACGCTCAATCAATTCATCAATACGTTCTTCCAACGTTCCTTGGCAAATCAACTTATGCACTTGAACATTCTTATCCTGACCAATTCGGAATGCCCGGTCTGTCGCCTGATTCTCAACGGCCGGATTCCACCAACGGTCGTAATGGATGACATGATTAGCTCTTGTAAGGTTCAACCCTACGCCACCCGCTTTTAAAGAAAGTACGAAGAAGGACGGCCCTTTTCCCTCTTGAAAATCATGAACCATCTCGTCGCGCTCCCGTTTTGGAATTCCGCCGTGCAAGAACAGCGGTGCTGTTCCATAACGCTTAGTCAGCTTGCTGACCAAGAGCTCACCCATCGCTACATATTGAGTAAAGATCAGCGCAGATTCTCCGACCTCCGCAATGCTATCCAGAATCTCGAACATGACCTCCATTTTACCGGAATGCTCACTTCGCGGACCCCTGCCTTCTTCTTTGCGGAATAGCTGAGGATGATTACAAATCTGCTTCAATTTCGTTAGAGAAGACAGCACGAGTCCTCTGCGAGCCATCCCGCTACTCTCTCCGATCACGCCAAGCATTTCATCCACGACACCCTGATATAGGACTGCCTGTGTTTCCGTCAGCGGGCAATAAGACTTCAGCTCCAGCTTCTCCGGTAAATCTTTAGAAATATCCGGATCGCTTTTCAAGCGGCGCAACAAGAATGGTGATACCAAGCGATGCAATTCCCTTAGTCGCTCTCCACCCTCTCCTGATACATAACGCTGCCGGAAGGAATGGTAGGTCCCTAAATAGCCCGGGTTTAAAAAGTGAAAAATAGACCATAACTCGCCTAATCTATTCTCTACTGGTGTCCCCGTCATAGCTATGCGATGCGGCGCTGATAGCTTCATCACACTTTGCGCCTGTTTCGTCCGATGATTCTTAATATACTGAGCTTCATCCAGCACCACGGTGGACCACTGAACATTCGCTAAATCCTCGCTGTCACGACCCGCTAAATGATAGGTCGTCAATACAATATCATGACTGGCAGCCAGTTCTAAAAAGCTATCCCCCCGCACGCGGCGTCCACCATGATGAATGTGAACTTTAAGCGAAGGCGCAAAGCGCTGCAATTCCCGCTGCCAGTTCCCCAAAAGTGAGGTTGGACATAGAATCAGCACAGGCTCCTGCTTTTCTTCAGGTGGGGCACTTAAAGCGCGGTCCAGCAGGCAGGTAATGACCTGCACCGTCTTACCGAGACCCATGTCATCGGCCAGGCATACCCCAAATCCCAGACCACTGAGAACGGAGAGCCATTGATAGCCACGCTCCTGATAAGGTCTCAGGGTGCCGTGCAGACCTTCAGGTACGGGACGCACTGGAAGATTACGCAATATGTCACCCCGCATCAGCGATGACAATAGTCCGGATGTTTCCATACCCGTGACCGACATCCCTTTCCAGAGCCGCTCTTCACCATCCTCAGCTTCTAGACGCATCCAATCGGCTGCGGTCATTTCCCCATTTTCATGGCGTTTCATATATCTAAGAACCTGGCGAATTTCTTTAGGATCTATCTCAATCCATTCTCCGCGGAAACGTACAAAAGGTACGCCAGCCTCCACCAGTGCGTTTAGTTCTTCTTCACTGATTGTACTCTCCCCAAGTGAGGCTTCAATGCGAAATGAAATCAGCTCTTCCATCCCAAGAGCCACTGGAGCAGGACTATCAATCCCGCTCACTACCGGCTGCATTTTCATCTTCATGCCAATCCTGCGGCGTCCCTCACGGCTCCAGCGCGATGGCATCTGCACGGTTATTCCACGCTCACGCAGCTGCTGCACCGTCTCCTTCAAAAAGAAATAAAGTCGCTCTGGTTCCAATTCCGCTCCCGTAGGTGCAGGCTTAGAAAGAGCGCGCTCTATATCTGGAGAGATTCTTGCCGCTCGGCCCAGCGCTATAAGAAGCTGCTGCTGTATATTGCGATAGCGTTTCCCCCATAACATAAACTCTCTTTCCTTACTGCTCCAAATCGATTTTGCCGGAATCCAGAATTCCCCTTCTTCCTTGTTCTCCGCCCAGAAGGTTAAACGCCAAATTTCATCTTGATCTCCAGGTGGCTCAAGTCGTAGCCCAAGACCCAGCTGTCCACTCCGTGCTTCTACAGGTTCTGATTGCGGCACATCGCTACCAGCTGTCTCATTCACGGTAGCCAGAAGATCTGCCACTTCTGCTTGAGTTCCCTGCACGGGTATATCCCGGCTGCCTGTAAGAAGACTATTCCACCATAGCTCAGTTAAAGGGGAGTAACCCCGGCGATAATTAGCTTTGTAAGGGGTAAGTTCACTTTCAATACCCGCAATCACTTTCTTTATCTCTGCAGTCATTACCGCCTGCATAAAGGAGTAAAGCACATAGGCGCCAGCCTCTTCCCGCGAGGATAAGTCACCTGCCTCAGCGATATGTGTCCCGAGTGCCAATACTGGCATGGAAGCCGCTAGTTGCAGAAAGATCTCCTGATCCTCCTGTTTTCGAAAAGCTGGTGACCAGCAGACCGTTGCTGCCTGTTCACCACCACGCCGGCGTGAACCTACCGGACGTGGGGGCAAGGCTCCAGGCGTAACGCCTCCTGTACCCATCAATTCCAGCGCAAAACGAGCTGCTGCCGCCCAATAGCGCAATTCGCCGCCAGGCTCTACTCCCTGATCCCGGCATAACGACTCATCCCATGCCAGAAGCAGTTCAAATGCATCGCTAGGGACTAAGGCGAGCCCTTCAAATGTTCTTCCGGGCAATCCACGGCGTGCCGGCTTCCCCTCTACAGGAGGAGCCGGATATTTCACTTCTGCGAGCCGCAGAGCAGCACTCGCAAAAGGGCGAACTCCTCCCTGCAGCTCCAGCCGCTTCACCACTCGGGTCCAAGCGTCAACCTTCGGCTCCGAAGTTTCGCCAGAGAAGCAAAATAACACATCCCCCAACCATATTGCATAAAGATGCTTAGTCATCGGTGATCTCCTGTCTTTTAAGCAAGCAAAAAAAGAACCAGTCCGCCACCATCAGGTGGTAACTGCAACCTTTTTCACGAGAAATAAAATTTTGAAGCTATACAAGTAGAAGTAGTTTCTCCATCCTTTTAGAGATGAGATACACTCCTGTAAGAAATATAAGGATAAAGAACTAGGATAAAACTTATCTGCTCTTGAATCTTCATCTCTTCATCTTATACTATAAAGCGCTGATTTAAAAACGTTTCTGCATATTTTCTGTAGATTTTTATGCAAATAAAGTTGAAGTACATAGAAACACCTATGAAATTTGATTCATTTCAGCATATTTTTAACAAATGTTCTAGCCACTATCGTAAAATACCCTTCACCACTACCATGCTATCCATGAATATTATGACTGACTAGTCACTTCTTTTCTTGTTTATAGTCTTAATTGTGCTGAAAGCGGGTATATTTTAAGTAGGTATTACCCTATTAAAAAAGCTAGGGAGTGAATTCTTTGAGACGTTATAATCCTTATAAGTGGTGGAATCTTCTGTTCTTTCTAGGTGTGATTATTGTCAATGTACTCTCAGTGACCTTGCCATTAGGTGAAAACAGCACCGGTGAAATTTCTGGCAAATATCATACCTACTTGACCCCTGCTGGTTACGCTTTCTCCATCTGGTCACTGATTTATCTACTGTTAGCCGGCTTCATTATTTATCAATTCCGCTCCTATACAGCCTCTAGAGATTCTGTGAGGGCGATTAAGTTCTGGTTTGTTCTGAGCTGTATTTTTAATATGAGCTGGCTCTTCCTCTGGCAGTATTTATACATCGAGCTTTCTCTGGTTGCTATGGTGCTGATGTTAATCACACTGATTGTCATTTATCGAAAAACACGCCTGATTGCAAATCCTACTCCAGGCGAGAATTGGTTGGTAAAGTTACCCTTCAGTATATACCTTGGCTGGATCTCTGTGGCCACTATCGTGAACGTCAGCGTTGTTCTGGAGAAGAATCATTGGGAAGGTTGGGGCCTTAGCGGTAGCACTTGGGCCGTTATCATGCTCTGCGTGGGGACTCTGCTCGCGGTTGTGGTCAGCTATCCTTACCGAGATAGCATCTATCCACTCGTATTCGTATGGGCCTTCATCGCGATTGCCTTGGAACAAAAAGAGGCCAGCAATGTCTATTTAACTGGCCTAATTATGGCAGGCCTCCTGCTGCTCTACAGCATCTGGCTAGTGCTCACACCTCGCCGCAGAAGGTACAGTAGTCCTAGATTCTAATATACAAAATGGCGGGCTAAGGTGGATAACCTTAGCCCGCCATTTTGTATATTAATAAAAAAGTGCAAAGGATAACTCCTTATTTCTTACGAGCTACCGCTTCAATCTCAACAAGTCCGTCTTTAGGCAGACGCGCAACCTCAATAGCACTGCGTGCAGGATAAGGTTCTTTAAAGAAGGTGCTATACACCTCATTAACGGCTGCAAAATCATTCATATCCTTTAAGAATACGGTTGTTTTTACTACATGGTCTAACTTTGCACCAGCTTCCTCAAGAATGGCTTGTACATTGTTAAGCGCTTGTCGCGCTTGTTCTTGTACGCCCTCAGCCAAATTACCCGTTTCCGGATTCAGACCAAGTTGTCCTGAAGTGTATACCCAACTACCAGTGGTTATAGCTTGACTATAAGGACCGATTGCTCCGGGTGCTTTTGTTGTAGCTACTTGTTTTTTGCTCATCTTACTACCCCTCTCCATTATCGCTGATTATTTATTGTCCATTGTAAGTCCTGTTCTCATCTTAATGCAAATTTATTAGAGACTCAGAAAGCTTAGCGTCTCCCAATCACATGTATCACTTCATTCGTATAAATATGTAATCCGTGAGTATCCGCAGACGCAATGTTAACCATAGCTCTTGCGACTGTCGTACCAGGTATGGCACGATATTTAGCCGCCTTACCCACCATTACAAAATCCAGCGTTTTCATCAAACTAGCTCCGACTCTCTCCCCTAATCTGAATTCTTCACGTTGGCCTAGTAGCAAGGAGGGGCGAAATATATGCATCCCTTGGAATCCAATAGCGGTTAAACCTTCTTCCGCTCTTCCCTTTGTCCGACTGTAGAAATTACGCGACTTCGCATCTGCCCCTATTGAAGAGACGACCAAAAACTGTTTAACACCCTGATCTCTAGCTATCGCTGCAGCATCAAGCGGATAGTGTAGATCGACTCGTTCAAACTTTTCTTGTGAACCCGCCTTTTTTATCGTAGTCCCTAAACAACAGAAGATGGAATGTACCCCTTCGAACGACTCTGTATAGTTTCTTAAGTTCTCCCAATCTACAACGATTTGTTTAAGTTTAGGATGTTCTATGGCTAACGGTGTCCGTACAAGCACCCTCACTTCTTCCCAGCTATCACGATTTAACAATTCCTCCGTAACCGCTTTGCCTACCATTCCAGTGGCACCTAATACCATCGCTATTCTTAACAAGGAATAACCCCCTTTACTTCTATTCGTCCTTTAGAATACGACGACCTAGCAGAAATGCAAGTGCAAACATCAGCGTCCCTACCACTAGCTGCATACCGTATACCTGAGTCCATTGCGGCCAGTGTGCTATTTTTTCATAGAGCTGACCGCCAATAAGCGGACCAAAAAAGGATGATAACCCGGTAAGCGCCGCATAGGTGGCCATATACATCGGTCGTTCTTTTTTCGGCGTGTCCCCAATAATAAAGTTAAAGGCCAACTGGTTGAAACCGCCTACACCAACACCAAAAACGATATGGGCCGCAAATAAGACCAGCAGCATCGGCATCACAGACAAGAGTCCCCACATCAATGAGGACAACGCAATAATCGGCAAAGTAAAGAATAACAGTCGCTTATTGCTGTATTTCGCATTTAGATTGCCCCAAACGTAGAAGCTAGCCATCATAAACACGGTCTGGGACACATTAAGCAATGACAACGTTTCATAATTAATATGAAGTAACTGCAACATGACATACGAGTATAGCGGAACCGTTAGGTTCTGCAACAATAGCCAAGCAGCCAGAAACAAGGTTGACTTCATAAATAGTGTATCTTTAAGCGGTTTCTTAAACATGGGTAAAAATTTATGCTCTTCTGATTTCTCGAATGGCACATCCGGATAAAAAAAGAATACTACGACATTCGATATCGAGAAGATCCACACAACAATATATAGAATCAGAAAACCATGACCCCCGGGATACCGGTCCAGAATAATACCTCCGCCATACATAACCAAACTTCCAAGTGCATTCAGGACAGTGTTACGAATCCCAAAATAACGTCCACGTACCCGTGCGGGAACTAGATCACTAATCACAGAGCTCCACAGCACACCACCAGCAGTATTCGCAATAAAGGCAGTGGTATATAAAGCAATAAATGCGATGACCCAATATTCTTTAGGAAAAATAAACGGGATTAGTCCCGTAGAACCCCAAAGTATCCTGTGCAGACCGATAAAAGTAACCATGGCCCATTTGCGACTTGGCAGCTTCTGAATCAGAAAAGCTACACCAATCTGTGCCACATTAACTAATGTAGTAAGCGCTAGCACAAATCCAATTTGACTAGAGGAGGCTCCTAAATATAGTAGGAATCCTGTTAGGAACTGCCCTTGCAGCAGCACCTGAAAAATAGTTGACGGCACACCTTCCAACGTAGCTATACGCAAATTTCTGCGATGCACTGAAGGTTTACGAACACGTTTTGAAACCGTAACCTTATGCTTATTTTCCATGTTGTCCATAGAGGCGGTAACACTCCTTTGATGCGGCATTGGCTTCATTCTACTCCGCATCAATCTACTGTCAATACGCCAAATCAACAAATAATATTGGAGCTTTATTCACTATCCGTTTCAAGGGGCAAATGAAGCGAAAATCGACTCCCCTTCTCTTCCTTACTCTCCATAGAAATGAACCCGCCGAGCAATCTGGCCAAGTCATTACTAATGGAAAGTCCTAGTCCTGTTCCACCATATTTCCGGCTAGTCGTTCTGTCTGCCTGTTGAAAGGCCTCAAAGATCATGGCATGCTTCTCCGGTGCGATTCCTATGCCACTATCCTTCACATCAAATACAAGCCAACGTTGCACGTTATCGCCTTCCCCACATTCCTGCTCGCGGATATGCAGCGATACGTAACCTGTCTTTGTAAACTTAAAAGCATTTGAGAGCAAATTACGCAAAATCTGCTGCACTCGATGTGGATCGGAATGAATCATTAGAGGGACATTCTTATCCATAGAGATGTTAAACTCCAGTCCTTTTTGTTTGGCGGTTACAGCAAACTGCATAGCCAGCAAATCTGGAATCTCGCTAACATTTAATTCTTCATTTATAATATCTAACCGACCAGCCTCCACCTTGGATAAATCCAGAATATCGCTGATGATCATCAATAACTCATCACCCGAACGATGGATAATGGCAGCATACTCTCTTATATCTGTTTCCGTAAGCGAATCATCATTTTCTTCAATTAATTGCGATAAATTAATGATGCTATTCAGTGGCGTTCTAAGCTCATGTGACATGTTGGCTAGAAATTCCGACTTGAATTGAGACGCCATCATTAACTGATTAGCACGCTCTTCAAGATCAAGCTTGTTCTTATGTAATTCTTCAGTCTGAGCAGACAACTGTTCGTTAGCATGCTGGATCTGCTCATTCCTTAGAAGACCGAGTTGAAAATCCCGGATAATTAATGAGAACAAAATACTTAAAATCAGCCCCGCCGGGAACGTAATTGGCATAATCTCTCTTATGTACTCTTCCACAGGGATAACGCCTAACAACATAATGTTTATGGCATTCATAAGATTAACAATTAGAATAACGATCAAACCTTGATTCACAATACTGAGGGTTGAGCATCTGACCCAGTAGCTAAGCGCCGCGCAAATAACTCCCAAAATAAAAAGATTTAGCATTCCTGCAATCGCTGCCTCTGTTACTCCAAAAGTTAACCTTGTAAGCCCAGTCCCTATACCGATCAATATAAGTGTGATGGGTCTAGGATACGCCAGCGTCGAGATAATTAGGGGTACAAACCGCAAATCAAAGATCACATGGTCGTCCAGATTATAACCAAAAAGAGTACTGATCCAACCAGCAAAGATCGCCAGGATCACCCAGCTGGCCTTCTTTATTCCTACACTTGCATTCGAAATGGTATGTTTATAGATCAGATTAGCCAAATAGGCCACGGCTATAAGAATTGCGGTATTCCCGAAAAATATTTTAAGATACCCCATGATTTTGCTCCTACCTGCACAAGATAAATTACAGATTTCATCTCACAATAATACCATAGCTTAACCTTTACACACCTAATTGTTGCATAAGAAGAGCGCAAATCGTATACGATTTGCGCTCTTCCTATGCATTTTATATTTGGGTACTTAAGAATATAAGCTAATTTGATTTAATCGCGGTAGGAACGTCCCCAGGTTTGATACTCATTTTCCGCGTCTTCTTTCGAATGCCCATAACGCTCTTGTAGTTTACCTACTAACTTATCCTTTTCACCATCAATCACATCAAGGTCGTCATCTGTAAGCTTGCCCCATTGCTTTTTGGCTTCGCCTTTGAGCTGTTTCCATTTTCCTTTAAACACATTGTTGTCCATGATATGCTCATCTCCTTAGCTGAATTAAATAGGGTAGAATTCTAACCTGTGTTATCGTTACATTACCCTGTCCTATTCGCCATGAATCTTACCTAATCTATAGAAAGTCACAATTTGTCAAATAATAGTTTAAAAAAAGGTATTCAAACCCTTTAAAATTTGATACAATCTAGATATAAATTAAACATTTAATTTTTTAAGTGATTTTTTTCACATGGGTTTATCTGATCTATATGCTAAAATGCCCTCGGAGATAAAACAACATGGTTAAATTTTTTTCTATTACATGCCGATATATGTCATGATACTGTTGGAGATTGGTACTTCATCCCAAAATTAAAGTGACAAATATCATTTATAAAGTGATTTTTATCACTTCGCACAGCTATTAAAATGTTTTACATTTTAATATATATATTTTAAACTATATTTTTGGAGGTCATAACAAATGAAAAAAACAACAGTAATCTTGTCGACTGCCCTTATCCTTGGTAGTTTGCTTGCAGGTTGTGGTAACAACACAGACAACACACCGGCAGCAACAAACGCTCCAACAGAAAACAACACAGCAACTAATTCCACTAACACTGGAACTGAAGCGGCGAAGTACAAAGATGGAACATACTACGCTACTGCTGATGTTGATGCTAAAACTGGCTGGCAGTATTTCGCACTCTTAACTGTAGAAGGTGGCAAGATTACTAAAGCTGACTGGGATGCTTTCAACGTCAACACAGCTGGTGACCTTAAGAAAAAAGTTTCCGAAGATGGTAAATATGGCATGAAAGCTGGTGGTGCTTCTTCTGAATGGCACGAGCAAGCAGCAAAAGCTGAAGCTTTCCTGATTGAAAAACAAGATCCAGCAGCTATAACTTTAGACGCTGAGGGGAAAACTGATGCTATCTCCGGTGTATCTGTACACGTATCTGACTTTGTGAAAGCTTCTGAAGCTGCTCTGGCTGCTGGACCTGTTGAAGCTGGCCAATACAAAGACGGAGGTTACCATGCTGAAGGCGAGATGGATAAAGACTCCGGTTGGAAATCTACTGTTGACTTAACTGTTGCTAACGGTAACGTTGTTGCTGTTAAATTCAGCGGCGTAAATGCTGCTGGCGACGACAAGAAGCAATTCTCCGTTGATGGTAAATACGGTATGAAAGCTGGCGGCGCTTCTGCTGAATGGCATGAAGAAATCGCAAAAGTTGAGCAATACTATCTTGAAAAAGGTACTGCTCCAGAACTTACAGCTGAAGGTAAAACTGATGCAATTTCCGGCGTGAGTATTCATGTTGGTGAATATTTTACACTTGCTGAAAAAGCACTCGAAGGCGCGAAATAATTTCGCATAACCTTCTGCAGTTAATCAGACGAATGAGGTGAATTTCTTTTGAAAAAAATAGTCATTTTAGGCGGCGGCTACGGCGGCGTACTCACGGCTAAGAAACTGGCAAAGAAATTTAAGAAAAACAAAGATGTTGAAATCACACTGATCGACCGGAATCCATATCACACTCTATTGACTGAGCTGCATGAGGTTGCCGCGAACCGCGCTCCAGAGGATTCAATTAAGATCGATCTAAAGAAAATCTTTGCTGGCCTTAAAGTGAATGTTGTTCTTGACGAAATCAGCAATATTGATTTCAAGGGTAAGAAACTCAAATCCAATAAAACTACCTATGCGTATGATTACCTTGTAATCGGTACAGGAAGCAAACCAACGTTCTTTGGCATTCCAGGTGCAGAAGAGAATACTTTCTCCTTCTGGTCTTACGATGATGCGGTAGCATTGAAACGTCAAATCCGCGACATGTATACCAAAGCCGCTATGGAGAAAAATCCAACTGTACGTCGTGCAATGTTAACTTTCGTTATCATCGGTGCCGGCTTTACAGGTGTCGAGCTTGTTGGGGAAATGGCTGAGCAACGCGAAGAGTTATGCAAAGAGTTCTATATCGACCCATCCGAAGTGAGATTGATTGTGGCTGATATGGCTCCGAAGATTCTGCCTATCCTTCCAGATAAGCTGATTCAAAAAGCTGAGGCTCACCTTCGCAAGCTGAACGTGGAAATTGTTACAGGCGCCAAAATCACTGAAGTGGGCGAAGGCAGTGTTGCCCTTGGTGAGAAAAACGTTGTCGCTTCACAAACCATCGTTTGGACTGCAGGTGTCGAAGGATCTGAAATCGTAGGCGGACTTGAAGTACAACAACAAGGACGCAAACGTATTGTTACGAATGAGAACCTTGAAAGTGTAGATCATAAGAACGTATATGTAGTAGGGGACAATATTTTCTTCATTCCTGAAGGTGAAACTCGTCCTGTACCACAAATGGTTGAGAATGCTGAACAAGCAGCTCCGATCGTTGCTGGTAACATTGCAGCTGACATTCAGAACACTGCTAAAAAGGCATACAAACCAGGTTTCCACGGTACCATGGTATCCATCGGTAGCCGTTACGGTGTAGCAAACGTTGGTTTGCCAGGCAAGTTCTTTATGCTTACTGGTTTTATGGCAATGTTATCCAAACACTTTATCAATATGTTCTACCTGTCTCAGGTTGTAGGCTTCAATAAAGTTTGGACTTACATGATGCATGAGTTCTTCCATGTTGAGAACCGTAAGAGCTTCTTGGGCGGACACTTCTCCAAGCGTTCACCTAACTTCTGGCTCGTTCCGCTTCGCATGTTGCTTGGTGGAATGTGGTTATATGAAGGTATAGATAAGTTACGGAAAATTTGGGTAGATCCGAATAAGATATTCCTAATTCCAGCCGCTCCTTTTGCAACGGATGCTTCATCAGCAGCCAGCGTAGCGGTGGATGCAGTTAAAACAACAGTAGATGCACAATCTGCAGCTTCAGCAGTATCCACTGCAAAAGAAGCGGTTGAAGCATTGCCAGTTCCTGGTTTCGTATATGATATTACGAACTTCTTCATGGATTTGATGTTCTACAACAACGACGGAAGTTATACTTTCCTCGCGAAATGGTTCCAAATCGGTATGGTATGTGCAGAAATCGTGTTCGGTATTATGCTCATCGTTGGTCTGTTCACAGCTATTGCTTCTATAGCGACGATAGCCATGTCCGTCATGATCTGGTCGACCAAAATGGCTTCTACAGAAATGTTATGGTATGTTGGTGCGGGTATCGCCTGCATCGGCGGATCGGGCAGCACATTTGGCCTAGATTACTATGTACTTCCTTGGCTTAAGAAACATTGGAAGAGAGTTCCAATCGTCAGACGATGGTATCTATACACCGACTGATTATAAAGCCCTGATTTCGTGTAATCATTTATTTTAAAGAAAATATGTAGATTGCATGTCAGTAAGCTAAATATGGATGTACTTCAGAGTAATGTGTCCCTAGGACACATTACTCTCCTTATTTACAAGAAGAAAATAATCTTCCTAATATCAGGAAATGGTCAGTTTATTCTTTAATGAATGGTTTTGTAGGGATGATCAGGGGTATGGTTTCTTCCGGCAAAACCGACAAGAAGGAGAGAATCTTGTGAACAAACAACTCATAGAAGATACCCTCCGGTTGTTGCATACTGAAATGTCACCTATTGCCGGAATTGAGCTTAATCCCTCTCCGGCTGCATGTGAGCAGCTAATCTCGGTACTAGAACGCCATGATCTGGAATACAACCGCAAAGTCAATTTGCTGGGTATTTACACTATTCTCACTTTGGCAGCTGAGCGCCATATGGAATGTATCCCACATCATCCCGACCTTACACGCAACATTTTGGATGGAGATTATTTGTACAGCTTTTACCTTCAGTTTGCGGTGAAATGCCGTGAGCTCGACCTAGTTGCTTATTTAGCTCCTTCGATCAAAAAAATGCAAATTAGACGGTCAAATGGAGACTTCGCGGAACATGATCCAGCGGCTGGAATCGAACAATTCTTGATTCAAGAGTGCAGACAGCGTAGTCGCACAAGCAAAGCCATTTGACAGGTGGGATCTATAAGATGAAGCTGCATGAGGCCTTAAACATAGACATAGATGAAATTAATCGTGAAATCGTAAATCTTGTGGCACGAGATAAGGATGTTCCTAAGAAATCTCAACTCGGGCAGAGTGTTCTTGAGCTTATAAATTCTGGAGGTAAACGCCTCCGCCCTCTTATGGTCATTGTTGGCAGTCGTTTTGGCCGAAAGGATACTGGTCGAAGAGCGCTTCAATTAGCTGCTGCCGCTGAATTTATTCATGTTGCCTCATTAATTCATGATGATATCATTGACGATTCTGAGTTACGGCGGGGCAAACCCGCCCTACATACTAAGACGGGCACACGATCAGCAGTGCATATTGGCAATTATATGTCCGCTCGGGTTATCGAACTGTTAAGCAAATATACCGGAGACAAAAACAAATATGTTCATGACTTATCTTCTGTAGCCACTGCTCAGCTCTGTCTAGGTGAGTATCAGCAAATGGAACATGCTTTTGATTATGAGATTACAATGGAGCAGTATCTGGAGAAGTCCTTAAATAAAACAGCTCTCCTTATGGCTACCTGCTTACGTGTGGGTGCATTATCCACCGAAAGCTCAGAGGAAGTGGCCAACCTCCTGTATACCTTTGGCGAAGCCTTAGGCATGTCTTTTCAAATACAAGATGACCTGCTGGATTTCACGCAGTCTGAGGCTGTGCTGGGTAAGCCCGCCGGTAGCGATCTGCGTCATGGTCAGGTTACCCTGCCAGTGCTTTATGCATTACAGGATCCAAAGCTTTCGCCTGTGATTCGTGCAATCGGCCCTGATTCTTCCGATGCTGAGGTGGTACATGTGCTCGCCCTTATTAAGAGAAGCGATGCCCTAGCTCGCGCAGAAAGGGTCAGCCAGAACTACCTGGATAAGGCTGGAGCGATTGTGCAGCAGCTCTCCTCCTATCCGGCGCATGCCGATCTGGATACGCTACTGCAATATTTTGCCGACCGTGATCGCTAAAGCAGATGCTAACGTAGCAATTAAAAACGGATACCTCCCATTCACTTGGGTGGGTATCCGTTTTTTTGTGTACTTTAGCTAAACAAGCCGAACGTAGCGCAGCGCCCGTGAGCGTGTTTAGCCTTTTAGCTTCCAGGCTCTACTATTCAACATATAGGGAAATCCTCCCTTTAATTAGCTTAAAATCGCTTGGAATCCACGATTATAAGGAATTCCTCCCTCTAAAAACTTGAATTTGTATGGTTTATAGACTAATCAGCCAATTTAGAGGGGGACTTTCCCTATAACAAGATCTAAAGTCAATAAAGCTCGGAAATATAGGGAGGTTTTCCCTATAAGTCTACCTTGGATTAGTTCAGCCCTCTCACACGGCTCTAGCCCCCCTCGCAGATGCCCACAAAAACAAAAAAGGAAAGCCGCGTTGCCAGCTTTCCGATCCCTTTGCCTACCCTGTTTTGGGTAGGCTGTTGTCTTTTGTTGTTAGCTTGGAGGCAATGCGCCAATGGTTAGGACTTCACTGCGTGGAATTTTGGAACTGTAGAAGCGTAGCGCTCGAAAGTCCAACATTCCACGCAGTGCAGCTTCCTAACCTCCTAACCATCCATCGAACTAACTCTCCCTAGCTAACATAGAAAAAATCAATCAGCGTACACAATAAAATCACCATGCTGATCACCTGATTCAGATTATAAGAGGCCACCTTCATCAATTTACGATTGGATGGTTTAATAATCTTATGTTCGGTCATCAGGAGCAGCGTCGCAATGCCAATCCCCACCAGATACATCCAGCCGAGGTCACGCCATACATATAGGAACAATAGCAACATAATCATGATGAAATGTAGACCTTTTGAAATGCGCAGGGCATTCTCCAGTCCGAAAAAGCTAGGAATAGACCATAGACCATGCCGCCGGTCAAATTCGATATCCTGAGTACCGTAAATAATATCAAAACCGGCAATCCACAGCATAACTACTGTTCCGATGACAAACGGTGTAAATGCGATATTTCCGGTGACAGCAAACCATGCACCAATCGGTGCAGAGGCAATAACAAACCCTAAATATAAATGACTGAGAAAGGTAAACCGCTTCGTATAGGAATAAGTTGATATCAATACGATAGCCACCGGCGATAAGATCAAGCAGAGCAAATTAAGCATGCCTGAAGCTACAATGAAAATAGCATAGTTGACGATAACAAAGACAACAACTTCTTTTTCCGCCAGTAAACGTCGAGGCAGATGCCGATGTGCCGTTCGAGGATTCTGTTCATCGAACGTACGATCCACCAGCCGATTGAAAGCATTGGCGCCATTACGGGCGCCGATCAATGCAATCAATCCCCAGATCATCAAATGTCCCGATGGCCAGCCCCCTGCGGCCCATACCATCGATATAATCGCAAACGGCAGCGAAAAAAGCGTATGAGAGAACATGACCAGTTCGCTGAACATTTTAAGTTTTAGTCCCGCAGTTTTACATATGTTTAGAATTGCCATTCGTGCATTCCTCTTTCTTTACTACTTGTGTTTAAGTTCATTAATGATTATGCTCTGCAAGAACTTCGTTCAGGACGTTAAGCATCCCGTCAATATCTTCTTCCGTAATAATCATCGGTGGCTGGAAGGCCAGTACATTACGTCCTATGCCATTTTTGCCGATTAGATAACCCCGGTCCTTCATCGACTCGAGCACTTGATCTGTAAGTGCCGCAGCGCCTTCAGCATCTGCACCGGCAAGTTCTGCACCCAGCATAAGTCCAGTTCCCCGCACCTCAATAATTAGCGAAGGATAACGGGCTTGTAGCGCCTCCAAACCTGCTTTCAATCGTTCTCCGAGCTCTACCGAGCGTTCCGGAAGCCGTTCATCTCGAATATAATCAAGCACAGCCAGCGCTGTTGCAGCAGATACCGGATTGCCCCCAAACGTAGAGGCTGACGGGCGGTTTAGTGCAAAGGCAATCTCATCGGTTGTAGCAAAGGCTGCGACCGGAATTCCGTTGCCGAGTGCTTTGGCCATACTTATAATATCGGGTACGACATCAAAATGCTCCATAGCAAACATTTTGCCAGTACGTCCAAATCCAGTTTGAATTTCATCAGCAATCAGGAGCACGCCATATCTCTCCAACAATGCTTTTACATCCCGGAAGTAGGATCGGGTTGGCATGATCATTCCGCCGTTGCCTTGGATTGGCTCTACGATCATAGCAGCGATAGTATTGCCCTTCTCTTCGAGCACCCGCTCCAGCGAATCCAGGGATAACGAAGCCGCTTCCTCCAGAGATAGATCCTGATGATACGGACGAGGAATAAACTCGACATCATGATCCAAATATTTATCCGTGCGCCACATTGGCAGACCTGTCACACTCATAGTCAGATTGGTACGGCCATGTAGACCGCTCTCCAGCGCTATGAACCCTTTACGTCCCGTATACATCCGGGCTAATAGCAGAGCTCCCTCATTCGCCTCAGAGCCACTATTAACGAAGAAGGTCCGACGTAAATCACCCGGCATTACCTCTTCCAAACGTTCAGCTAAATCTACACTTGGTTGGGTTAAATAAATAGTTGTCGTATGCTGCAGCTGTTGCAGTTGTTCAATCGTACGTGCTGTTATGGCTGGATTACAATGCCCACAAGCGACTACGGATATACCCGCGAAAAAGTCCGTATAGGATTTTCCCTTCTCATCATAAACAAACTGCATTGAACCACGAACAAGCTGAGGTGCATCACGGTAAAAATGCTGTGTACAAGGATAGAAATATTGCTTACGTTTGGATGCTACCGCTTCTCTTCCGATGAAGTCTTGTTGTTCCATGAAGGGTTCTCTCTCCTTTTTGTGAAAATAGTAACTTATTCATAGAGTCCTGTGCATCACCCTATTACACGGCGATATCTAGTCCCCATTAAAATACAATTAGTTGAACTGCAATGAGCCCAAAGTATAACCCGCATAGACCGGCTTGAGGCCGCCTAGCATGTCATCCTTCTTATCGGATCCGTTAATTGCCTGTTGATATGAAATAATAATTTCACGAAGCTGTTCGACGCTATAGGTTGCTCCTTCAATACGGAAGCTTGATATTCCTAGTTCACTCATTTCATTCAACAATGGTAAATAGCAGAGTTCTTTGGCAAATAACAGATGGCAACGGCCGTGCTGATCACGATATACCGGATTCTCACCTTTGTCTGTCTTTAGAACCAAAACACTATTGTGCACATATTCATTATCCTCTTCAGCAATAGGCTCCATCAACTCAGTATTCTCATAAAGATCATGTTCCATATACATTAGTGCAGGTGTACCATGAACTACCACTTCCAAAGGCGCTTTACAACGTGAGGCAAAGGTAGCAAAATGCTCCACCGTCATTTCCGGAGACACTGAAAGCTGAGTCAAGCCTAAGTTAGTATATAATTGCGCTGACAGATGATTGTATACATTTAAATTACTGTCCCCAATTAGCGGGTATCCTGTAGCGTTGTAACGACGAATGGCTCCTAAATTTGTAACGATAAGACCGTCAATCGGCAAGCGTTCTCCCTGAAGTAATTGATCATATTGATCAAAATGCAGCTCTGTCATCATACGTGGCAAACCTAAGTAAATTTTGCTATCGCCTTTCCGTTCACCAAGTTCCTTAATGTCCCGTTTCGTAAAAGGTTGATCGGGTTCAAAAACATCCCCCGGCAAGTACAAGCTATCAACACCAAGCTCTAAGACCATCCGGGCCTGTTCCATATTATTTACTCGGACAGCTAGCTTAGCTTTTGTCTTCTGCGGTTGCTTAACCTCAGCCAAACTCTCCCGCACCTGCTCAACACGTTTTTCAGATAATTCCCGCTCTGCGGTTGGTGTACTGAACACTTTTCCAGTGCTATAAAATTTGCCTGTACCTTCGTAACGACGGTTAATGTTAGCCAAGCCTGGTTTGCCAAAAGCATAAGCTGTCGAAAAGTCACGTTTGCGGTTGTTATAGAGTTCTTTAGTATCGACCGTACGGTCAAAGCCAATCGGATCATCGATATACCGGTCAATAGCTTCACCATAACTATTCGCCAGCATCACCATAAATTCCTTATCCCGCATGCGGCCCTCTATTTTGAAGGAGGTAATGCCTGACTCAATTAATTCCGGCAGATGCTCATACATGAACATATCTTTTACAGCCAATGGATATTCAGCAGGATAAACATAACCATCTTTTTTCACCCGATAATCCCAGCGACAAGGCTTCATACATTTCCCACGGTTACTGCTCATACCGAATACATGAGAGCTGAAATAACAATTCGCTCCGTGAACTGAGCACATATCTCCGTGAATAAAATACTCCAGTTCCATCCCACTCCGCTGACCAAGCAGTTTAGCTGTCTGCAAATCCATTTCCCGTGAAGTAACCACACGACTTACTCCCAGATCACGCAGCGCGTAGATCATTTCCAGGTTGTGCACATTCATCATTACCGAAGAGTGAATCGGAAGATTAAGGCCCATCTCGCGAATAAGCTCCAGCACTGCCATATCCTGAACAATTAAGGCATCCGGGCGAGCACCGTCAAGGAAACGCAGATATTCTTTAGCCTCTTCCACATCTTCTTCACTAAACAGGTTATTCACTGTGATATACACTTTTTTGTCTAGACGGTGAGCAATATCTAGTGCCTCTACGATCTCCTCATGAGACAGATTATATCCTTTACGCATCATTCTCATATTCAATACAGGTCCACCAAAATAAACTGCATCACATCGTGCCTGGATCACTTCCTTGAAAATCTCAAACGTTCCTGCGGGTGCTAATAATTCAATCTCTCTACCGTTAAAATAACGTGCCATTCAAGTTCCCTCCCAAGTTGATACTCTCCATACAAGTTGTACTTTACACCAAAGCTACTGCAATCCCCATTACAATAAACATAGTAATAAAAATAGTATCGAATATGCCCCACCTTAGGCGGTGATACTGGCTACGCGGAGCATCCATACGAAAGCCACGGGCTTCCATGGAATATACCAGATCCTGCGCACGCCTAAACGCACTAGCGATAATCGGAACCAGCAAGGACACTAACATTCGTCCCTTTTCCTTTAAAGGCAGCTCCTTCAGATCAGCACCCCGTGAGGCCTGCGCTTTTATGATAATCTGCGACTCGTCTAGAATCGTAGGTATGAAACGAAGGGAAATGCTGATCATCAGTGTGATACGGTCGGGCTTCAAACCAAACTTTTTGAAAGGAGCCAAAATCCCCTCCAGCCCTTGATTCAGCTTACCCGGCGTTGTGGTGAATGTAAGTAGTGCCGTGAACGTGATCAGAAAAAACATGCGGATGACCGAAAATGCGCCTAATCTTAGCCCTCCCTCATAAATAGACCACGAACCAAGCGTCAGCACCGCCTCACCCGTCTTCACAGACAGCAGCTGTACGATAAAGATAAATAGCATTAAATACCGTAAAGGCTTAGCTGCTTTCAGAAAGTATTTAAGCGGAATCCGAGTGGAAGCCATAACCGCTATTGAGAAAATAGCCAGCAGCGCCATAGCCATCCACGAACGGGAGAGCAGGATAACAGCTACGTATAATAGCATTCCGATGATTTTGGCACGAGCATCTAGCTTATGCACCCATGAACCGGTCTCAATACTGCGCCCTATGATTAGCTTCTCATTCATAGCTATCCCTCTTTCCTTCGTGCTGCTCGCTAGAGTTGCCTGATCCAGATGGCAGCGAAGCGATTAGCTCTGCTAAGCTCTCTGCCGTTAAGCGAGGAGCTTCATCCGTAAGACCAAAGCGATCAGCGACTGCACGCCAGTAACGAAGAGACTGCGGAACCGTCAAGCCACACTGTTCCAGAATCGAAGGGTCATCTGCCAGCGCCTTTACGCTGCCTTGAAACGCCGTGCTGCCCTCTTTAAGGACAAGCCAGTTGTCCGCGTAAGGCAATAACTCATCCATCCGATGCGTGACGACGATGATCGTTCTCCCCTGTTCACGGCATAAACGCTCCAGCAAGTGGATTAGCTCTGCACGGCTGATGGGATCAAGCGTAGACGTCGGTTCATCCAGAACGATGACCTCAGGGTCCATAGCTAGCACGGAGGCGATAGCTGCCTTGCGCATTTGCCCACCGCTCAATTTAAAAGGATTCCGCTCTAGCAGCGCAAGATCCAGCCCCATATCTAGCATGGCCTGTCTTGCGCGTGCCTTTGCCTCTTCGAGGCTCATGCCGAAGTTAAGAGGACCGAAGATAAGATCCTTTTCGACCGTATCTTCAAACATTTGCTGCTCTGGAAATTGAAATACCAATCCGACTCTACGGCGCAGCGGCATCAACTTAGGTGATTTCTCCCCCGCCTGGATGGTTACATCGAGCACTTTTACCGTACCCTCCGTTGGTTTCAATATCCCGTTAAACAACTGCAGTAGCGTCGATTTACCAGAGCCTGTCGCCCCAGCAATACCAACCATAGAGCCTAGTGGAACACTGAGGTTAATGTCGCGGAGCGCCGTCAGCTTCCATAGGCTTCGGTCAGCATAGGAATAACTTACTTGCTGTAATTCTATGGCCATAACGTGTCTATAAGCTCCTTTTCACTGGCGGGAACATCCACATAGATGCCCTGATTCTGCAGCTCGCGTGCAAGACGCCAAGGATACGGCTCACACAGATGGCATTTTTGCAGAAGCTCTTCGTCCCGGAACAGCTCCGCCGGTGTAACATCAGCAGCTAAACCACCTCCATGCAGTGCAAGCACCCGATCCGATGCCAAAATCTCATCTGCATCATGTGTAATCATAAGAATCGTATACTTTCCTTCCGCTCGCATATCCTGCAAAATACCAAGAAGATCATTTCTGCTTCCTTCATCCAACATAGAAGAGGCCTCGTCAAAAATGACGATGCCTGGTTCCATAGCAAGAATGGAGGCGATAGCGACACGCTGCTTTTGACCTCCAGACAGCTCACCTGGGTGTTTGGACAACAGATGATTTATTCCCAGCCTCGTCGTATAAGCGTGTAATCGTTCAGCCATCTCTTCGTACGACAAACAAAGCCCTTCCAGGCCGAATAAGATATCTTCCTCTACAGTGGCTCCAATAAACTGATTATCTGGATTTTGGAACACCATACCGATGCATTGCCGAATGCTTCCGATCGTCTCCTCACTGAGTTGCATACCACTAACCACAATTTCACCAGCACTCTTAGGCAGCAAAGCATTTAGTAGCTTAACTAGCGTAGACTTCCCGCAGCCATTGGGGCCAACCAAGCTAACCCATTGTCCCTGTGAAATAGATAACGTTATATTTTGAAGAATCGGATGCTCAGGATCATAACCAAACGATACCCCATCCAAAGAGATGACAGCTTGTCCTTCTCCCTCTAACTCTTGACCATCATATGATTCATTCATGTTAGTCATCCTTCCGCTGATGTGACTAATCAGTCCAAAAACTCTTCAAACAACGATATTTTTGACAATGAAGCCACCAAATAACGGACTGCATAGCCCACGGCTATTCCTGTTACTACTCCAGTGATCAGCAGCATGGGAAGATAATAAAAAATACTAAGGGACGAGAATACCATAGAAGCTGCCAGCAGCTGACCGATATTATGTGCAATTCCACCAGCTATACTAATTCCGATCAAGCTTATACTTTTACCTTTGCCACTAAGCAGCATTAACACGAACATTACAACAAAGCTAAAAAGCGAACCGAATAAACTGAACAATAAGCTCGAAAAGGTACCTAGCAGAAATGCAGTAAGCAGTGTTTTGAGAATGACAAGCAGGAAAGCGTCCCGTCCACGTAAAAAGTAAATACAGGTCAAAATCATAATGTTAGCTAGTCCAAGTTTAGCACCTGGCACCAGTCCCATCCCTGATAATGGGATCTGAGCCTCTATTAGACTGAGCACTACCGCCACTGCGGCAAAAATCGCAATAATTACCGTTCTTTTTAAAGCTGTTGCAGATTCACTACTGGACATAGGCATCTATATCATCCTCCCCCGACGCACTTGTGATCTCCACTAATACTCTATGTGGTAGACAGACAATCGTCTGTTTGGGCAGGGTAATAAAACCAAAACCTAGGCATACTTGATCCGGGCAATCGGCATCGTACATTTCAATCCCGTAATCATGCACCTTCAAGATGTTATAACCACGTTCGGTACGGACCTCAATGGTTTGTTCTTCTTTTGTAATCTTTACCGTTTTAAATAACTCGCCGTCCACAGTCACATTGGCTACGAGATTTTTACCGGCCCCACCTTTATCATCATTGTCCGAAAACCATCTCGGTACGAGAAAAGCGAGCGCAGCAATCAATACGATGGAAATCAACCACACATCTGCGCGTTTCATATAAATCTCCCTTATTTTTTAATTAAAATCCAGACTTATTAATTATAACGGTCTGCCCTCAATCCTTCAATCAATGTTGGGGTTTTATGTAAGTTTTAAAGACCTGTTCACAAAATAGGCACGCAAAATAACCCCCACAGACTCAAGCCCTTCGCTTCGAGCAAATTCAGGTGTAATTTGCAGCGTTTGCAAAAATTAAACTTACACTTTAGCCCATTTGAACCGAGATTGCCCATCTCTTCTGGTTTACTAGCTTTTCCGAAATATTCCACAATTAATCTAGTCTAAGTCACATTCGGATCTGAAACGCCCCCTCTGGAGACTTGTTCCCCTCCTAAGCAAAACCATCCTTATCTTGGAATTCATTATTATATTTGCCTTTTAAACAATACTGTGTTATATTTATATCGTATTTGTTTTTCGATATATTGTATATCCCCATCAAGAAGATGTCAGGCCGACTATTTTACACTTCGGCAATTTGGACACAGAGGCTTCATGTTTTCTTGCAGAAACTTTCCTTTTTATGAGATTAAATTCGAAATATAGCATTCCGATTCACACTGGCGCGGTCAATGGAGCCGCAAGGGCAAAAGAGAGGTAGGGCTTTTGTCGTATTGGAAGGATTATTCTCGCCACACGGCTGCTGGAAATAACAAGGAATTAAGACACCCGTTACTCACGAACGGCGGGGGATGAATATAACGAAAAAGCATGGCTGTACGAACCTTACACAAGGACACATGCCATGTGTGGAAAAATATAGGCGCCCGATAACCGCTACCAAGCGGATATCGGGCGCTGTCTACGTTCAGGGCCACTAATTTACATATTGATTCACAAAAGCTGTTACTACATTTATGTAACCCGTTTTATCCGTATCATAAGCTAATCCATGCCCCGCTTGCGGCACTACGAACTTCTCTTTTGGACTCTGACATGCCTCATATAATTCATTCATCATACTATATGGTACAAAATTATCAGCATCCCCATGAATAAAAAGAATCGGCACCTTCGCCTTACGCACCTGTTTCAAGGCAGACGCTTCACTAAAACCATACCCTGCTTTCAAACGAGTAATTAGACTTGCACTTTGGATAAAAGGGAAGCTTGGCAAGTGATACATACGCCTTAGTTGGTAAGCTAATTGTGCTTTAACTGAGCTGTAAGCGCAGTCCGAGACAATAGCTTTGACCTGCGGTGGGAGATTTTCACCTGAGGTCATGAGCACTGTAGCACCGCCCATAGAAACCCCATGAAGCACAACTTGAGCACTGAGCCCAGTCTTTTCTATTATATATTTAATCCAGTGTAAATAATCCTTGCGCTCATGCCATCCAAAGCCAATATAATTTCCAGCGCTTTCCCCATGTCCCCTGGCATCGGGAATCAGGATATTAAAGCCCAGTCTCTCGTAATAGATTTTGGCGTACGCCCCCATATCCTTCCCTTTTCCAGAATAACCGTGGGCTAGAATCACCGTACGACCTTCAGCACGATCCGAAAGGAGCAAATACCCTCTTAGTTGTAGCCCGTCCTCAGATGTAATCTCCACATTCTCAAAGCTCTGACTGGAGATCCAATCCTTCCCCTCGCCCCAAGAAGCCCCGGCAACCGGGGGATCAACCTTCAAGTCACGATTAGTACTCAGGAATTCCTTCGGTGCTCGTTTAATAGCAATGCCATAAAAGAAAAAGCCAGCATAGATCAGAGCTCCAATGACGATGACAGCACTAATGAAGAACCATACCAATTCGTCTTCCCCGTCCTTTCCTTATGTTCGTTGTAAATCAGTATAACATCTACTTAGAATGCGCCAAAATATAACAATCATGACAAAATAGAGCCGCCATCGGAATATGTCCCGAAAGCGGCTCTTCTATTCTTCACGGCTTAGCTTGCGTTCACGCTATAATCACCGTTTATTATTTCTTGTTCGAGAATCTATTTCTCATTAGCAATCCGATAAGAGCAAAACCTAGACCTGCTGCATAATAAGGAACTGGACTTGATTCTCCCGTTTTTGGCAGTTCATCCACAGGTGGATTACCTAGCGGAATTGTATCATCCACTACTGCAATATCCTCTGGTGACGGCGTTTCCGTTGCCACCGGTCCTAGTGGGATTTCATCGTCGTCAACAAGGACTTCTGTATTGCTCGACGGGGTTGGTGTGGGTACTGGTGCTGGAGTCGAAGAAGCTACAGGACCCAGCGGCACAGGGTCATCATTAACAACAATAGTGCCAATTACAAATGATGGTGTTGGTGTTGGGAACACCGGAGGCTCCGGCGTTGGCGTTGGTGTCACTTCCGACGACGATGTCGGTGTTGGTGTTGCCTCTGGCGACGATGTCGGTGTTGGCGTCACTTCCGACGACGATGTCGGTGTTGGCGTTACCTCTGACGACGGCGTCGGTGTTGGCGTTGCTTCCGGCGACGGAGTCGGCGTTGCTGTTGCCTCTGGCGACGGTGTCGGTGTTGGCGTTGCTGTTGCCTCTGGCGTTGGCGTCGGCGTTGGTGTTGCTGTTGCCTCTGGCGTTGGCGTTGTCGTTGGCGTTACTTCCGGCGTTGGTGACGGCGTCACGCTCGGCGTTGGCGTTACTTCCGGCGTTGGTGACGGCGTCACGCTCGGCGTTGGCGTTACTTCGGGCGTTGGTGACGGCGTCACGCTCGGCGTTGGCGTTACTTCCGGCGTTGGTGACGGTGTCACGCTCGGCGTTGGCGTTACTTCCGGCGTTGGTGACGGTGTCACGCTCGGTGTTGGTGTTACTTCCGGCGTTGGTGACGGCGTCACGCTCGGCGTTGGCGATGGTGTCACGCTCGGTGTTGGTGTGTGCGTTGGTTTTGGTGTGTGTGTTGGCTTTGGTGTCGGTGTTGGCTTTGGTGTCGGCGTTGGCTTTGGCGTCGGTGTTGGCTTTGGTGTGTGTGTTGGCTTTGGTGTCGGTGTTGGCTTTGGCGTCGGTGTTGGCTTTGGCGTCGGTGTTGGCTTTGGTGTCGGTGTCGGCGTCATGCAAGGCGTTGGCGTCGGTGCCACGGTCGGCGTTGGCGTTGGGGCCACGGTCGGCGTTGGTGTCGGTGCCACGGTCGGCGTTGGTGCTACGGTCGGTGTTGGTGTTGGTGCTACGGTCGGCGTTGGTGTCGGTGTCACGGTCGGCGTTGGTGTCGGTGCAACGGTCGGCGTTGGTGTCACTGTTGGTGTCGGCGTCACTGTTGGCGTCGGCGTAGGAGGCGACTCTACCCCTTCATATGGATACCAATGCATCTGCACACCACCAGCAAATCCTTTCGCAATCAATGTCCCATGCAGTTCTCCGGAATTATAAGTTACTTTTGCAAGCGGAGCTAGAATAGTTCCTTCTATTGTTAAACTTCCAATGTTTACAGTGCTAGCTTCATAAAAATTAAATAATACCTTGTTAGGGCTGCCTCCCCAAATTTGAAAGCTTGGAATTTCAACTGAACTTCCGCTAACGTTAACGATAACTGTGGCGTTATTTGCAATATTAAACTGTAAGCCATTAGCACCAACGAAATCAGCAGCACTTAAATTAAGAACGTTAAATGATTCCGGAGCATCAATTGTTATTTTCCCATATTCCTTTTTGAAAGTTCCGACTGTAGCAAGTGAAGAGAATTCATTAGAACGTCCAATAAGATATTGCTCTTCATAATCAAAATCAATAGGTGTCCCTTTTCTCGCTGGTTCTTTAAGATCTACACCGTTTCTGATAAAAACACCACCATGAACGGATGCTCCATGAACAGTCCCATTAGTAAAAGTGATGTCATTGCCAGCAATAAGGACATCTCCACCTGGATTATCCTTGGATACGCCGTAATTCTGCAAAGTAATATTACCTTTGGCCGCCAGGCGCCCGTGAACCTGATCATTAGATTGATTGAAGTCACCAAGGATAAAAGTATTAAAATTTCCTGCAATGCCTAACACAGGTGTAGGAATATACGGAAGCACAGGCCCTGCCGCACTGACCAAATAACCACCTCCAGAAAGCCCACTACCCACCATCAAAATCCCCGCTATTACTAATGAGAGCAACGGTTTCATTCTTCTTTTCAAAATGCGCACCTCCTAAAACTATGATTTATAATTAAACAGAATAATTACCAGAACTCTAAAGAACCTAACAACAAAAAGACCGCCAAAAAAGAAGTAGAATTCCCTTCTCATGGCAGTCGGACGGTCATAGTGTCTTTTAGACACTTTAGACTCCTGAACTTTGCGTCCCACCCTTTCAGGCGGTTTGCTATTATCATGATTATATATGTATAGCCTTTGCAAATTAGAACTAGTAGCTTAAGCATCCTATTAAATAATGGTCTATGACTTTTAATACTTTGGAACTAACAATAGTTTAGCGCTCCATCCCCACAATTGTCAATCAATTCCTTTTGATATTTACACGCGTAAGCAAGCACAAAAAAAGCGCCAAAAGGCGCTTCACACAAAGGTTTTCCTTCAATTTTAAAGTAACTTTATCCAACCTAATATCGATATCCATAATGGAATACTTAGAATCAAACCAAATACCATTCCACGGGCGAGACTTCCTTCCTCTTTCATCCTAATTCTCCCTTTATATAAGTCTGAAGCATTAATTTTTATTATTACAATTTTAATATATTTTATTCTTTCTAATTTAGTTGTGAATTTAATCACATTGGACTAGCTGTTTAGAAATACCATTGATTATTTTTGGAATATCGGGGTAGAATACGAATATACGTTCCCATTAGGGGTGATGAGATTCATGCATAGAGCTGAAAGCAGGGACAATATGCTGGTGAAATCTTATTTATTGCTTCCGATGATTTTATCAGCTTTCGAACGGGACTCCGCCATTCTATCTGCACATTTACGAACTCCCGCCCCCTATCTGGAGGTTCTTGAAACAGCCGCAGCAGTTGCTACAACAGATTTAAGAGATGTTCGTTCAGAGATGAGAAAACGGGGAATCAAGGTTTATGAGCAGAACAGACTTAATGCAGGGATCGAAGCCAAATTTATATGTCGTGGATACCATGAACGAATGCTGCTATTAAACGACATTGTCGCTGCCCAAGCTGCAATTCATATGCGCAGATATCTCGGTCTGGATATTTCATCTTTCAAGAGCTATGAAGAGCAGTATCAGATTAAGTAAAGCCGTGTAGAGGCTGTCCCCCTCCCCCCCCATTTCCATTAGCGAACAAAAAAATAGGCCTTACCATGGGAGTTGGCAAGACCTGAGAGATTTATACCACAAAACACTGGGGGGTGTTTGGTGTCTTCAATATAAACCTTGAACCTGAAAATAAGATGATGCTCACATGAAAATTACATTAAAAACATCAATTCGTCGCTTAGACTATCCGCTCGACACTTTTGATTTCCAACCAAAGTAGCCCGCTTCGCCGACAGAAAAACCGACCGATGGATAGTTAGCCACGAGTGCTTTGAACTAATTGTTTTAAAATGATATAGTGGGTTCGTTGCTCGCAGGATGACTTGATAGCCGGTTGTAAAACATAATAAAGTCGAGACCTGAGTACGGAGAAGCAATAGGCGTTTGCCTTTTCGTTATATTTTCTGAAGGAGGGTAATAGCCCATGAGTGATGAAATCTGTATACCACCTGGCATTCACCAGAAGGACACTAGCTTCGGCTACACCTTGTCTATCATTAGTGGTAAATATAAAATGACTATTCTCTACTATCTCTCTGAAAACAAGATCGTGCGATTCAATGAACTGCAACGGGGTATCGGTACAATACCTTTTAAGACGTTAAGTATTATGTTGAAAGAACTGGAAGCGGACTGTCTCGTCAGGCGCGAGGAATTCCCCCAGATTCCCCCTAAAGTTGAGTATTCCTTGACTGAGAAGGGCCGATCGCTTATTCCGGTGCTGGATATGATGTGCACTTGGGGAGAGAAAAATTCCGTTCCAGCCGCGCAAGAGATAACAGTACCGTTTACGATTTAGCCACGACTTATGACAAAAGCAGCATTTCCATTAATGAAAATGCTGCTTTTTGTTTCAATTCTAATTACATATTATCGATAAATTCAACATAGCCTTGCGAACTGATGTCCAATTTTTTAAAATAATCCGTACTTCCTACCGTCTCAGATTCCGTACCATAAATGGCATAGAAGGAACGATAATCAGCGTTGCAGTAAATAAAAGTCGTGTCAAAGGGAGATAAAATACAGTCCAGCCCGTAGCCGAGTTTACCATCTTCACTGAAGTCTTTTTCACTTCCTCCGGCAGTTACAGCTAATGCGATTTTACGATTTCTTAATTTATCACTCTTCGAGCCATATGCCCATCCGTAAGTTAAATACTTCGTCCAGCCACTTTTTAAGCAGAGGCGGACTACTAAACCAGTAGACAGGGAATTGTAAGACGAGCTTATCATGCGCTTCATTTAGTTGTTGTTCCTTTTCCACGTTGATTTTTTCATCGGGATAGGCTTTGTACAGCTCATGTACCGTATATTTGTCTGGATATTTATGGAGTTCTTCGATCCAGCGTTTATTAACAACGGATGTTTCGATGTTTGGGTGCGTAACGACAACAAGTGTTTTCAATGGTGTATCCTCCATGTTTGAATCAGATTTAGGACTTGAGTTATACCTCCCATCACGCCATCGCGTAAGTATGCACTTTTAGTTCACGTACTTACCTAAAGGTAAGCATTGCAACCTGTCTGCACGTATATTGACGTACAGTCTTCGGGGTGATTCTCATCTTCGGTGTACACCCAAATATCACACAAGAGAGACTGGGTCATTCCTCCATCAATGTTACACTGGATACTTATTCACATGTTCTCCCCAACTTACAAGAAGCAGCCCTTCGAGGGATCGGCGACTCCATTCTTGAAACGTGCAAAGAGGTCAGGATTACGACTGATCCCTCATTTTACTTGAGTAAAGGTTAGATGGATGTTAGAAGATAGGTGATTTCAAGACAAACGGCGCGGTTCGGGGATCCCCGAAAACCGCGCCGTTATTCCATTCTTAGATATGCTGGTGAAGGAAATTGAACCCCTGGGCTACACCAGATTAAGGCTGATATAACTCTGTGGAAGCACACCCTCAAGCTTCCAAGCAAAACATCCTTCTCATTTTATAGCAAGATAGTCTTAGAAATAATTACAAGGAGGATAAACAGTACCAAGATTGCACCGGTAGATGTAAAGGCTCCTCCGATACCGCCACCATATCCGACACCACCAAAGCCAGCAATATTTTCGCTCATTTTAAATTTTCTCCTTTGTATTTAAGTTCATCTTAGCTTATGAAATCCACACTATAGTGCTTGGGTAAATAGGTAATTAGATATCTATCCATTTAAAGCCCCTACCGTAGGCAAAGGTTAGAAGAATGTTAGAAAATAGATGATTTCAAGACAAATGGCACGGTCCCGAAATCCCGGAAGCCGTGCCATGCGCAATTCTTAGATATGCTGGTGAAGGGAATTGAACCCCCGGCCTACGCATTACGAGTGCGTTGCTCTACCCCTGAGCTACACCAGCTTAAAGCTGATTTTTCTGTCAAACAAAAAATATTATACAACTTTCACCTAGAAACGCAAGCCTATTTTCTCTATTTCCCTACTCTCCCGAACTGCTATTCCACCTGTAGTTTACGCTCCACAGATTCCAGCTTTCCACGGCTAGTGGAGGGTTTATCTCGGCGGTCGTCTATTTTAAGTGAGGTAGAGACACGCTCTGCACCTGCGGCAAAAGGAGACTCGTGCAGCGCCTCGACTGCAGCAAAAATACGCTGAAGAGGCCCTTCGATAATTGTACCCATGGATGTAAGCTCATAAGTAATCCCTTCTACCGTCTTCAGCACTCGCTGCATATCCGCAACATAGCTGCTAAGGCTCGTACTACCTGTTCCAATCGGAATAACGGTTACTTCAGCAATAGGCATGGGAATACCTCCTCGGAATTTTAAAGTATGTGTCTCCTTCTATTGTAACAACTCCACCGCTCTCCCACAAATGATCTCAGCTTTATTATGCCCCTTCTTCTTTCCCCAAAAAATTCTTCGAAATATGACTTTCGCCACGGGTATTTTTTCTTACGTGAATTCTAGGGTCGTCTGCACTACATTTATGGACTCTTTGTGGCATCTTTTCGGACAATTTATGAATCATTTTTCATATGCCTGTGGATCAATTGTGGATTACTTATGGACAGCCTGTGGATCATTTGTGGAGTACTTTTGAAGAACCCGCTCCCCGCGCGGGTTTTCTAAAAAACTGTTTACAAACACAACATCTTGGGTTATTTTTATCTAACGACAACAAAATATAGTGGAGACAGGCGCTTTGATCCTTAATCGGAATTAGAGCTTAATAGGGAAGTACGGTGAAAATCCGCTGCGGTCCCGCCACTGTAACCGGATGCCCTTTACAAGCTTTTAGAAGCTAAAGATGGGCAGATCTCCTGGCAGAAGCCACTGAGGGTAAGAACCCCTTGGGAAGGCGCTGAGAGGTCCTACGGAAGCCAGGAGACCTGCCTGTTTCGACGACACCAACTATGAGTGCCTGCGAGGAACAGGAGCGGTGTCCGCATGCGGTCATCTTCTTAGAGACCACTACAAATATCTGTGTGGATATTTACATAACGCATCGGGCATTTTCAGCCATCCTCGCTAGGGGATGCTTTTTTTATGAGATCACAATGAATATACGGCCGCTTATGCGGCCCCACTTCTTAATGATAGGACGATAGACTGAGAGGAGAGCTATACAATGACGTTGTTGGAGAGACAATTTAACGGTACAACAAATGCACGGGAAGTTCTTTTAGAAGAGCTCATTGATTTAGGACGCGATATTATCGACAGCCGGGATTTGGACTTGCTGCGCGAGAATGCCAATTTGAACGGAGAGAGTTTCTCCGGTAAAATGAGCAAGTTCGGCAGTGAATATTCAAAATGGTACGCCCGTAACTTTACGATGCCGCCGCAGCTGGTGCAAGCCATTGATGACAATGTCGTCTATGTGCATGATCTGGATCAATACGCAATCGGAACGACTAACTGCATTTTTATCCCGTTTGATAAGCTTCTCCGAGAAGGCTTCAACACCGGTAACGGCAGTGTTCGTCCTCCGAACTCCATAATGACAGCTATGTCACTAGTAGCAATCATTTTTCAATCCCAGCAAAATGCTCAATATGGCGGCGTATCCGCCAATAAACTCGACTATGATCTGGCACCTTATGTAACCAAATCCTTCGCTAAGCTGTTCCGCAAGGGTCTGGATTATTTTGATGAGGGACAAGCTAATGAATCTTTGGGCGAGATCACAATGAGCCGGACCGATCTGGCCGAGGTATATCCGAAATCGTTCCGTTATGCACTGAAAGAAACTGAAATCGAAACCCTGCAAGCGGCTGAAAGTATGGTACATAATCTCAATACCATGTCCAGCCGATCCGGCGGGCAAATTCCGTTTACCAGTATCAATTATGGTACTTGTACTTCACCAGAAGGTCAGCTTGTAATCAGTTCCCTGCTAACAGCAACGATGAACGGGCTTGGCAGCGGAGAAACACCTGTATTCCCTATTCAAATCTTCAAATGCAAGCAAGGAATCAACCAACAGCAAGGCGATCCTAACTATGAATTGTTCCTAAAAGCAGCGGAATGTTCTGCACGCAGACTGTATCCGAACTTTGCTAATCTAGACGCTCCGCTCAACTTGCAGTATTATGATCCAAGTGATCCTGATACGGAATTTGCTACAATGGGCTGCCGCACTCGAGTGCTCGGTGACCGTTTTGGGCGTAATCATTGCTCCGGGAAGGGCAACCTTTCCTTTAATACACTGAATCTGGTTCGGCTCGGTCTGGCACACGGCACAGTAACAGGCCGGCGTACCGTCGCAGACGAAGCTGGCTTCTATGAGGATCTAAATCACTATATGGACATTGCGCTGGAAGGACTTCTTCATAGGTTCTGCATCCAAAGCGCGCAAAAAGCTAAAGCATCCGATTTCATGATGCGAGAAGGCGTCTGGGAAGGCGGCGAAACCCTCGCTCCTGAAGACTCTGTAGGTGAACTGCTGAAGCATGGTAGTCTGTCGCTCGGCTTCATCGGTATGGCGGAATGCATGAAAGCCATGTACGGCAAACACCATGGCGAGGATATGGAAGTCCATGCCAAGGCTGTGGCTATCGTACGTCATATGCGGGAGTATTGCGACCGGAAAAGTGAAGAACTGAATCTAAACATCACCTTGTTCGCAACACCAGCCGAGGGTCTGTCCGGTAAATTCACCAAGATTGATCGTAAGGTACTGGGTTCTATTCCAGGCGTAACTGACCGTGAGTATTATACGAACTCTTTCCACATCCCTGTATACTATGATCTAGGCGCTGCTCAGAAGATCAGCTTGGAAGCTCCTTTCCATGAATACTGCAATGCCGGGGCTATTTCTTATGTCGAATTAAACGGTAATGCCCGCAGCAATCCAACCGCTTTTATCAAAATCATTAAATACGCACTAGAACAACAGGTCAGCTACTTCAGCATTAACCATCCGATTGACCGCTGCTCAAGCTGCGGATACGAAGGCGTAATTGGGACAAACTGTCCTTCCTGCAACGCACATGAGAATGACGTGCACATCCGTCGTTTGCGCAGAGTTACAGGTTATTTAACTGGCGACTATCAGACCCGCTTCAACGCCGCCAAACAAGCCGAAGTACGGGATCGTGTTAAGCATCTATGAATATTTGCGGATACTATCCGGAGTCGATTAACGAGGGAGAGGGCATGCGGGCCGTCCTCTTCATCAGCGGCTGCCGCCATCGTTGCCCGGGATGCTTTAATCCCGAGACATGGAATTTTAAATATGGAGAAGTTTTCACCTTAGAACGTCAACATGAAATCATTGCAGAAATCGCCGCTAACCCATTGCTGGATGGTTTAACACTAGCAGGCGGCGATCCTTTTTTCTCGGCAGAAGAGGTACTTGGGTTCATTCATGAGCTTCGCGCCGTGCTCCCAGGCTTCCCCATCTGGATTTACAGTGGGTATACGTATGAGGAACTAAACGCCCTTCCCGGTTCTCCGGAGTGGAATCTACTTACACAGTGTCAGGTATTAATAGATGGACGTTTTATAGAAGAATTAAAAGATACTACACTTCCTTACCGAGGAAGCTCTAACCAACGCATAATCGACATTCCGGCCAGTATGAACGGCTCGGAGGTCTTTCTGTGGCAGCCTACTGCGCTATAATATATCAATTTTTGATATTCAAAATTAATCCAAAATAAGAAGGGATGAAATAACCATGCCACAATTCGTAGTTAAACCAGATAATCGCCAACTGGCTTTTGATGAGAAACGCCTTTCCATATACGCCGACCGTATCTTGGAGGGTCTTGATCAACTAAATAAAGAAACATTGCTGCGGGGAGTAATTTCCAAACTGCGCCGTGACTCCGTAAGCGGAGAAGAAGTTAGCAACGCCTTCACTATGAGTGCCCTAGAACTTGTAACAAAAGAAGAGCCTACTTGGAAGTTTGCAGCTGCCCGTGCCCTTCTGACTACCCTTTATAAAAAAGCAGCCGTTCACCGCCGCTATAAAGCTTATCCAGAAGAGCCTTACGGTGAGCTGTACCCTCTAATCACGGATCTTGTTAAAAAAGGAATCTACCGTGAGGAGCTTCTAACGCATTACACTAAAGAGCAAATCATCGAGCTAGGTGGATGTATCGATTATACACGCGACCTTCTATTCGATTACATTGGTCTGCTTACGCTATCTGACCGTTATTTGGCGCATGATTTTGACGGCCGTGTAATGGAGCTTCCGCAAGAACGTTACATGATTATCGCTATGTACCTCATGCACCGTGAGCCAGCCGAGAAACGTCTTGAGCTTGTAAAAGAAGCTTACTGGGCTATGAGCAACATCTACATGACAGCTGCTACCCCTACCATGTCCAATGCCGGTAAAAAGGTCGCTGGACAGCTCTCCAGCTGCTTCATCGATACGGTGGACGATTCCCTAGAGGGTATCTTTGATTCCAATACAGACGTAGCGCGCCTTAGCAAAATGGGCGGCGGTATCGGCGTCTACCTGGGTAAAGTACGGGCACGTGGTTCGGATATCCGTGGTCACAAGAACACTAGCTCCGGCGTAATCCCTTGGATTCGCCAATTGAATAATACCGCAGTCAGCGTAGATCAGCTAGGTACTCGTAAAGGTGCTGTCGCTGTCTACCTTGATGTATTCCATAAAGATATTCTCGCTTTCCTCGATCTTAAGCTAAATAACGGTGACGAGCGCATGCGTGCCCATGACGTATTCCACGGTGTAACCCTGCCGGACTTGTTCATGGAAGCTGTTGAATCACGCAGCCACTGGAACCTCTTTTGCCCTCATGAAGTGAAGAAGGTTATGGGCTGGACGGATGAGGATGGTCGTCCGCTGGGTCTGGAAGACTTCTACGATGAAGAGCTTGGTAAAGGTACTTTCCGTGAAAAATATGCTGAAGCTACAGCCAATCTGGAATTGTCCCGTATTACCGTTCCTGCGATCGACATCATGAAACGGATTATGAAATCACAGCTCGAAACAGGTACTCCGTATATGTTCTACCGTGATACGGTGAACCGGACGAACCCGAACCGCCACCAAGGTATGGTCTTCTCTTCCAATCTGTGCACAGAAATTATGCAGAATCAATCCGCTACCGTGATTGAACAGGAAGAATTAGTAACCAAAGATGGCAAGACCCGGATTGTTATCTCCAAGATTCCTGGCGATTTCGTAGTCTGCAACCTGAATTCTATTCACTTGGCACGTGCGATTCCAGCTGGCGTGCTGGAAAGACTTGTACCTATCCAAGTACGTATGCTGGACAACGTAATCGACATCAATAATATTGAAGTTCTGCAAGCACAATACACGAACAGCCAGTACCGCGCAGTGGGTCTCGGCACATTCGGCTTGCATCACCTATTAGCACTCAAGGGCATTCGTTGGGAATCTGATGAAGCCGTAGAATATAACAATCATTTGTATGAACACATCAACTACCTGTTGGTACGTTCGAGCATGGAGCTTGCCCGTGAAAAAGGCCGTTATCCGAAGTTCGCCGGTTCCGATTGGGAGACAGGTGCGTACTTTACTTCACGTGGCTACGTTAGCGGTGAACAAGAAGGCAAATATGTAACCACAGAACAATGGCGCGAGCTGCAAGAAGAAGTGGCTAAAGACGGTGTTCGTAACGCATGGATGTTCGCGATTGCACCGAACGGCTCCACATCGATTATTGCCGGCTCCACAGCCAGCATTGATCCTTTGTATGAACTGCTTTCCTATGAAGAGAAAACAACTTACAAGATCGCTAACCCGGCACCAGATCTGTCCGACAAGACAATCTGGTACTATAAGACAGCTTTCACCATTGACCAAAACTGGTCGATCCGCATGGCTTCCGCTCGTCAGCGTCACGTCGATCAAGGCCAAAGCTTCAACCTGTATGTTCGTCCTGACATCAAGGCTACCGAGTTCCTTGAGCTGCATCTGAACGCCTGGAAGGGCGGATTGAAATCAACTTATTATGTGCGTAGCCGTGCTTTGACAATAGAAGAGTGTGATTCTTGCGCTAGCTAATTATCTTAGTGCCCTGAATAGAAAAACGATGATGAATTTCGTAACTGCGAGGAATGTTTGGGCTTCCGGCCGCTGTTGTCATCAGATGTCTTGATCTTTACCGACTATTAGCGGATGACATCCGATGACAAAGGCGGTCGCTGACGCCCCTACAGCTCCAAACTTCCTCTCCGTTACTCCATCACCGTCTTTCTATGAACAAGACACCAAAGAAAGATTACCCGCGCAAAAAAATGGAGGGATAAGAAATGCAATTACAAAAGATTTTTAATACTGAAGCACCTAACCAATCCACACGCATTATCGACGGTGAATGCTCAGGCATTCTGAACTGGAATGATATCCGCATGCCTCATATGTACAAGCTGTACAAGGTCCTTCTGCTTAATCACTGGATCGCGGATGAAATCCCAATGTCCAAAGATGCGCAACAATTCCCTATGCTGGATGCAGAGGAGCAACGTGTATTTAAGATCAACATCTCCCTGCTCGCTGTGCTGGATTCGATGCAGACGATGTTCGTCAGCGACGTGAAGCGTTATTTCACCGACTCCTCACTAGAAGCTATTTCTGCCATTATCGGGCAACAAGAAGTAGTGCATAACCAATCGTATTCCTATGTTCTTTCCTCCATCGTGTCGGATAGTGAACAGAAAGAGATTTTCGAGTATTGGAAGAAAGATCCGGTTCTACTGGAGCGCAACCAATTTATCTCCGATATTTATCAAGAGTTCCGTGATAATCCAACGAAACAAACCTTTTTCCATGCGTTGGTAGCAGATCTCATCTTAGAAGGAATTTTCTTCTACAGCACTTTCGCCTTCTTCTACAATCTGGCCCGCGACCAGAAGATGATGGCGACTAGCCAAATGATCTCTTATATTCAACGTGACGAGAATCAGCACTGCTACTTCTTCGCAGAAGTATTTAAGCAGCTGCTCGTAGACTTCCCTGAGCTGAACACCAAAGAAAACATGGATTACGTATACCGTACCATCGACCGCGCGGTAGAGCTTGAAACCAACTGGGCTTACTACACTCTCACTAATGTTCGTGGCATTGACCTTAACGAGCTTAGCGACTATATCAAATATACAGCGAACAAACGTCTGACTTTGATGGGTATGGAAAAAGCTTACCAAGGTGTTGATGTTAACTGCATGCCTTGGATCAAGCCTTTCTCCGACGATGCGCTGAATGCTACGAAAACTGATTTCTTCGAAGCCAAGTCCCGCAACTACGGTAAGGTTGGCGATGATAACGGATTTGACGATTTGTAAGACTGGACTATAACGATCCATAGATAAAAAAGAGGCCATTCTCTACTTTTACAGTGAGATGGCCTTTTGGCTATAGCAAAAAAGCGTCTCCTCAACCCTTACATCAGGAATGAATGAGACGCTTATATATTTGTTATGAATCCATCAGAAACAGAATGCCTACTGCTGAGTCCTATGCCTTGCGCTCTATTCGATGTGTAGTTTCTTCTGCCAGCTCAGCTAATGCATCATTCAGTCGCAGCTTCAGCTCCTCAGCAAGCTCTACCACTCCGTGATCATTACGAACCACCTGAGAATCCACGGCATACACTCCACCAAGAATGTAACGTGCACCGAGTACAGACAACACAGGTTTCAAAGCATAATCAATCGTGAGGAGATGTGCAAGACTGCCACCCATGAAGAGCGGGAGTACGATTTTGCCGGCCAATCCCTTTTGCGGAACTAGATCCAAGAAGGTCTTCAGCACGCCTGTATAAGAGGCTTTATAAACCGGGCTAACCACGATTACCGCATCCGCTTCAGCTACAAGGCCATTCGCCTTGACGATAGCATCGCTCTCAAACTTGGTGTGAATCAAATCTTCCGCTGGCAGCTCAGCTACGTTAATACGCTCAACTTCAAAGCCCTGATCCGTTAAGCTTGCCTCCGCATACTCTATAACTGCATTGATACGCGATACCAGGGAAGGCGTTCCGTTAATCACAACAATTTTAGCCACTTCTCCACCTCTTTCATCCCACTTGAGCAGCTCACACTGCAATATTTAACCCGACAGGAATACTTTAAATTAATATTAATCCTATCGCAGATTAGATATTATTGTCAAACCATAAACGCTTGCGCTCATCCCACTCTTGCGATATACTAAGCAACAATATTAAATCCAAGAATCAGGCCAATGATCGGCATCCAACCGTGAGGCGTCTGCGACCGGAGCCTATAATGACTCCCTAAGTTCACCGGGTTTCGCCCGTTACCGCGAAGACCAAAGAGGGTCGATTCTTTCCTGTTGTTAAGGAGATTCGATCAACCTGGGTGGCACCGCGAGCTGACGCTCCTCGTCCCATGGATGAGGGCGTTTTTTGCGTTTTTTCAAGCATAATCACCTTCGTCGTCCTTATAAGGACGGTAAGTGTTTGTGCGAGAAATAGAAGGATAAAGTGAAGGATGAACCTTACACTTCCTTATCTTTTAAACAAAAAGGAGCGAAACGGTATGCTGGAAATGAACTGGATTAAGGATAATCAGGAACTTGTAAGAAACACTGCCACCTGGAAAAGAGTCGACTTCCCACTGGATGAATTGCTGAATTGGGACGAAAAGCGCCGAAGCCTGCGACAAGAAACAGAACAAATAAGAGCCGAACGTAATGAGCTAACCAAAGAGGTTGAACAATTACTACGTAAGGGTGACCGCCCTGCTGGAGAGATCGTCAAAGCACAGGTACGAGAACTCAATAATAGACTGAACCTGCTGGAAGCAGATTTGAACGAGGCTGAACGCTGCTGTAGAGAGCTCATGCTGCTCGCACCGAATCCGGTGTCGCAGGATACACCCATCGGCCACGATGATAACGATAACGTAGAACTGCGGTTGAACGGAGCGGTGCCGGAATTCGGCTTTACACCTCGTGATCATGTGGAGCTAGGTGAACTCCACGATATCATCGATATCCCTCGTGGCGTCAAAGCAGGCGGCCCCCGCAGCTATGTGCTTAAAGGAGCAGGACTGATGTTACATCTTGCTGTACAGAGACTAGCCCTAGATGTGCTCACTGCACGCGGATTCACCGTGATGGATGTTCCTGTAATTGTCCGCCCTGAAGCGTTGGAGCGAACCGGATTCTTTCCCGGTGGGATGGATCAGACGTACGAGCTCAGCGGAGATAATCGCTGGCTGGTTGGCACATCGGAAGTGTCGCTAGTTTCGCTTTACAGCGACGAGATTGTAGAGCTTGATACACCGATGCGACTAGCTGGAATGTCGACTTGCTTCCGCCGTGAAGTCGGATCAGCGGGGCGAGATGTGCGCGGGCTGTACCGTGTTCATCAATTCTCGAAGATTGAACAAGTCGTCTTATGCCGAAATGACGAAGGTGTCTCGGACCATATGCTTCACGAGATCCTCGCAAATGCCGAGCACATCCTTCAGCTCTTAGAGCTCCCCTATCGAGTCATGGCTGTCTGCACAGGGGATATGTCCCTGAAGACGCATAAGCAGTATGATATCGAGACATGGATGCCTAGCAGAGGCGCATACGGTGAGACCCATTCGGCTTCTAATCTACTCGATTTCCAAGCTCGCCGATCGGGCATCCGTTATCGGAATGCTGATGGTCGCTTACAATACTGCCATACCTTAAATAACACCGCAGTCGCTACACCAAGAATTCTGATCCCGCTGCTGGAGAATCACCAGCAAGAGGATGGTTCTATCTACATCCCTCAGGCGCTGCGCAAATATATGGACGGATTAGAGCGGCTAGAGCTTCTACAACAGTAATCTGTTTTATCCAAGTAAATTTGAAATAAATAATGCCTATTCACTTCTCAACAAGAAGCTGAATGGGCATTTTTTCTTCTAAGACCTCCCAAATAATCGAGCCTAACAACGCCTTCTCTATGTGTTATTCAAATGTAAAATTTAACTCATATATGGGATTATTCATCCTCCAATAAACACTAGATTTTAAGGATTATTGTATTTACGCACTATTTTCAGCCCCTATTCTTATGCGAAAACAATAACTTTTTATTTTTTTATTTTAATTTATAGAACCTTTAATTTATATTAATGCAAACCAACCTTTCATTTTACATTTGAATGATAAGATTTAGTAGGTTTCTAATAAAAGATTTGAGGGGAGAATACTTATCCAAATGATTATTTCTTCAAGAGTAAGGAAATGGTGGGCTAGTGGACTGGCAATATTAATGTTTGTCGGCAGTGTGCTACCAGCAATTCAGACTGCCGAGGCAGCACCGGATAATAGCAATGTTGTTATCTCACAAGTCTATGGCGGTGGAGGAAACAGCGGAGCAGAGTTTAAGAATGATTTTATTGAATTATACAATCCTACCAACAAACCAGTGGTCTTGACTGGATGGAAAGTCCGATATACTTCCGCTACTGGAACCTTTAGCACCGGAACAGATTTAACAGGAACGATTCCTGCAAATGGATACTACCTTGTCCAAGAGGCTGCAGGAACAGGAGGAACTACTGCACTACCTGCTCCTGATGCTACAGGTATCCTAGCTATGAGTGGAACAAACGGTAAAGTCGACTTGGTTGACCCATCGAATAATACAATAGATTTAGTTGGCTACGGTACAGCTACAGGTGTTGAGGGAACTCCAACCCCTGCTCTCACCAACGCAACAGCCGCTATTCGTAAAGCCGCAGCTGGTGCGCCAGCAGATAGCCGTGGTCTAGATACGGACAACAACGTTACGGATTTTATTGTTCAAGCAGCAAGTCCACGCAATAGTAGTTATGGTAAAGCACCGGAGACAGCTAGCTCCGTAGTAGCTTCACCAGCCGCTAATGCCTGGCCGGTAGGTACTGAAATCTCTCTTAATTCTCCGACAGTTGGAGCATCCGTCTATTCAGCTGTTTATGGAGCAGCTGGTTCAACTGATTTCCAACCTTACACAGGGCCTATTACCTTAACTGAGGACACTACAATTAAGGCGTATGCTTCAGAACCAAATATGCCGGATAGCCCTATAACGGCTTTTGATTACACAATTCTGACCAAAACAGACGTCGCAACAGCACGCCTTGCTAGTAAAGGCCAGAATATTTCAACAGAAGGTATCGTAACTCACATTAATGCAGCAAAAATGTATATTCAGGATGAATCCGGCGGGATCGTACTTTACGGATTCCCAGAGTTCGCCAACGTTGGAGATCGTGTTGAAGTTAGTGGCACGATGGATATCTACAGCAACCTGCAAGAAATCAAATTCCAAAGTGGACTTCAATATTCTATCGTTGCGAATGATGTGGGTGTTCCTGCACCTAAATTGATTACAGCAGCTGACTTGTCTGCAGCGAACGGCGAAAGCCATGAAGCTCAGCTAGTTACTATGAATAATGTGACCATAGACAATGTAAATGGAAATACAGTGACTGCAAGTCAAGGTGGGCAGCAATTCACAATTTTCTCTACCCTGCCTAAACTCGTTAAGGGTAAAACCTTTGACAGCATTACTGGGGTTATTGAGCAATATAATACAACTTATCAATTCATTCCACTTAACGAAAACGCTATGGTGGAAGAAACCTTTTCCGTAATGGCGAGCCCTGGTGCAGGTCGCATCATTAAAGGAAGTGCTGTGACCCTATCCAGTCCTACCCTTGGAGCACAGATTTATTACACGACTGATGGAACAGAACCAACCGCAGCAAGCAAACTTTATTCAGATCCAATTACAGTTAGTAAAGATCTTACCCTTAATGCAATTGTCGTAGCAGATGGCAAGACCAGTAAAGTGTATACCTTTGCTTATAAAGCTTCTGATCTCCCTCGTATCCATGATATCCAAGGAGAATCTCATACTTCTGAGTATGCAGGCCAGAACGTTACTGATGTTGAAGGCATCGTTACCCAATACGGATACACTTTCGCAACTGGCGCTTATAGAGGTTTCTTTATGCAGGACCCTCAGCCGGACAATAACGTGAACACATCGGAAGGTATTTTCGTTTACAGCACAAATGCATCCCTTAAGCCTAAAGTTGGAGATTTAGTGCGCGTTAATGGAGCCGTTTCCGAGTATAACGAAGGAAGTGCGAGCAATCTAACCTCCACTCAAATTAATATGACATCACTAACAGTAGATTCCTCTTCTAGTTATACTGTGCCTGAACCTATCGTACTTGGCAAAGGTGGAAGAGCTATTCCTTCTTCCATCATTGATAATGACGGCATGGTGGATTTTGAACCTAGTGAAGATGCTATTGATTTCTATGAATCGTTAGAAGGTATGCTTGTAAAACTCCCTACCCCTACGATCATTAGTCCTTACTGGACAAGTGGTAGCGGAAATTCCATGCTTTATAACATCCCTACAAGAGTAGAAAATGATACTCCTGATGTCATCACACCAGCTGGTGGACTAGTTCTAAAGGAATATAACCAATTCAATCCTCAGCGCCTTATCATTGCCTATGGAAATCCGGGTCAAGAAGTCATCACCGGAGATAAGTTCGCTGGAGATGTTACAGGGGTCATCGGATACAACAATGGTAATTTCAAAGTAATTCCGGAGAACGGTAAGCTGCCAACCATTACCCCAAGTACCTTTAAACAAGAAACAACTACTCTTGAGGTTAATGAGGACAAGCTATTAATCGCTTCATACAACATTGAGAACTTCTACCCAGGCGTCGGAGCAACAAAAATCCAGAAGCTTGCCGACTCCATCACGAATAATATGAAAAAGCCTGACATTATCGGCGTGGTCGAAATGCAGGACAGCAATGGTGAAACCGATAACGGAATCACTGAAGCAAGCGCAAACGAGCTAATTAAAGCTATTGAAACCGCTGGCGGTCCTGTATACAAATACACAGATATCGCTCCGGAGAACAATAAGGATGGCGGAGCCCCAGGCGGAAACATTCGCGTAGGATTCCTGTACAACCCAACAAGAGTACAGCTTGCAGACAGTGTAACTGGACAAAAAGGCTCTGCTACACAATCCGTCGGCTACAACACAGCGACAGATAAGCTAACTTACAATCCGGGACGGATTGATCCAACGAATGCCGCATTTGCAAGTTCACGTAAACCCCTCGCTGCACAATTTATTTTCGGCGGCGAAAAAGTGATCGTGATCGCAAACCATTTCAATTCAAAAGGCGGCGATAATGGTCCTTTTGGGAATGTTCAGCCCCCCGTATTGTCCAGTGAAACACAACGTCATAAAATTGCCGCAATCGTAAACGGATTTGTCAAAGAGATTCTGACTGCAAATCCTAAAGCCAACGTAGTAGCGCTTGGCGATTTGAATGATTTCCAATTCACTAAAACTGCAACAATCTTAAAAGGCTCAGAGCTAGACAATTTGATCGATACACTGCCTTTAAATGAGCAGTATACGTATACCTATGACGGAAACTCTCAAGTACTAGATCATATTCTTGTCAGTAAAAATCTAACGCCTTCTTCAAAAGTAGATGTCGTCCATCTAAATGCGGACTTCTCACCATCGAAAGGTCGGGTATCCGATCATGATGCGGTTATGGCACAGATTGATTTCAATACTTCTGAACAATTCCCGTTAACTGTTCTACACACCAACGATACACATGCGGGACTAGACACTGTAAGCTCGCCAAATAATATCTTGCGCCGTGTAACGGCAATCAAAGAGGCTAAGGCGACTACAGAAAACCCTATTCTTCTCGATGCGGGTGATGTGTTCTCCGGAACACTTTACTTCAATAAATATCTGGGTCAAGCCGATTTGGCCTTTATGAATCTGGTCAAATATGATGCTATGACTTTCGGCAACCATGAATTTGATAAAGATTCTGAGACGCTTTCCAAATTCATCGGCAACGCTAAGTTCCCTTTTGTCTCATCCAATGTAAATTTCTCTGCGGATGACATCCTAAGCAAAATGTTCACCAACGAGATTGGTCGGTCAGGTAACGCAGCAACCATCTACCCTGCTCTGATTAAAGAAGTAGACGGCGAACAGATTGGTATCATCGGCCTGACGACAGAAGATACAGCCAACATTGCTTCACCAGGCAAAGTGACTTTCGACAATGCTGTAGCTAAAACAAAAGATACTGTCGCTATGCTGCAAAACGAGAAGGTTAACAAGATTATTGTTCTCTCTCACCTTGGCTACGAAGAAGATCTCAAACTAGCAAAAGCCGTTAACGGCATTGATATTATTGTCGGTGGTCACAGCCATACACAACTAGATCAAGCTGTTGTAGATAACAGCGATCCTAGCGCACCGAAGCTTATTGTGCAAACTGGTGAAAAAGGACTGTTCCTTGGTAAACTCGAAGTTAAATTTAACAAAGATGGCGTTCTAACAACATGGAAAGACCAATTAATCTCCATCGACGCTAAGAACGGCACTAACTATGTTATCGCAGAGGATCCTGAAGCCAAGAAGATCCTAGATACCGAGTATAAGCCAGGCATTCAAGAGCTGACCAATGAGGTAGTAGGTAACTCAGAGGTTGTCCTAAACGGCGTTCGTGATAATGTTCGCACAAAAGAAACTAACCTCGGTAATCTGATTGCCGATGGTATGCTATTTGCAGCCAAGAAAGCTGGCACTAATGCTGTAATCGCCCTGCAAAATGGTGGTGGTATTCGCGAATCCATCAATGAAGGACCGATTACACAAGGCGAAGTACTTGGCGTACTTCCATTCAACAACGATCTGGTTACGATCACTTTAACCGGACAAGAAATTAAAGATGCGATGGAGAATGGTGTTTCCAAAACTCCAGCAGCAGACGGACGTTTCCCACATGTTGCAGGGTTGAAATTCTATTATGATTCTACAAAACCTGTGAACGAACGTGTATTACGTATCGAAGTGAAGAACGGAGACAAGTACGTTCCTCTGGATCTGAAAGCATCTTATGAAGTAGCTACTAATGCTTTCACAGCTAAAGGTGGAGATTTCTATACTTCCCTTGAGAAGGCCTATAAAGAAGGCCGTGTGAATTTGCTGTATCTGCCGGACTTCGATGTATTTACAAAGTATCTTAAAGAGGTTGGAACTGTCACTGCGAATACTTCCGCTGTTGAAGGTCGTATTATAGATCTGAAAGGTACACCACTGCCGGAGACAAATGAAGACTTCCCGTTAACTGTTCTACACACCAACGATACACATGCGGGACTAGACACTGTAAGCTCGCCAAATAATATCTTGCGCCGTGTAACGGCAATCAAAGAGGCTAAGGCGACTACAGAAAACCCTATTCTTCTCGATGCGGGTGATGTATTCTCTGGAACGCTTTACTTCAATAAATATCTGGGTATAGCAGATCTCAGATTCATGAATTTGGTAAAATATGATGCTATGACTTTCGGGAACCATGAATTTGATAAAAATTCTGAGACGCTTTCCAATTTCATCCGTAAAGCTGAATTCCCTTTTGTCTCATCCAACGTAAATTTCTCTGCGGATGAAATCCTAAGTAAAATGTTCACCAATGAAATTGGTCGGTCGGGTAACGCAGCAACCATCTACCCTGCACTGATCAAAGAAGTAGACGGCGAACAGATCGGTATCATCGGCCTGACGACAGAAGATACAGCCAACATTGCTTCACCAGGCAAAGTGACTTTCGACAATGCTGTAGCTAAAGCAAAAGATACTGTCGCTATGCTGCAAAACGAGAAGGTTAACAAGATTATTGTTCTCTCTCACCTTGGCTACGAAGAAGATCTCAAACTAGCCAAAGCCGTTAATGGTATTGATATTATTGTCGGTGGTCACAGCCATACACAACTGGATCAAGCCGTTGTAGATAACAGCGATCCAAAAGCACCGAAGCTTATTGTACAAACCGGTGAAAAAGGACTATTCCTTGGTAAACTTGAAGTTAAATTTAACAAAGATGGCGTACTAACTACTTGGAAAGACCAATTAATCTCCATCGATGCTAAAAATGGCGCTAACTATGTTATCGCAGAGGATCCTGAAGCCAAATTGATCTTGGAAACCGAATATAAACCGGGTATTGAGGAACTGGGCAATGAGGTAGTAGGTAATTCAGAGGTTGTCCTAAACGGCGTTCGTGACAATGTTCGCACAAAGGAAACCAATCTCGGTAACCTGATTGCCGATGGTATGCTCTTTGCAGCCAAAAAAGCTGGTACTAATGCTGTAATCGCCCTGCAAAATGGCGGCGGCATTCGCGAATCTATCAATGAAGGACCGATTACACAAAGCGAAGTACTCGGCGTACTTCCATTCAACAACGATCTGGTTACGATCACTTTAACCGGACAAGAAATTAAAGATGCGATGGAGAATGGTGTTTCCAAAACTCCAGCAGCAGACGGACGTTTCCCACATGTTGCAGGGTTGAAATTCTATTACGACTCTACGAAACCTGTGAACGAACGCGTATTACGGATTGAAGTGAAGAACGAAGATAAATACGTTCCTCTGGATCTGAAGGCATCTTATGAAGTAGCTACTAACGCTTTCACAGCTAAAGGTGGAGATTTCTATACTTCCCTTGAGAAGGCCTATAAAGAAGGCCGCGTGAACCTGCTGTATCTGCCGGACTTTGATGTATTTACGAATTATCTTAAACAAGTTGGAACTGTCACTGCGAATACCTCCGCTGTTGAGGGCCGCATTGTGGACCTGAAAGGGGCACCACTGCCGGAGACAACTCCAACTCCAACACCAGTGCCAACACCAGTGCCAACACCATCACCAACAACTGAGCCAACAACAGTACCAACAACAGTACCAACAACAGTACCAACAACAGTACCAACAACAGTACCAACAGCACCAACAGCACCAACAGCGACACCGGCGCCAACTGTTGCACCAATAGCGACACCGCAAGTAACAACGATTAATGCTGCTGATCTGACCAAGCAACTCAGTGAACTGGCAATCGGTAGCCATGAGCTGGTCATTCCGGTTAAAGCTACTACTAGCGGCGCTCAAGTAGTACTTCCAGGCAGTGTGCTTGTACAACAAGCTGCAGCACAGCCTAATACCGTTCTTACCTTTACAACTGCTGGCACTTCTTATTCCTTACCGCTCAGCGTTATAAACAGCGCAGCACTTACTGCTCAATTAGGTAGCAGCGACTTTACAATTACGGTATCCATTCTTCTAGCGGATTCGGGAACACTAAACCGTACAAACCAAGCTATTTCTTCACAGCTAGGCAATGCTACTTTAGCTGCTCCAGTAATTGATTTCAGTGTTTCAGCGCAAGCTGGAACAAAGCTTGTACCGCTGAACAGCTTCGGCAGTACTTACGTTAATCGGATGATCAATGTACCTTCTTCCTTAAATTCAAATAACGCAACAGCAGTTGTCTTCGATCCTGCTACAGGTAAGATTTCTTTCGTACCTGCGATATTTACGCCTAAGGCTGATGGGACCACGGATGTTACGATTAAACGGAATAGCAACAGCTATTACTCCGTCGTTAAGACTTCCAAAACGTTCGGGGATCTTAACGGACACTGGGCTAAAGCGTCCATTGATCTGTTAGCTTCCAAGTTGATCGTCAGTGGAACAAATAACGATACGTTCTCTCCTTCACAGTCGATCACACGGGCTGAGTTCGCAGCATTAATTACGCGTTCTCTAGGACTTTCGACAGTAGGTGGTGAGGCATCATTTAAGGATGTAAATCCAAGCGCGTGGTATGCTGATGCTATTCGCACTGCAGCAGAAGCCGAATTGATTTCTGGTTATTCCGATGGCAGCTTTAAGCCAGGTAGCCCGATCACTCGTCAAGAAATGGCCTCTGTATTAGCTAAAGCCATCAAGTACACGGGCAAAACCTTAAATGCCGATCCTGCAGCACTAGCTAAATTCAGTGACGCGGTAAGCATTCCTGCTTGGTCCCAAGCAGCAATCACAGAAATCGCTACTGCGGGCATTATCCAAGGAGCGACAGACGGTTCCTTTGCTCCACAGAAACTAGCAACTCGTGCTGAAGCCGTTACGATGCTCGAAAAGACATTGAAATATCTCCAGTTTATCAACTAATATAGGCTGATCCTCAGCTCTAGGGAAGAAACGGTGATATAGTGTTTCTATGATATCCCTGCGTTTCTCGTTACAAAAAGGCGGTTCCCCGAGTGCATCATGCACCCGAGGAACCGCCTTTATATATAAGTCCTACTAGATTGAATGTAAGTACTACAATTCTACGATTCCATCCCAGCCTTATTCACTTCATAATGACTTGTATCCCCGTGCAGCAGGATCTCCGCCACGCTATCCGTAAAATCAATCCTCGATAAGCAGGTTGGATAAATGTAAGGCAGATCCCATAGCTTAGGCAACTCTCTGCCCTCAAAATAAGCCATCAAGAGCTTGATCACTACCGTATGCGTTACGATAAGAATCGTCTCACCCTGATGGGCAGTGAGAATTTCCTGAAGCTTCTCCAGCGCTCTTATCTGCACCTCTGCGAAGGTCTCACTGCCCTCCACTTTAAATTGGTCGGGGTCCTTCCAGAAATAACGATGCTGGTCTGAATACTGAGCTGCCAGTTCAGTAGAATCTCTACCTTCCCATACACCCATGCCGATTTCTTTAAATGCATCGGAAATCTTCAGCGGAACATCCCGCTCTCCGCGTATAATTTCAGCTGTACGCAGCGCCCTTGGGCTAGAGCTTGCATAAATAACATCAAGATTCATAGCCTGCATTCCCCGGCTCAGCCATTCCGCCTGTTGTACACCAAGCGTCGTCAGCGCAGAGTCCATATGACCTTGCATACGATTCTGCACATTCCATTCTGTCTGACCATGACGCGTTAGATATATCGTTGTAGTATTCATCCGCCGCTCCTCCTCTTAGCCCCAAATCCAGAGATAGTCTACTTCCTGTTTCGCTCCATCCAGTTCACCGCATAGTCAACAATTTCACGCTGCGGAATCAATTGAGCAGCAGCTGAGGCGATGTGACCATATGTAATAAGCCCTGTTTCTTGCCCGAATTGTTCAGCAAGTTCAACGAAATCGTCAGAGTTCCAATCTAGCTCCTTGAATTCCAACCACTGTCTATGTCCATCCACCATCATAGGTGCCCCGCCAATGACTTGCTTCTTTCCTTCATAGCAGGCACGGCATTCAGCAAGATGTAATGAAGTATTATTTAAATTCCCTACGCCTAGCAGCAGTACACTTCCCCCAAGATCATAAATACGAGCTAATGGTGAGTCATCCCCCAAACCGTATTCGAGGGAGTGACCATATATAACCTCATCCCTATGATTGCCCCAAGCCGCAAATGAATGAATGGGATGATCGCTGCGTTTTACCCCTTTTTGCCTACGGAAGCAATCCGGAATAATACCCATCCCTCTCAGTGGAGTCAGGTCTGGATCATAGGCCGGCATCTGCTCACGGATACTCTGCCACCAAGATTCAGGCACTGGTGGGTTACTCCAGCCAGCAGGGTCCGTCAGATCACTTGAATGCGTCGGCATCACAAGAGTGCCTGTTTCTCCAAGGACCTCCTCAAGCGCCAAAATAACGGCAACCGGGCCACCTGCCACCCATTGGCCTAGTGATTTGAAGGACGAATGCAGTATAATCGTCATCCCCGCCTGTACACCCAGTCGCCGAAAGTCCTCTGCCAACGTCTGAACTGTAATCAAATTGCCTTGAATTTCTTCCACCCTTCATTCCCTCCAAACTCTCTTGCTGCTAATCCTAACAAAGCCTCTCACTGCCATTATATAGGAGGATTACTTCTAACGACACCCATACCGTCCATCAAGGTACAGTACAGCAATGATATTTATACTAAAGCTACTTATCCTGCCTTTTACGAAAAATCTTCAGACAGCATTTTGGCTCTATAATCCCCTGGAGAGATTCCTTCCAACTCTTTGAATACACGGGCAAATTGCTTGCTGTTCTCAAAACCTACTTTTTCCGAAACTTCCGCAAGCTTCCCACAATCTTTCGCTAACAGCTCTTTAGCATGACGGATGCGCACCTTTTTTAAATAAATGACAAAATTCTCCCCAGTATATGCTTTGAAGGCTTCGCTAAAATAAGAATAATTCAAAGAAACATGGTTACTAACCATAGCCATATTTAGTGGACGAGCATAATTCGTCTCAATATAATTTAGCGCTTCCTCCATGTCAGCATGCTCCGTATGAGCAGAGCGCACCCCTAGAATATAATCACTCACACTCAGGAGCAAATTCTCCAGCGCACGATAATAATCATGGAAATGACGATAATTGTACATATTGCCTACTGTACGATACAGTTTCAGCACCTCTACCGAGGCTTCGCCATGCACCCGAAATACTTCATCCAGCACCAATTCATTGATATTCTGTCCCACCGACTCCAAATAAGACAGGTCAAGCGCCTTCAAATGCTCGGTCTGAAAAATCTCAGCCAGAAGATGCTTCATTTCCTTCTCGCGTTCTGTTCCAAGCATATTGAGCAGCTTACGAATTCCCTCCTTCGGTAAGGGAGAATTAGACCGTTCTTGACTCACATCCGCATAATTCAATAAGTTCACTTGCGGATATACAAAAGTATACTGTAAAGCCCGGGACGCTTCCTTATAACAGGAACGAAGATCTGCGAGACTTCTTCCTTCGCTGCTTATTCCAATCGACAATCCCATTATTTCTTTAGCTTCTGCTTGTCTGGACAGCTCTATAAAATCCTGTTTTCTGGTTCCGAGTAATACTAATTTACCATCCCAGTCCGTTGTGATTTCCGAAAAACACTTTTCAAGTGGTCCTATCAATCGTTCAACCAGCCCCTGAACATCCCCCGGCTTCATTCTTGATCCGTCATTACAATAGTAATTCAACACACCTACTGTAAAAGGAACCTCCAAGTCATCTAGACTCTCCTGCTGCTCTGGCTCCAGCTGAACTTCCTGCTGCATAAACAGCCCCCGTAAACGGCTAGAGCGCAGCTCTCGGCGAAAATGTTCTGCTTCCTGCTCCTGCTGCCTTGCGCTGAGATTCTGCTCCTCCTGCTCCTTATCTATACACTTCAAAATTTCGAATAATTCATCTCTACGAATCGGTTTAAGTAAATAATCCTTCACGCGATATCGGATCGCGCTTTTGGCATATTCAAAATCGTCATACCCGCTTAAAATTACCACTGCTGGACTTTTCTCACCCCTTGTCGCCGAAGACAACTGCTTCAACAGCGTAATTCCATCCATTACTGGCATACGTATATCTGTAATAATAATATCTGCACCATCAGTCTTATAGATATCCAACCCCTCTGCACCGTTACTCGCCATCTTGATGGTATAAATGGACGGAAATTCTCTTTCTATCATAGTCTTGAGACCGAAACGAATATTTTTCTCATCATCAATGATCAGTAGCTTCTTCATAGTTGTTTTTCTCCCGTCAAAAGAACTTTCGGCAAGGCTAAACGTACCATCGTCCAGCTTCCTGCTTCACTCTGTACTACAAGCCCATATTCATCGCCATAAAAGATTTGCAGACGCTGATGTACATTTCTCAGACCAATGCCACCTGTTCGGCGGTCAGCCGCTGTCTGTTCAGCAGTGCTCTCACGGCGTTCATCTTTCGCATAAATCGCCTCGTTTAAAGCATGTAGACGCTCTGGTGTTAGTCCTATGCCATTATCACGAAGCTCTATGAAAATATCACCTTCCGTTTCCGAAATATGAATTTGAACGATCGGGTCCTGCATATTATCTTTCTCATCGCACCAAGCATGCTTAACACTGTTCTCCACAATTGGCTGCAGTGACATTTTAAGCACCTCCAGCTCTAAATATCGGGGTTCAATATGAAGCATCAGCTTAACCGGATACTCAAAACGAATATTCATTACTTCAATGTAATTCTCAATATGACGAATTTCGTCTCGCAGCTTGACATACTCTCCGGACCATTTGAAATTATAACGCATCATCCCCCCTAGTGAGGTTAATGCATCTGAGATCGTTCGTTGGTTTTCAATTTCAGCCAGCATTTTAATATTTTCCAGCGTATTATATAAAAAATGTGCGTCAATCTGGTTATGCAGCGTACGTAACTCAGCCTCTTTTGACAATGCCTGCTTGCTTACTGCTTGAGCTACCAATGTATTGATCGTGTTCATCAGTTTAGAGAAATGATGGGCAAGCTCACCAACTTCCCCTCCACCCCGTATCATAATTCCAGTGTACGCTTCACCTCTACGCACTCTTTTCATTGTTTCAGTCAATCTACGTAGATTTTTTAGAATAAAGGCATTTGTCACATAAGCAATCAGCGTTAGCAAGGTAATAAACCCGACATTGGCACCAATGATTAAGTTGCGCGTTCGGGAGATATCCTTCATAACCCCCTCCATGGACACTACATTTAACAAATAAGCATCAATATGTTCAAGCGGAGTGTTAATCAACAAAAACGATTGACCATTCTCCGAGTACTCGCTATCCCATTCCCCAGTTTCCCGAAAATGCTTATACCGTTCTGCAATCATATCAGCCATCTTCAGATTATTCTGTAAAAAAGAATGATCCGGTCTGGTGAAAAGCTGCAGTTCACTATCCACAAGGAACATTTGGGTCTGATTATCCCGGACATCTGTATACGTCTTAGGTGTAAAACGACTCAGCATCATATCCACCTGCACCATGCCTATATGATTGTCTGCCGGACGACTCTTTTCACGCAGCAATGAGACCTTGGGCAGACTTTCCGTCGGTGCTCCCAAGTATCTCTGCATTAGATCCGGATCACTTTTCTGAAAAGACCAGTATTCCTGCCCCTTCATTTGAAGCGCTTTCTGAAACCATAGATTGGAAGAAACTCTCTCTTCACGAAAGATAATCGGCCAAATTTCATGCACTTTATTGCTTTTCGAATACAGCCGCAAATGCTCGATATTCGGATTATTAAATTGAATACGAGTCATATTCACATAGGCATTTGTATTGAAATTAATCAAATCTACTAGCTGCGGTTCGGTTTCATTCGCAAGGAAATCTTCTACATCGGTATCAGAATAAGCCATCTGTGCCGCACGTTCCATTGCCTCAATTTGATTATAGATATGTAACTTTTCCATTTGCAGCAAATAATCATTCTTCTCGATGGCATCTCTAAGATAGGTATTATTGATAGACTCATAGAAGTAGACGGATACCAGCAAGCACGGGCCTAAAATAATAAAAACATAGGCTGCAATTAAACGACTCTGGAGAGATCTTCTTCCCCACCAATAACTAAAAGAATTCCATAATTCTCTAGCTCGTTCACGTCTGTTCACTCTATACACTTCTGTACTGTCCACCTCGCTAAAATAGTGAATGCTTAACCTATTTAATATCTATACCATATTATAGATTGAAAATAACCCAATCGCCCGCAATAGCGGGCGATTGGGTCGTTTTTATTTTATTTATTTGCGAGTTTTAACTTATTCTCTTCATATTTTGTTTGTTGGAAGGCTTGCACTTTAGCTAGACCCAGATCCTCTTGCTTCTTGATGTAACCAGTCCAGATGGTATCAAATTCAGCATCGGATGAAGCCATCAAAAGCTTCGGTAGCGTTTTGCTGCGCAAATCTTTAATTTTAGATAAGATGACGCCCTCCGGGGAGCTTGCCAACGGATCGATTTGATCAAACTCGGAGATACTTTTTGTTTTTCCGCGAGTCCAGTCTTCCAGCTGTTTGAAAGGCTCTACAGCTGTAGGTGTCCATTGAGCTGTAATATTGGTATTCATCAGCATCCAGAACGTAAAGGAAGAACCATATTGCTTGTCGAATGCCGAACGGTCTTTATTCATTAGATCAAAGACTTCTGGTTTAAATTGGTCTTTGCCGTCAATCGTATCATAGCTGACGCCTTTTTCTCCAAGATAGAGGTCTTTATTACCTTCTTCGCTGTTCAGGTAACTAAGAAATTTAATAGCACGTTCTTTATCTTTAACATCTTTGGAGATCAGCGTTACTGTCCAGCCGGAAATAGCAGGGCCGTTTAGAGTAGGTGCATCCAGGTTGGTATTAGCCGGTCCGTCAACAGCGATATAAATTTTGTTCGGGTCTTGCTGATACAGCGTTCCCAGTTGGGCTGCAAAGTCAGTGCGTTGGTACAGCATCGCGAAGTAACGGCCTTGAGCGATTTTTTCTTCCATTTGAGGACGTTTATCAATAAAGATATCTTTTGCAAGCAAGCCGTCTTGGTTGGCTTGACGCAAAGTTTTCATCCAACGGATATATTCAGGGTCAGTCTCACGATTATACAGCTTTCCGTCTTTTTCTCTTGGAATAGCTAAGAAATTCTGAATGTATTGTTCCAGAGAATCGTTACCGGTTGCGGTAAATTCATGCAGACCGAGCGGAATCATCGGTTGACCATCGATTTCAGGGAATTTCTCTTTAGCTGCCTTCAGCGCAGCCACGAATCCTTCCGGTGTGCGCATATCAGGACTGCCAATCGCTTCATAAATGTCTTTGCGGACTACGAAGGTTTGGTTGGATACATAAGTGTCGCCATATTTCTCGTAATCTTTAGGTGAGGAAGAAGCATTCGGATAACCATATACATTGCCGTCGGCTTGTGTGTACCATCCCAGTTTGTCAGGGTCAGATACTTTGAAGAAATAAGGATCATATTCTTCGGCCAGTTTGTTCAGAGGAAGCACGAGATTACCTTCAATCATTTTCTTAACAGCATCTTCATACCAGCCCAGTGTAATGAAGTCCGGCAGTTTACCGGAAGCAATCAGTGTGTTCAGCTTTTCATTTTCGTTACCGGCTGGAACGATAAAGTTAATGTCAACACCGGTTTTCTTAGTGATATATTGGGAAGTAGGATCTACACCCCATTTATTAGGGAACCAGGCAAAGTTCAGGTACCAGTCAAACGTAATGGGTGATGTATCAGATTTCCAACCCGGCTCATCAGCGGATAGTGCTGTAGCTTCTGGGGCTGTTGTAGCTGTTGCCTCTGCTGTGTTACCTTCAGTTTTGTTTGCGGCATTACCTTTATTTGCGGTGTTGCCATTGTTGCCGGAACAGCCCGCTACGGACAGAACCATGATTGCTGCCATTAGCAGCAGCATTATTTTCTTTGGCTTTCTTTTCATGTCCATGCTTGTTTACCCCTTTTCTGAGATTGATTAATCATATAATTTATAACTCCAAGACTGCGGGAGCAGTCCGGAGGAGTTACCACTAGTTCGGGTGAAGTGCGACTGGCACTTAGCCCTTGATGGAGCCAATCATCATCCCTTTCACGAAATAACGTTGCAGGAACGGGTAAGCAAAGATAATTGGAAGTGTTGTAACAACCATCGTAGCCAGCTTGATGGACTGCGAGGTCACGGTCCTGGTCACGGCGCTTCCCTGTACGGCAGTCATCATCAGATTGGAACTGGACTGGGCAACAACCCGGTACAAGAAAGTTTGAATCGGTTGCATGTTTTCATTGTTCATATAAATCATTCCGGTAAAATAATCATTCCATTGGTAAACGCCATGGAACAGCGCAATGGTAGCCAGTACAGGTAAGGAGACCGGCAGGACAACCCGCAGGAAGATGGACCAGTCATTCGCTCCATCAATACGCGCCGCTTCCTCCAGACCATCAGGAATATCCCGGAAGAAGGTCATGAAGATGATTAGATCGAAGAAGCTGAACATAACCGGAATTATATAAACCAGAAAATTTTCCAGTAGATGAAGATCTCTGATGAGTAGGTACGTCGGAATAAGTCCGCCTGCAAAGATCATGGTTATCGTGCCTAACAGGATGTATAATTTGCCCCCTACCAGATCCTTGCGGGAAAACGCATATGCTACCATAGCCGTAAAGAACACATGCAGACCTACACCGAGAAGTGTTTTGGCTACGGTAAGCCACATCGCCCTCATAATTCCCGGGCTAGCGAATACGGCACTAAAGTTCTCCAATGAAAATTTGCGCGGAAACCAGTAAATCCCGCCCAGCATTGCATCTTTTCCGTCATTAAAAGCATTAATCAGCACGTACCAGATCGGATACAGCGTAACGAAGCAAATACAAAGCATTCCAATATTGTTGACTATATCAAAGACAACTTCGCCCTTTGTTCTGCGATTCAGTGTAATCATGTACAGGTCCTCCTTGGCCTAAAACAACGAGGTGTCGTTGAGTTTTTTGGATACTTGGTTGGCAATTAGCAGCAGAATGAGCGAGATAACCGATTTGAACATCCCAATTGCGGTTGAATACGAGAAGCGGGCCGAGAGCAGACCGGTATAGTAAACATAATAGTCAATCACATTGCTCGCGCTGTCATTCAGCGAATTGCGCAGTACCAGAATCTGGTCAAAATTGGAGTTCAGTACACCGCTGACCGCCAGAATAAACAAGATGCTGATCGTGCCTTTGATGGTCGGTACGGTAACATACCACATTTTCTGGAATCTTCCGGCACCGTCGATAGTGGCCGCTTCATACATTTCTGGAGATATGCTGGTAATGGCAGCCAGATAGATGATCGCTGACCAGCCCAGCTCCTTCCATAAATCCGAGGTAATAATAATGGTCCAAAAATATTTCGGTTCAGCCAGGAACGAAATCGGCTGATCAATCAAATGCAGCGCCATCAGAATATTGTTAATGATGCCCACATCTGCCAGCCAAGTGGCGAGAATCCCGCCAAGAACTACCCAGGACAGGAAGTGGGGCAGATACGATATCGTCTGAATACTCTTCTTAAAGCGAACGGATCGGATTTCGTTCAGAAAGAGGGCGAATATGATCGGAAGCGGAAAGATCAATAGTTTGATTAAGCTAATGCCCAGCGTATTCTTCATTACATACATAAAATTATCGTCTGCCAGGAACTCTTTGAAGTTCGCGAGACCGACCCAAGGGGCTTCCGAGATGGGTTTGACGATGTTGTACTCCTTGAAGGCAATAATAATGCCATACATCGGAATGTAGTTAAAAATAATCATCCATACTACACCGAGCAGTGCCATTGTCTGCAAATGTCGTTGAGTAATGAACTTCTTCCAAATCGGGGTGCGGTTTACTTTACCGGTTTCGAAATTGCCAGGAATAAGCGGCTTCATCGCTGGACTTAATTCCACGCCTTTTTTGTTCTCCATCCTTTGGACCTCCAGGCTATATATCTTTTTCTGTTTCTAAAGCGCTTACAATATCTATATACTTATTGTATTTGCTTTTGCCTGTCTCCGTAAGGTATTGAATTTCGGATTATAGGTTCCATTTTTCGGGTTCAAGCTAAAACGCTTTCGGCATCCTTTAAAGACGGTAAGCGTTTATGCAAGAAAATAAGGATAATGTATCATGTGAAGCTTATACTTTCCTGTATATGGAAAAAGATAAGGAGGGCCTATGCCCTCCCCTTTAGTGTTATGCTAATATTGCTTGAATTTGTTTAATTTCTCCACGCCGCAAAGCCTCTGCCTCTTCACCACGAACGAATGCTCCAGAAATTCCGGTCACTGTTCCATCGTGGTAGATGAGCGTCATGCTCTGAATAACAACCTTCTTCTCACCGAATGTATTCTCACGTTCTGGGTTCGAATAAGTGACTTCCGTTCCACCTAGGAACATGAAGGAAAGTTTGCCGTGTTCATCAAATAGCCAGCCAGGTAGAACCGGATCCAAAGATAATGTAAGCTGTCCATCTTCTACTCTGAAAACATGGCTTCCGGCCATCATCGTTCTCCACATACTCAGAAATTCAGCGGTCGACCCACTTAATCTTGCAACGAACCCTCTACCGTGATTGTTCGGATCAGGATTACCTCCGGTAGCGATAAAGGATGAATTTTCAAGCGTGCTGCGTCCATAGACAGCCGGGTCCAGGAACGGAACCAGCGAGGTCTTCAGTTCTCCGTAGAACTCCTCATAAAGCCCGCCCTTCAACAGCTCAAGCAAATATTTGTAGGACATATGCAGGAAGTTGGACTCCCGCTCTAGCCAGCCTGGCGTAAAGGCTCTCATTCGTCCGATCTCATGAGACTCTCCCTCTAGACTAACCGATGTTTGATACATAGACGTAGTCGGATCATATAGCTCTGTTTGCTTAATCAAATTGTATATTTCTTTCGCCTGCACCGGATCTTTCAGCGTCTTCAACCAGCGAGTAGGTCCCTCAAGGAAATATGGCAAGGCATAGACCTCAAACTCCTCGACCACAGCTTTTGGCAGGCCATATCCGCTGATTACCGGTTGACCCTCAGCATCTGTTACCTGCTGGAATTTCTTCGCCTCAAAACCGAAGTAGGTTGGGGTAAGTCCATTACCAAGTTCTACTGCCTTGTTGATCCCCTCGTCGATTTTGACCAAGAACTTGGAGAGAACCTCACGAATGTATTCTAAGTTTACTTCAGACTCAGTCCCAGTAATACCGAAACGGATACGTGCTCTATAGGCCTCACGCGCCGAAGCTACAGTGTCCCAATAATTGAATTGTTCCAATTCTCCCGACAGAACCGCCGTGACCGCATGATATACCTCTTCAAGCAACTGTGCAATTTCTTCTGGGAGGTCTACAGCTCCTTGGACGCTCTCTTTGCTGTTCAGAGTCTCTAACAAAAAGACTACGGTACGTTTCAGTTCAAAAGTCTCACTCATTCCGGAGCCGAACAATCCTGGCAGCCCATTCATAGCATCGTTCCAGCCCGGCTTATTGCCTTCCATTTCTACACCCATACCATAAGGGTCAAGTGTAGCAAATTTATTCAAGGCAAGAGACAGCATCTTCACGAACAAATTGGTGTGGTAAATGGCGCCGTGACCGCCTTCAGTACGCAGCCAATGGGTATCTCCAGCTTTCCATTTCAGCTTGTGCAGCTTCTCCTCATCCTCAAGGAGTGCGCCATATTGCCGGGCCTTTCCGTCACTGATTACATATTTTTCACTGCGTGGCAGCACATACGCTGGGCTGTCATAGAACGCATAAGTGTTATCCCCAAATAGAAGCTCCTGCTTTTTGTCAGGGAAGATATCCAAATAACCTACTACCAGATCCATATTATATGTCCAGTGATCCGACCAGAAGCCTTCGCCAAAAGCAGCCTCAATGTTTTGCTGTGACAAAGCTAGTAAGCCCGACAAAAACTCTTGCTCACTTACCTTCAAGGTAACATTATGATCCGCAATATAGTTCACTAAGCTACCCGGTGTAAATCGACTCCTGCACAGCTTTACAAGCTCCGCTTGATGATCTGCTACAGCTTCTCCAATCCAATCCGCAGCTTGCGCCTTACGGTCCGGTTTCACTTCAAAGGTTGTTCCTTGTACGCTCAGTGGGTTGTAGCCATCCGCCTGAATCAAGCTATAGAACATTTTGATGTTGAAGCTGCCCACCTTCGGATTGAAGAACACATCGTTCCGCCGATTCTGATTCATATCGCGGAAATTACCATTTCCCTGTGAATAATATTCAGGAGCCAATGAGAAGAAGTTATAGTCACGTTCCAAGTCGCCATGCTTACGCGAGTATAAATGAACTACAAAGCCATCCCCACCATTGTCGAAGACAAAAGGATAGCCTCCACGCAGGAAGTTATCAAGATAGGATTGACGGCAATACGCATCAAACACAGCCGATGAAGTGTGCGTAGCAATGTCTTCTGTTAATTCCTCCGTCAGACCTGCGGCCTCTTGAGATTTAGACAGGATATATTCATCGCGGCATAGCTGCTCCGCCTTCTTATTGATTTTGTCGATGTCATTTACATGTCCAACCAGTGTATTCAGGATCAGACTGCTATCTGGTGCTAAACGTCTTGCCACTCCGCTAAAACCGCATGGAACCTTGTTGACCGGGTATTGCGGAAGCTCGCCCAGTTCGGCAAGAGTTAATCCCGCAAAACGGTCTGGGTACGTAAGCGAGGTATTGCCACCAAAGACTAGCTCGAAATCGACGATTGGCGAGACTTTTTCTCCTTCTCCAGTGAACGACAGGTAGAAATGGCCATTGGTAATTTCGCTAACCTGTGCATCATCATTGGTGCTGGAACGCAGCTTATAGAACGGAATGCCATTCTCTAAGTTGTATACGTCCATCCAGCTGCGCAGCAGATTTCCTATTTCCTTGTATCCGCTGTTCTCTACGCCGTAAGGCAAGATTTCAGGCAAACCATCCATCAGCTCCAGCTCGATCTCTTTACCGCCAATGTTCTCAATCTCTACCCGACGTACCAATGCTGCATAATCGTCATTAGGCAAATTAAAATAGTGTACGGTCGTCTTAAGACCATGTCCGGCATGGCTTTCTTCAATGGTAAGTCCATTAGGCAAAATGGTCATGAGGCGCTTTGCAGCAGGATCTGGACGTGCAGATTGAAACGGTTCATAAATCTCTTGCTCGCCTTTAATTTTGATAAAGGTTCTGAAACCGGTCGTGCCTACGTTCTTATAAGAGATATTTGCAGGAGAGAATTCCATGATCGGCGAATTCTTATCGCGTACCCCGAAGCTGCAAATGGCCTGACCCCGATTCACATAAAAAGTCCACATCGGAATTCCCTTCAGTCCGGCAAGACCCGGTAAGAAACTGGAGAAAGGCTTTCCTTCATCAAATTGCTCCATTACAAATGTACCTGATTCGAAATAATAGTTGCTCATACTTATGTCCTCCTAAGTAGTAGATTATTTATGAAATCAAATGCGTTACGATGGAATGAGGCGATAGCTCACAGCTTGCAATTTCTTCGCCTAGACCTAGCGTTACATTGTGTACTTCTTCACTTTCATTCATCAGTACGACAGCAATACTACTGTCAGGATTACGGAATGCTGTGGTTAAGATACCTTTCGCTTCAGATGTAAATCCGATCCGTACCGCACCGGGCGCAATGAATTTACTGAAATGCCCAATGTAATAATAGGAGCTGTTATAATGCACTTCATCCGCTGTCGTATCTGCAATAATCGGTGCATCGCAGAGATTGCCTACATGGTTAGGACCTCCAGTCTCATCCAGTACCAGGTTCCAATCCAGATATCCTTCTGTCCACGCATTGAAATCTCCAATCATGTTTCTGCCGTAACGTTCGCCAGTAAACCATTCCCCCAGCTTAACGCCGCCCTCTTGGCAGCCCTCTGTGAACAACAGATGCTTGTCAGGAAATAAATCATGTACCTTTTCTACTTTGTCGAACTCCTCACCTCCGTACCAGTGAATACCTGTACCCCATACATACTTTGCAGCGTCAGGATCAGATAATACTGCCGAAGCACGCTCGACCATAATATCGCGGTTATGATCCCAAATTACAATGTTCACATCGGAATGGCCGGTTTGATGCATCACCGGTCCAAGATGATTTTTAACAAAATCCCGTTCCTCTTCCGCACTATAAATACATGAATCCCAGACCTGAACGGCAGCCGGCTCATTTTGCACGGAAACTGCCCAAATCGGTACTCCCTCTTTTCCATAAGCTTCAATGAATTTCGTATAGTAACGTGCCCAAACTTCTGCGAATTCCGGCTTCAGTGATCCACCGTTATTCATTTCTCCATTGGTTTTCATCCATGCCGGAGGACTCCAAGGAGAAGCCAGCATCGTGAATGCACCGCCTCTTACTTCCATGGCGTCTTTTATCAGCGGAAGTACCCACTTATGATCATGTGAGATATCAAAAGTAGCTAGCTCTGTGTCATAATCCGCAACATACGTATAATTTCCGAGGGCAAAATCACAGCTGTGAATATGAACACGGCCCATGCTATAGCCTAACCCCTCTACAGGATGGAAGTACCGATGAATAACCTCTGCCCGTTTCTCGGAGCTCAAGCGTGACAACGTATAAGCTGCAGCTTCTGTGAAAGCGCCGCCAAATCCAATCATCTTTTGAAACTCCTGCTCTGGCTTAATCTCCACATCGGCAGACCCAGATCCTGCTCTTGCGCTAAAAACAATTGCATCTTTTGGAGTTAAGCGTTCCCCTGTATCTTTTGCAGTTACCACAGTTTGAACTTTTGCCATTTCATCCATCTCCTCTGAATTGTTTTCTTACCAAAGCACTAGTCTTTACTGGATCATCTTCCGATGTTATAGATTCGGAGCAATGAGCCATTAAATCGAAATAATCGAAACCGGTTTCGATTATTTCGAAAAAAAATGATCTTCCAAATCAATTGAAAGAGCATTTTATAAACAATGGGTCTATTATAGCTCCATCTCACTAAAATAAGATGTGCCAAATACCACTATTTCATATCATAAGAACAATTCAAAGCTATACTGTCTTTTACTTTAGCAGGACTCTTTTCAGTTCGTCAAGTTATCGGACTAATATCCGTTAGTCGGAGGTGCACAGGATTCCCGTTCAACCACTTCCACCGGAACTAAAATCGCTTCCTTATCTAACACTTTACCCTCAATTGTAGTTAAAAGAATGTCTGCTGCTCGGCTTCCAAGAAGTTCCGTGTCCTGACGCACCGTTGTCAACGCAGGTGAAACATACTCAGCAAGATCGATGTCATCGTAACCCATAACTGAAATATCCATCGGTACGGAAAGTCCACTATCTTTAGCGGCCATAATAGCCCCTAAGGCTAGTAAGTCACCCGAAGCAAAGACAGCGGTTGGACGTTCAGGGAGCTTAAGAAGCTCCAGCATCGCGTTATAGCCACTTTCCCGAGAATAAAAGGCTCCGTTTACTACATAGGACTTAGGCACTTTAAACCCTCGTTGCTTCATGGCGGTCTTGTATCCCAGCTCCCGCATTTTCCCTGGAAACGTGTTCATACCTCCGGATATATGGGCAATCTTGCGATGCCCCAAGCAGGCTAGATACTCCACTGCCAGCTGGGCTCCAGATGTATTATCTGAGCATACCGTATGCGTCTCAGAAGTCTCAAAATCCATAATAACGGTAGGAATATCACTCTCAAGCAGTTCACGGAAATACGGATCTTCATAATCGGACAAGAAGACAACAACGCCGTCTACGCCACGAATTCTACAATTCTCTAAATAACCGCTTTGCTTACCGCCAACATCCTTGGAGATAAACATGAGGGCATAACCCTTTTCAACAGCAACCTTCTTAAAGCTCTCGATCACAGCGCTGAAAAAAGGATGGCGAATACCAAATCCCGTATTCTCTACGAATAGCACACCGATGGTCCACGATTTCTTAGTGGTCAGTGTACGGGCATGTGAATTCGGTAAATATCCCATTTCTTGGGCAACCCGGAATATTTCCTGACGAGTTTTCTCACGTACATCGGAATAATTATTAAACGCCTTAGAAACCGTTGTTGGAGAGTAACCGGTTCTTTTGGCAATATCGTATATCGTTGTCAAATCGGCTCGCTCCTTGCCCTGACAAATGAAATGCCTTTTGTTCACTGCAATTTTAACGTCTTTCCGTACCGCCGTCCAGCGAAAAGTAGCTTTGTACAGAGGGGAGTAGTGTAACGGCCTGAATCAACAGCCCTAGACTCATATAGATCAGATGTATAATTGCAACACTATTCAGCATGTACGTCTGCACCGTTATCCAAATGATTTGCCCAAACCCGATATACAGAGACAAAGCCCAGAAGCTATATAATTTCTTGAACGGATTTAATCGTTCCACCAAGTGCCACTGAGGTCTCTTGACCAGACCATAAACAACGAAGATGGGTAGTAGACCAAATACGATAAATAGCAGAATACCCGGGAATAAAAAATCAGAGAATGGCGATCTTTCCAGCATAGAAGTCGGCATTTTCATTAGATCCCCGCTTGGATCTATTACAAGAGCACCGCCCCCTCCTAACGCTCCAACCCCCAAAAAAATAAGAAGAATATAAAGCCATGTTACTGTACCCGGCCTTCCCTTCGTTAATTCCATTTTACTTCCCCATTTCCAAATAAGAATTAGAGCAACCCTATCTAGATAACGAATCTGCCCTTCTTTCTATTTTACAAGTTTTCCCTGTTTGTCACCGAGATGCATATCACAAATTTGGCTGTGTTTACGGTTTTTTTACGTACGATGTGAATAGCAGCGCTTTACGTTATACTAAGTTTAGAAGCTTACATTTCACCTAACGGAACTCATTAATAAACATCATTGAATCCAAAGCATAAACAACTTCTACGTCCTTATAAGCGAGAAAGCCAAGACATAAAGTATGGTGTGGAACTTATAGTTTATATTTCAAAAACAAGGAGACAGGACATGCGTACACATGCGCTGCACCTAACATACCTATGAACGATACCGACCTTCTATCTACCAAGCAGTGTGCTTATTGCCACAAGCTAAAGCCGCTCACAGAATTTCGCAGACGTACAGGCAAACGTTCCAAGGGGCAGTCACGCCGTGGTGCCTGCCGTGAATGTCGCAAGCAACGGGAAACACTAAATATAAAACTCACAGCAAACCCCTTACTGGTGAAGCTTGATACGATCCAAACCCATCAGCACACTCTATTGGAGCTTCCCAAAGAGGGAAAGCCGTCTTCCGCTGCTGCTTCTTCAGGACAATCTAATCCGAACCGACGCGTACGAGGTTTGGAGCAGCGAAGAAAAAGGCCGCATGCTCAAGGCACAAAGCTAAATCCCGAAGATCCAACCCAATTGATTCCTTCTGCCAAAGGGATGATTCTAATGCGCGGTCATAGCGACAAGGGACGGCGCTGGCATCAGGAGATCGATCTAGCGCTTGCAATTACCCTCGTCAGGGAACATGCCGCTATCGTTGTAAACCGTCGAACGATTCGACGATTGTATAGTAATAAGGATTTTCGCGCTTATATACTAGCCAGAGACAATTATACCTGCTACTTCTGCGGCGCTTATGGAGACACCATCGACCATTTACTGCCACGTGCTAAAGGTGGTCATACAACCCCAGATAATTGCGTCTGCGCTTGCACGTTATGTAATCAGACTAAAGCTGATAAATCTGTTGAGGATTTTATGGGCCTAATATAACAACTCAAATCAAAAAGCCCTAATCTCGGAGGTTGTTCTGTTTCCGTGAACAGAACAGCCTCCGAGGTTAGGGTCGCTTTTTAATGTGGAGAAGTGTCGATTATTTAGTTGCCTGTAATATTCTTAACTCGTCCTACCTGTCCGCTAGTCAATCTGACCTTAATGCCGTGCGGATGCCGAGGCGAGTTCGTGAGAATATCTTTCACCGTACCGTGTGTTAGCTTGCCTGTAGGCTGATCCTGCTTAAGTACAATATCCACTTCAAGCCCAGGACGAATATCCGCTCTTACTTGTCCGTTCATGAAATAATCCCCTTTCATGGGTTATAATGTTGTCAACAACAATAGATAAGGATGAGACATTATGGCCTTCGGCATCAACAGAGAAGAATTAACCCGTTGGAAAAAAGCGGTCTCCGCAGGAGAGATCGCCTTCTTGACTCATTATTGGCTGGATCCTCGTTTTCCTGGCATCACTACCGTCACCAAGGTGGGCTGTAGTGATCTTACCACTCTGAAACATTGGTGCGAGAAGAATGGGCTGCCTGCCCAATATATTCATAATCGTTCATCGTTTCCCCACTTCGACCTCATTGGACCAAGGCAGGCAGAAATCCTTCGGCAAGAAGGTTTATGGGATCAGCTGGAACGTTTCAAAATGCTCTAAATACAAATTGTGATTTGAGACGTATTAATTACTTCTTTTTTCGTAAATCCTGCATGATTTTACGGCCGGTAGGGGTCTGTGCTAAACCGCCTCCTGCAGTCTCGCGGTGTTTCTCTGGCATAGCTGAGCCTACCTCGAGCATGACCTTGATAACTTCATCGGAAGGAATCACACTACGAACACCAGCCAGTGCCATATCTGCGGCGGCAAGTGCGGTAACTGCACCGAATCCGTTTCTAACAATACAAGGAATCTCTACAAGACCGCCAACCGGATCACAAATCAAGCCTAAAGTGTTCTTAAGGGCTAGCCCGACAGCATGCACTGCTTGTGCAGGCGTTCCGCCGCGTAGCTCGGTTAACGCGCCTGCTGCCATCCCAATGGCAGAACCTACCTCAGCTTGACAGCCGCCTTCCGCACCCGATACAAAGGAATTATTGGCGATGACATAACCGATAGCCCCGGCTGCGAACAATCCGGATACCATGTAGTCATCATCCCAGCCAAACCGTTCCTGACAGCTGAGAAATACACCCGGAATAATCCCGCATGAACCAGCAGTAGGCGTCGCAATGATCCGGCCCATAGAAGCATTCACTTCGGATACAGCCAGCGCGTAAGCCATAGCTTGACCTGCAGGTCCACCTAGGCATGGCTCATCAGCCGCGTTATATGCGCCTACACGCTGGGCATCCATACCTGTAAGGCCGCTGCGCGAAGTTGTATCCTCATTCATTCCGCGGTGAACAGCCTCTTTCATCACGCCATAATATTCACGCATTGTGGAAAATTCATGATCACTGGAACGTCCAGATTCCGCGCTTTGCTCTTCGAGCATAAGTGCTCCAATCGTGAGACCACGTTCCTCACACAATACAGCCAGCTCGCTAAGTGTTTGAAAATTCATGTTAAACTTTCCTTCCCCTTGTCATCTTGCTTACCTTCGTTTAAATTAACCAGCTTCACGGATTTCACAGCAGTGAGCGCTTTAAGCGCTTGAATAAGCTCCGGTGTAGCCGCTTCATCCAGCTCCAGCACCGTTAAGGCTGCACCACTACGATTCTTACGATCCAGAGACATATGCCCTATATTAAACTGTCCGTTACGCATCACTTCCGTAACACTTGCCAGAACACCTAAATAATCCATATGATTAATCAGAACCGTCGGATAGATTCCTGTAAGCTTCACCCCAAAACCGTCGATATCAACAATTTCGATGTTTCCTCCACCAATAGATGTCCCTGTTAGCGTCAGTTTGCTTCCTGTTTCTTGTCCGATGAGATGCAGCTTAACCGTGTTCGGATGTGGGAACAGACCTGTTCCTTGCTTAAAAGAAACCTCCATCCCTGCTTCGACCGCCAGTTCTAGGGAATCTGGAAGCCGATGATCGTCGGTAGTGAAATCAAGTAACCCTCCAACAATCGCCCGATCTGTGCCATGTCCCTGATAAGTTGCTGCAAAAGAACCAAAAAACGTTACTTCAGCCACACGCGGTACTTCACCCAACACCTGCCTTGCAGCCCTCCCGATCCGTGCCGCCCCAGCGGTATGTGAGCTTGAAGGACCGACCATTGCCGGACCAATAATTGAAAATACATCTTTAAAACGCATAAAAGACCTCCTGCCTGCAAGAATAGGCAATTATCGTACTCCTATATAGTATACTGCACTAGCAGTCGGAGTTCACCGTGACATTTGCTATGATAAATATATATCTTATATTGCGTATTCAGAGGGAGGGGAGCATTTTCTATTTTGTCCTGAGTATCACAAGATATCCTGAGAATACAGCATAATTCCACCTATATACTACCTCAGTATGCTCCCACAGCTGATATGCAGCTTCATAATTATCCGCAACCATTTTCCTATAAATCATACTTGTTCCCTCGCTTGAACAGCATGGCATAAAGCATGAAGTGTGCTCCGAGGAAGCTTTTCCAGCTCCAGCAGCGCTTCGTAAGGATCGTCCTCTAATCCCATAGCTTTCGCAAAGGCAGGCTCTGTCTTCCATCCGCTTGATTTTAAAAGAATGATCCGTTCGCGAAAATCATCCTCCATCTGAGCTAAAATTTCAGCTTCAACGATCATATGCAAATAACCATTCTGGAGCTCCGTTCGCCTCGGCTGTCCAAACAGTTCGATAGGCCAGCCCTTTACCATAAAGTTAATTTTCGTTCGAGGAATGCCTTGAACCACTCGTGATTCGCTAACAAACCCCTCCATGGCTCCAAAATATCGAACAACTAGCGCTTTAAACTTCATAGGATCATATACCTCACAAATGATATCCAAATCGCTGCCCTCCACTTGAATTCCAAGCGGTATTGTCCCAACCAACAAAGGGTTATAGTCTGTTAGCAAATTCATAATATCCAGCTCTAAAAGAAGGTTATAGACCTCTTTCTGAACCGCGGTTCCATGAATCAGATAATCAACATTTCGCCAATCATTCATTCTGGACAAGCGCCTCCTCCGACTCGGGTTTATAAACGCATATGTATGTATTGATGACAGCGCACGCTTTTCTGGGCGCATGCATAGAAATATACGGAAGATAGAATGCAAGGAGGGTATTTCAAAAAAATGAATCCCATCTACCCCTATTATGGGGAGCGGACAGTATGTAAAGAGCAGCCTATTGCTTTTCCTCCACAGCATCAAGATCGTCAGCCGGGCCTGGAAAGTCTGATGAATCCTCGTCCCATCAGTGAAAACCCTGAAATTATCGGCAGTGGAAAACTGAAGGGAAAGGTTGCACTCATCACCGGAGGCGACAGCGGAATTGGGAAAGCGGCAGCCATTGCTTTTGCCAAAGAAGGTGCAGACATTGCTATAGCTTATTTATACGAAGCCTCAGATGCAGAAGTCACTCAAAAGCGGATCAAAGAATTAGGGCAACGCTGTTTAAGGATTGAAGTTGATTTACGCCATAAGGAGAATTGCTTCAGGGCTGTGGAGTATACGATCCGCACCTTCGGCAAGCTGGACATTCTGGTCAATAATCACGGGGTCCAATATCCGCAGAAAAGTATTTTGGATATTACAGAAGAGCAATTGTACCAGACGTTTCAGACGAATATCTTTCCATTCTTTTATCTCACACAAGCCGCACTTCCACATTTTAAAAAAGGTGCATCCATCATTAATACCGCTTCCATTACTGCCTATCAAGGAAATAAAGAGCTCATAGATTATTCCTCCACCAAAGGGGCGGTGGTCTCTTTTACCCGCTCTTTAGCCTTGTCTCTCGTAGACGCTGGCATCCGCGTCAACAGTGTAGCTCCCGGTCCGGTATGGACCCCACTGATTCCCTCAAGCTACTCTGCAGAGGAAGTTAGTATCTTTGGTACAGATACACCTTTTAAACGTGCTGCACAGCCTTATGAGCTAGCAGGAGCATATCTCTTTTTAGCGGGCCCTGATTCTTCATATGTTACCGGGACATGTATACATGTCAACGGTGGAGATATGGTCACCAGCTGATACACAATACACCACGAGAGGAATGTATACCTATGAATAAGATGCCCGATTATGATATTCCTTCTGTCCGTTTAACAAGTGGCATGTATGCCTTAACAAAATTAGCCTGCGCAGGGCTAACATACGTCCTTATCTCCTTACTTATGCTTGGGTTTCCACAACATAACGGCATACCTGAGGGTTGGCCTCTTTCGATCCCCTATGCGATTTACGCTTATGGACTGCCAGCCGCACTGGTAGCCGATGTTCTGCTGCGCCTCCTGCGTTCCACATCCCACATCGTTTCCCTTGTTGTATACGTAGCCGCAGGTTTCGGTGCAGGTCTATGGCTGGCAGCAGAACAAGGTGCAGAGCTACTGCTATGGGGCCTGGCTGGAATTTTGGGACTGTTGCTGCTACGAGTGACGCAACTGGGTGTAGAGCGTTCCCCTCTGTTACTGCCAGTGTTTGCACTTTTTCTACCGCTGCTCTGCTTACTGCTGTTATAAGCTGCACTCAGAGTGCTTCTATGATATCACCGGCAATGATACCCGCTGGATTATTCCGCTGACGGGCGGCTCTCTCCCCGGCTAATCCGTGTAGATATACACCAAAAGCTGCTGCCTGCGCCTCATTCAATCCCTGAGCCAGCAGGCTGGAAATGATGCCCGTTAGCACATCACCGGCTCCACCAGTGCCCATGCCGGGATGGCCTGTGGTGTTTACATAAGCTTGTCCTTCAGGCGTTGCTATTACCGTATGGGCTCCTTTTAATACAAGCGTAACCCCATGCTCTTTCGCATATCCCATAGCCAGACAGATGCGGTCCCGTTGCACCTGAGCTGTTGTTATACTAGCAAGACGGGCCATCTCGCCTGGATGAGGCGTCAGAATCACCGGATGGCGTCTACTTGCCCAGCTCTTGTAATCAGCGTCAGCTAATATATTTAAAGCATCCGCATCGATCACCAGAGGACAATCCGTCCCTTCCCAGAGATTGCGAAGCCATTCTGTATCCGCCTCGAATCGACCAAGACCGGGACCAATGGCTAGAACATCTCGCTCTTTACTTAGCTTCAGTAGCTCTGAAACGCTCCCTGCTTGCCAGCTTCCATCTTCATTACCCTCAACATCGGCTAGCATGAGTTCAGGGGCAGAACCGATGATACAGGGCAAGAGCTTCTGCGGAAGCGCCCATGTCACTAATCCGCAGCCTGCCCGGAGCGCAGCACGGGCAGAGAGCAGGCCGGCACCGCTCATTCTTAAGGTGCCGGCAACAAGAAGGACATGCCCATAAGTCCCCTTATGGCCTTCAGGCGAACGCCGGCGGGCCAGATCTACGCCCAGATGGGCATGCAGCACTTCCGGTGTCAGCAGGTGAACCTGCACACCGCTTTCAGGGGCCAACGCAGTAGGAATACCGATGGCCCGGACCTTCACCTGCCCCGCAGCGCTAGCGCCGGGGTACTGCAGGAGGCCTCGCTTGAGAAACGCGAGGCAAACCGTCACCGACGCATGAATGCAAGGCTCATGCGTCTCACCCGTGTCCGCGTTCAGACCACTCGGGATGTCCGCGGACACGATCACTCTACCGCTGCTGTTCGCTGCGGCAATCAGCTCCGCATAGGCGCCGCGCGGGGCTCCCGCGGCGCCAGTGCCGAGCAGCGCATCCAAGATGCCGCTGCACTCGGCAAGGTCCAGCCGATCCCTGCCGTACACCACGGCAGGGAGGCCCATGGCTGCAGCCGCATCGCGCTGCAGGGCGGCCTCGCCGGAGAGCGACTCCGGCGGCACCGCATAAACGAGCGTGACGGCGATGCCAGTCTCGCGAAGATACCGTGCGGCGGCGAGGCCATCGCCGCCGTTGTTGCCTTTGCCGACGAGGATGAACCATCGCTCGGCGGCGGCATTGTCCAGGGTCAGCGCATGATCTGCGCTGACCTGAAATGCCGCGCCAGCCAGCGCGGCATCCTTCCCGGCGTCTTCCCATCCGGCTGCATTTCTGCAGCCCTCTCCACCTCTCCGCCGGCACAGTGCAACGATCTCCTCTGCGATCACTCTTCCCGCATTCTCCATCAGTGCAATAGCTGGAATCCCCAGCCGCTGGATCGTTTCTCCGTCCAGCCGCCGCATTTGCTCAGCAGTTACCAGATACATGGTTCGGCCCCTTTCCGCTACACTTCAATCCACATCTAGCTTAATATCAATACGCTACAGTAAATCTCGTCCGGCTAAAATTCCCTTCCTCCAGCTCGTCCACCATAGCAACAGCAAAATCCTCTACACTGATTATACTTTCGCCATTCTCATCAAAAACGAGACGGTCGAGTCCAATGCGGAAATGGCCTGTACGTCGACCTGAATGAACTACCGCAGCAGGACTGGCATACGTATAATCCAGTTCTGTATTTTTGTAAATTTCATAGGCTTCCGCATGGGCTTCTGCCAATGGTCTAATCTCAGCTGGGAAGTCTGCCGTATCCATCAATAGCTCTCTAGTTTCAGTCTTCAAACTACCTGCACCACCCACAACCAGCAGTCGATTTAGCCCAGCTTCTTGCATTCCCTCTACAATTGCCTTAGCAGCTGTTATCAGATTCTTCTCTTGGCCGAGTACTGGACCGTATGCACTGATTACCTCTTCATGTCCACGGACCGCAGCTGCAACTGAAGCAGGATTTAGAACATCTACAGTTGTGATATGCAGACGTTCATGTTCAAGGGTTATTGATTCTGGATTCCGTACCGCAGCTGTTACCTCATGTTTTCTTTTTAAAGCCTCCTGTACAATCGCCTTCCCAATCGTTCCTGATGCACCCAATACTACAACATCCATCTGTTTTTTCCTCACTTTTTCCGGGTAAGGCCAGCGTACGACCTTCCTATTTTTTATATTTTTTAATACTCGTCTCTGTAGCTTTCCCTTACAACCTTTAATCATTATTAATCCCATGAGGTCTACTTGAAATTAAATCCCCACAAGTTAACTTCCAAACGAAAAACCCCTTAACCAATACAAGGGGCACTCTCTACTAAGTAGCATGTACTCGCATTAACGACGCAAAAACATTCCCTGAGAACGTGGCATAACCGGTTCAAAGCCATATTGTGCATATAATTTAGAAGCTTCCCCATCTGCAATCAGACTTACATAGGAATTGCCCGGTACAGTATAAAGGAACTCCCTGATTTCCCCCATGATCAATTTCCCTAAACCGCGCCCCTGATATGAAGGCTTCACTGCGATATCCGTGACCTGAAAAAAACAACCCCCATCGCCGATCACCCTTCCCATCCCGATTAAGGTATTCTCATCATACAAGGTTACCGCAAAAATAGAACGAGGCAGCCCTATTGCAGCCCCTTCGGAGCTCATTGCACTCAGTCCAGCCTCTTTTCTCAGCGCTAAATACTGTTCCACTGAAGGACATTCATGACGTATATTTAGCTTTCCTGTTCTCCCCATACCGTTCACCTCCTAGCTTTACACGATAAACCAAGCTTAACACCGTTCAGCATTGCTGTACCAACTATATACGACTCTATGGTACACAGGCAAGACTCGCCGGCTTCGTTGGGTTGAACCGATCTGTTAACCATTAAGTAAAAATAAAGCAAACAGACACATCCACCAAAGTGGTAAGTATTATATTCTTGAATCCTATTACTCACTGTGTGGAATAGTATTTATAACAATACTCTAAAAGGGATGGTGAAGCATAATGTCTCCTGTAGCCAAGCTGTTCAAATGGGGAACATGCCTGTATGAAGCCTTTCTGGCTCTGCCGTTGATCGGTGGACTCTTTATCATCGCTAATGGTTGGGTCCCACTTGCCATTGCCTTTTTGCTACACGCAGTAGCTATCGTTATATTGCAAAGAGAGCGGAGACCCATCGTCGGAAACGTTCTAGGTATCATCACCTCGATTTTAGCGTTCATCCCTATCCTAGGCTGGATTATGCACGGCGTCACTGCGCTCGTACTGCTGATGGAGGGTGTGTCCGCCTCACGCCAAGCCCCTCGTTATTAAAAAACTGCCTGTATCGTCGGTCGCTTGCTTGGTGAAAAGAGAACAGAGCAGCGTTTCTCCATGTTCGGAAGAATCGCGCTCTGTCTTCTCCACTGCTGCTATTCATTAAAAAGAGCTACCTATTTGGTGTTTTTCAAGCCAATAGCGATTATAGGTTCGTTAGCATGCCAAATGTGCAAAAAACTGCGTTTAGAGTCTTCTGAGTCCGAGCGGTGTTTTGTATCAAAAAACAGAGGAGTTGCCCCAGCAGGGATTTCAAGGCTGCTGAGGCAACTCCATAATTTTTATCCAGAAAGATAATTGATCCCTTTATGATTGCCCGAGATTGCATCAACGTCCTGCCGATTGGGAATCGGCCCGCCGGGTTCCACTCTCATTAATGTAACGCCCATTTGCGTTGCCATTGCCATTCTCAAAACGTTTGCGTTCCGTACGCTCCATCTGAACAATCTGACCTTCATGCACCACAATGTGCAAGGAGCCAAATTCCATATCATCCAGAAGCCCTGCAATCCGCGTAAGCCATAAATCATCCACTTTCAGCGGTTTAGCCATTCCCTAGCCTCCCTTTCCCCATCCAAAGGATTATATCCGCCTAAATTTCATAATTCCGTTATTACCAACCAGTATACTATGAATTAACTTAGCACGGAACCAAAAGTACTGTCAATGGGCATTTTTTCGTGATAACCAGCTTTTAATAATCATCGTCACCAAAGCCAACAACAGGAGCAGAGAAGCTACTGCAAAAGAGGCTGAAAATTGATACTCATTGTACAAAATCTCGACATGCAGCGGCAGTGTATTTGTCTCCCCACGTATATGACCGGACACGACTGAGACTGCACCGAACTCGCCCATGGCCCGCGCATTACACAAAATAATGCCGTATAATAACCCCCATTTAATATTAGGAAGCGTGACTCTGAAAAAGATTTGCCACCCATGTGCTCCGAGGGTTATCGCTGCCTCTTCCTCCTGTGTCCCTTGATCCTCCATCAGTGGTATCAACTCACGCGCTACAAAAGGAAAGGTAACAAACAGTGTGGCCAACACTATGCCTGGAAGCGCAAATACGATCTTGATATCATGGGCGCTCAGCCAAGGGCCAAACCAACCGTTAGCGCCGAAGACGAGCACAAAGATCAGACCGCCGATGACAGGCGATACTGCAAAGGGGAGATCAATCAAGGTAATGAGAAACCCTTTGCCTCGAAAACGAAACTTGGTTACTGCCCATGCAGCCGCTACGCCAAAAAAGGTATTCAGTGGAACAGTGATCGCTGCAACAAGCAACGTCAGCCGCAGCGCGGAGCGGGCATCTGGATCGGTCAGAGCAGCTATATATACGTCCCAGCCCTTTTTCAGCGCCTCTGTCAGCACTACAATCAAAGGCAAGGCAATCAGCCAAAAAAGGACTAGGCCAGCAGCTCCGATCAATACCCATTTTACAGCCTTGGTTTCCGTTGTCGCTGGCGAGGACGTATTCTTCTGCAGCCGGGGGGCTTGGAGTGGGATAGTGCCTGCCACAAGTGATTCCTCCTTTAAAGGGTTTTACGAAAGCATGATTTGCTTCTGAAAAATGCCGAATGGCGGTAAATATGAAGGGTCTTGAGTAAATTTGGGAGTTATCGGACTGTCTGCTATCTCCGAGTTTGTTAACCCTGATTATTGGAATGGGTCACTCCAAGGAATATTGGACTTCCGATCGCTGTTATCCTCAGATTTCCTGATTTGAACCGCTCACCGCGGAAGAAATCCGAGGATAAGCATATGCTTACGATGCTAGCTTTCCGTTGGAAAGCTTTCGGGCGAACGCTACGCTTCTACAGTTCCAATATTCCTCTCCGTTCCTTTCTTACCAATTATTCAGTTTCAAACACCGAGATCGCTATCGCTCCTCCAACACCCAAATTACTCTTCGGGTACTTTATCTAACGGAAGATTCCGCATTTTCACGGAAGCAAGTATGCTTCCTAAAATAAAGTCGTCATTTACCTGTTAGAGTGTAGCTTCGCTAGTGCTCGCTCAGCAAGTTCTAATACAAAAACATTAGAGAAATAAGGAGTAACACCGAAAGAACTTACCGAGAAGTCTTACGCACCCAACGCTGGAGCGTATTAATGACTAATAGCATTAAGAAGGAAATGAGAAGCAGGAGCAACGCAACGGCGGTAGCACCAGCATAATCATACTGCTCCAGTTTGGACATAATAAGCAAAGGCGCAATCTCCGTTCTCATCGGCATATTACCGGAGATGAACACGACAGAGCCGAATTCGCCGATACCACGGGCAAATGCCAAAGCAAAGCCTGTTAACAGCGGAGGGAACAACTCTGGCAGTACCACTGAACGAAAGGTTCTCCAGCGGCCTGCACCAAGGGTTGCTGAGGCTTCTTCCATATCACGATCCAAATCCTCTAGCACCGGCTGTACCGTTCGCACGACGAACGGTATTCCGATGAACATTAAGGCGAGGGTAATGCCAAGCGGAGTAAATGCCGCCTTTAATCCTAGTGGCTCAAGCCACGCCCCGATCCAGCCATTTGTGGCATAAAGAGCCGTCAAGGAGACACCAGCTACAGCTGTCGGTAAAGCAAACGGAAGATCAATCAGCGCATCAAATATTCTTTTACCCGGAAATTCGTAACGCACTAGTACCCACGCTAGCAAGAGACCTAGAATAGCATCCACAAAAGCAGCGGCCGCTGCCGTAGACAGACTGACACGATACGAAGCCAATACACGCGGATCAGTAGCTACATCCCAGAATTTCGCCCAGCTCAGCCCAGTAGAATTGAACAGCAATGCTGAGAGTGGCAAGAGTACCACGAGACTCAGATAAAGTACGCTGTACCCCATCGTTATCCCAAAACCGGGTAGTATCTTTCGTCGCGTTGTCGCCGATACAGCTGTAGTCGTTGCGGTGACATTCATCCCCTAATCATCCTTTCTCGCCTTCGGCAGGTTAGCCGATCAGCCCCTTACTAGGGACAAATCTCTTAATGAGGTTGTTCAAAAAGTCCACTTTTGATCACGAAGTATCCCAAGAAGCTTACTCGACATCGAATATTGAATTCAGGCGTAGCTTCCACTACGCTCCGCTCCTCAGTTTCTACCTTCTTTCAATCTTCTCGGTGCTGAAAACCGTACTTTTTGAACACGCACTTAAAGAAAAATATAATTTCCGTTTTATTAATCTGTTATTTAGCACCCGGCACATAAATCTTGTCAAAGATCCCGCCATCGTTAAAATGCTTCTCTTGCGTTTCTTTCCAGGTTCCGAATTTATCAGCCAATGTGAAGAGCTTTATTTCCGGGAACTTATCTTTATATTGTACTTTCACGCTTTCTAGCGTCGGGCGGTAGTAGTTCTCAGCTGCGATTTTTTGTCCTTCCTCCGTATAGAGATACTTCAAGTAAGCCTCGGACACTTCACGCGTATTTCTTTTATCCACAACCTTATCTACTATTGCTACCGGCGGTTCGGCCAGGATGCTCTCAGATGGATTCACGATATCGAATTTATCTGGACCAAGCTCTTCTACAGAAAGATAAGCTTCATTCTCCCATGCAATCAGCACATCGCCAATTCCACGCTCTACAAAAGTAGTCGTAGAACCGCGCGCACCCGTATCCAGCACCGGAACATGTTTGAACAATTCTTTTACAAATTCCTCAGCCTTAGCTTCGTCGTTATTGTTGTGGTCTAGCGCGTAACCCCACGCCGCCAAGTAGTTCCAACGTGCGCCACCTGATGTTTTCGGATTCGGTGTAATCACTTCTACGCCTTCCTTAAGCAGATCTGGCCAATCTTTGATTCCTTTTGGATTTCCTTTGCGTACTAAGAATACGATCGTCGAGGTGTACGGTGAACTGTTATGATCAAATTTACTTTGCCAACCTTCATTAATAAGGCCCTTTTCTTGCAATGCATCAATATCATAACCAAGTGCTAATGTCACAACATCCGCTTCCAGACCATCAAGCACAGCACGGCTTTGTTTCCCCGATCCACCGTGGGATTGTTTAATGGTGACCTTCTGTCCTGTTTCTTTCTCCCAATAGGCAGCAAAAGCTTTATTATAATTCTCGTACAATTCGCGAGTAGGGTCATAAGATACGTTCAGTAGTTCTACTGGATCTTTGGATGGCGCTTTTGTAGCTTCAGCAGCATTCGTGGCCTCCGCTGTGTTGGTTTTTGCTGGTGTGTCCGTTGCCGAACTAGCACTATTTCCGCTATTGTTATTGCCGCCGCAAGCAGCAGTAAGTCCTGCCGTCAACAATAAGGTAAATCCTACAAGAAGCCCTTTATTCATAGCTCTCTTCATCATTCCCACTCCCCCATGTTTTTCTTGCCTTCATTTCTTTCGTAAAAAAAGAACGGAGGAAAGCCCACGTATGGCAAGTCAAACCGGTCCTATGACACGTGTCTGCGAGCCTAATGCAGGCGTTCCTCCGTCTGTACGGTAAGAACTTTCTTCAATTATTCCTATCTACTTAGTTGGTTTATATGGATATAATACTGAAACCCTTTAACCGTGTCAAACCTTTTTTTCCAACCAATGACAAAGGAATCTTTCAATTCCCCTCGCTATACAGGCAATGGTGTGGGTTCCTGTAAGATCCACTTGTTATTGATGCTATAAAGTAATATTATTGCTACAGCTTATGGTCTAGAGAAATTACCGCTTAATGTCGGGAGTGAGAATATCATGGGTATGGATTTAGAGTACGCCCCTGCGCCGATAAGACCACGGCTTCATAGGAGAATGACTCAAGAAATTAGTCGAAGGATTAGGGGAACTTACCGTTATGATACAACGGTCTGGAGGACAGCAATCGCTGGTCTTTGGATCGTTTGCTTTTTGGCCTTCACCACTGCCGTATTAGGTATCCCCACTGGATTAGGGGTGCCAACAGATATTGCACTTGCTGCAGGGACGAGTACTATTCTGCTGGCCATTGCCAGCAATATCATTGCTGGCCTGATCGCGTTGACCGGCCTGCGCATCCCGCGTCTATTCGCAGGCTGTGTATTGAGCGATGTTGGAGCGATTCTACTAATCTTATATTACGCAGATTTTGAGATTGAAGCTGCGGCTGTCATTGCTGTTCTACTATCAGTATTAGGTGCCTTGGGCGGATTAGCCATCGGTCTGCTGCGCAGTAAAAGAATAACTATGGGACTTCTGCTTACTATTACGGTGACTTTTTCCCAACTTGCTCTGGCAAACGGAGTGCAGGAACTACCTACTTTAGAACCCATTGATATCAGTGATTCCGATGTAATTCCATTAACAGCCGCAAGTCCGTCACAACCTGGCAATCAAGCCTATCAGACCTTCACTTATGCCAGCGGTAAGGATTTGCATCGGCCCGAATACGGCAAGGATACCAATGTGATCTCTTCTACAGTAGATGCTTCTGCTTATATTAAGGATTGGTCAAAACTCCGCACTTTATTCTGGGGTTTCAATTATAATGCACTTCCACTGAACGGCCGAGTATGGATGCCTGAGGGCGAAGGTCCCTATCCGGTAGTTCTGATGGCGCACGGAAATCATATGATGGAGGATTACTCTGACGGAGGCTATGCTTATCTCGGTGAACTCTTGGCCAGCCGGGGGTTTATCGCAATTTCCCTGGATGAGAATTTTCTGAACTATTCTGCTTGGTCCGGTATTCCGGACAATGATTTCAAAGTACGGACCTGGATCATTCTAAAACACCTGGAGCAGCTAGCAGCTTTCTCGGATGAACCAGACAATCCTTTTTATCAAAAGATAGATTTCACAAAAACCGCCCTGCTCGGCCATAGCCGTGGAGGACAAGCTGTTGCTATGGCAGCAGATGCCGATCGCTGGTTCAAAAATGATCCCGTGATGAAGGCAGCAGATCGTTTTAATATAGCCTCTGTAATCGCCCTTGCCCCTACGGACAAAACGATAGACGATCAGCAAGCCCGTCTCAAGGATGTCAACTATTTGACGCTCCAAGGGGCTCGTGATGGGGATGTACATGATTTCTATGGTGACCGGCAGTATATACGTACTTCCTATTCCCAAGGGTCCTCTGCTTTCAAAAGCTCACTGTATATTGCGGACGCCAATCACAGTCAATTCAACAGCGATTGGGGCGCGTATGATCAGACATTACCTGCTGGCCTCTTTTTAAATCGAGCGCAAATTATGGATGCAGACAAGCAGCGGCAAATCGCTAAAGTGTATGTGTCAGCTTTTCTGGAGACCACTTTGCATGGAAAAGACGAATACCAGAGCTTATTCCGGGATTACCGCAGCGGACTGAAATGGCTGCCGGAGACCACTTACTACAATCGATTCCAGGATGGGGGATATCGGCCAGTAGCCACATTTGACGAGGATCGCAACAAGAATACCGTTAATCTCGGAACAGCAGAAGCATCCGGATTATCCTGGTCGGAAGAGCTCGCGAAGGATCGTGAATCGAAGAGCAAAGCCACATATGGTGTCGTTCTTGAACGTACAGCCAAAAAAGACGAGGAAGCTTATTACAACATTAAGCTTAAAGATAGTGTTGTTACTGAAATGGCCCTTTCAGACGCAGATGGCCTTACATTTTCCTTAGCAAACCTCAATGGTGATATCAAAGATGAACTAAGTATTCCGCTACCTCCCAATGTAGAGGTTGAGTTAACCGACAAAAATGATACCTCAGCACGCTTGCCGTTAAGTGTGGTAATGGATATTTTGCCACTGCCGCAAACTCAGTTCACGTTATTCCCATGGCTTGAAGAACGGATTAATGATGGGAAGTACGGTGATCTATCCGAAGCTGTATTTCAAACCTATGAGATGCCGTTCGAACAGTTTCAAGAGGAGGAACCTGAGCTAGAGCCTGAGAACCTGACGGAAATCACCTTCTACCTTGAAGCCGAGGGAGATAAAATCATGCTAGATGACATCGGATTTTACGATCTAGGAATTCGAAATATATTTTAAGGTAACTTGCTATTATACCTTTAAGGCCTTCCCCTCAGCACATGTACCGCTGATTGGAAGGCCTTTTATTTTGATGAATTTCGGGGAATAGCCCCTAATATTGAAACATACAATAACCTATTGCCAGCCTACAAGGCTTGAATACAAACCGGTGTCTTAATCTTCAACTCATTCCCTGTAGGAATTAATCTGCCACTGTCACTATCGATGGAGAACGAAGTAATAATATCACTATTTTGATTCGCAGCGAGCAGCTTGCCACCAATAATGGCGAAATTACGCGGAGTACGTCCGCCTGTAACCTGCCAATCTACCGCTTCAAGATGACCAGTTGAACCCTCAATATGGAACAAGGCAATACTGTCTTGTCCCCGGTTTGAGACATACAAGAATTTACCACATGGCGATACATGAATATCGGAAGCTGTATCGTCACTACCCGCATTATATTGCTCTGGAAGCGTGCTGACATGCTGTAAAATGCTGAGGTTTCCATTCTGCTCATCATTAGCAAACACCGTAACTGTACAGTTTAGTTCATTCGCCAGGTAAATCCATTGTCCTGATGGATGTACTGCCAGATGGCGGGGGCCTGAACCTGGTGGGAGATCAATCTCCCGATGCTTAGACAGCTTACCTTCTTCAAGGCGATAAATCAGAATTTGATCCAATCCCAAGTCGCAAACCAAGATATGCTTACCGCTTCCATCCGGAATAACAGAGTGTGGATGCGGAGCTTCCTGACGGTCTTCACGAATTCCTGAACCCACATGCTTCACTTGGTCAGACATGACCTGAAGCGAACCATCCTCATTTACAGGAAATACGTTGGCATTGCCACCGGAATAATTAGAGACGAATATGTAATCTTGCTTAGGACTAATCGAGACATAACAAGGAGCGCCACCTTCCGTAGGACGACTTCCAAGTGGACTCAGCGCTTTAGTAACAGGATTAACAGCAAAAGCATAGACCTCGCCCTCATCCTTCTCACTAACCGCATAGAGCACGCTGCCTGTGCTGTTTACTGCTAAAAACGATGGATTCTCAATACCCTTAGTACCCTCTAGAATCTTCATTTCCCCTGATGAAGGACTAAGTGAGCATAGTAGAATAGCTTCCTCACCTTCAGGGTTATACGTTCCCACATAAAACAATACTTCATTAGGCCGTTCCATAGTAGCGACTCCTTTGTTTGTATATAGTGTATTTACTTCTTAATTACCCTTTACTAATAGCAGCTTACGCAGTATTTCATAATATTTTTTCACTATAGCATGTTTATAGTTGTAATACATTATCGAACTCGTATTTTAAGACCATTTCCTAACTATCCCGGAACATGTAAGTTTTTACAAGTGGTTTAAACATGATTGGCAAGGTTAATAGTAGACATCGATAACAACAAAACGAAGGAGTTGAAGTAACATGAGTTTCTTATGGATGTTAATTGTTGGTGGGATTATTGGTTGGTTAGCGGGTCTGGTTATGGGCAGAGATATTCCAGGCGGGGTTATTGGTAACATTATCGCTGGTATTATCGGTTCATGGCTCGGCGGCGTGCTTCTGGGAAGCTGGGGACCTAAAGTAAGTGATTTCTACTTCTTCCCTTCTTTGATCGGTGCGATTGTCCTGATCTTTATCGTCAGCCTTATTCTTCGCTCGACAAGTGGACGTAGCCGTTCATAAGCTTAGGCTGAACCAATAACTATTGGACTACTTATATTATTAAAAATAGCAGGTCAAGGTTAACTACCTTGACCTGCTATTTGGTGTTTTCGGCCCCTTTCTACTTAAAGTAGTATGCAGTGCTTTTTATGGAGCTACTACCTCCATACAGCGGCTACACTTCAATGTTCTGCCATCGTTTTTCTGTTATAATGAAGATACAAGTGACTCAAATCATAGAGAGGTCGTGAATCATGGGTAGCATCAACCCCTCACTCCTACATATCGGCTCCACTATAGGGACCTTGCTCATGGCGCTAATGGTTATTTTTATTCGGCTAAAAGCTAGCGCACGTCCGGTTACCATTCGAAAAATATGGATTCCACCTCTCGGGATGTCGACTGGCTTTGCCATGTTCGTTGTACCTGAAGTTAGGTTCCCTTGGTGGTGGGCAGCGCTCGCCTTTCTAATTGGCTGGTTCATCTTTGCGTATCCTCTAATACGCAGCACAAACTTCGAACAACGGGATGGACAAATTTATGCTCAGCGTTCAAAGAGCTTTGCTTTCATTCTGCTCGGCCTCCTTTTAGTTCGCACCTTACTCCATGAATTTATTAATAGTTATGTTAGTATCCCTCAGTCCGGTGGATTATTCTTCATCTTGGCCTTCGGAATGATTCTTCATTGGAGATTCTTTATGTACAAACGCTATAAAGCTATCACCTCCTCGGAGGCACAGTCCCTACAGTCATAAGTATATATTGATATTCTAAGAAGCCATCTCAATTCATACGATTGAGATGGCTTCTTACGCGGATGAATACCTTAAAGTAAACAACATTTTTTTATGTCCGATGTTAGGTAACTTCTGGAGGGATACGTTAAAATATATGCATACTAACAATAGAAAGCGAGGTCAAGGCAATTGAAAAGCAAATCAAGAAAAGTTGCCATCGTCGGTGCCGGAATGGTCGGTTCCAGCTGCGCCTACTCCATGGTTAATCAGGCCATTTGCGACGAGATCATGATGATCGACCGCACCTATGACCGCGCTATGGCACAAGCACTTGATCTCTCACACTGCATGGATTTCACAAGCACACGCACCAAGGTGTATGCCGGAACCCATAGCGACTGCGCAGGAATGGATGTAGTTATCTTAACCGCTGGCGCTAATCCAAAGGCTGGTCAGACAAGACTTGACGTCCTGGAAGCCTCTGCAGTTATTACTAGAGAAATTATTACCAACATTATGGCTGGGGGATTCGATGGAATATTCGTAGTCGCCGCTAATCCGGTCGATATTGTCACCTATATGGTATGGAAAATATCAGGGCTTCCTCGCCATAGAATTATTGGTACAGGAACCTCCATTGACTCCTCGCGCCTTAAGACACTACTGTCTGATGTGTTCTCCATAGATCCACGCAGCGTTAACGGCTACGCACTTGGAGAACATGGTGAATCCCAGTTTGTAGCTTGGTCACATGTGACGATTGGCGGCAAGCCCATCCTGCAAATTATGGATCAGCATCGTGAACGCTTCCACCATCTGGATCTGGAGGACATCTCCCGCAAGACCAAAGATGCGGGCTGGGAGATATTCACCAAAAAAGGCTCCACACATTTCGGTATTGGCAGCGCACTGGCTTACATTACTCGTTCCATTCTGAATGATGAGCATAAGATCATTGCCGTATCCGCAATTCTGGATGGAGAGTACGGGCAAAGTGGTATATGTACCGGCGTACCTGCCATTATTGGCAACACTGGAATTCAAGAACTACTGGAGCTTAACCTAAACACCGAAGAAGCGGAGAAATTCAACGCCTCCTGCAGCATTGTTCGCTCAGGCATTGAGAGCCTACATTTGGAAGACAGCATTTAATCTCCTGCAAACGGAAAAATCGCTCTTTAGGGATCGGTAGATAACACCAATACCCTAAAGAGCGATTTTTTCATCCTTGATCTTTAACCTTTAATGCTCGGATACTGTTCAGTACAGCCAGCACGGTTACCCCAACATCAGAGAAGACAGCCTCCCACATCGTGGCAATCCCAAATGCGCCGAGAATAAGAAATATAGCTTTAACACCTAAAGCGAAAATAATATTTTGCCATACGATCATCCGTGTACGCTTGGCAATTCCGATAGCAACAGGAATCTTCGAAGGTTCATCCGTCATAATTACAATATCTGCCGCTTCAATCGCAGCATCGGAGCCCAGTCCGCCCATTGCGATCCCAACATCTGCTCTAGCTAGTACTGGGGTATCGTTAATTCCATCACCGACAAAAATAATTTTCTCGCGATGTGACTTTTCACGATCCAGCTTCTCGATGGCCTCTACCTTATGCTGCGGCAAAAGCTCCGCGTGTACCTCATCTACACCTAACCGCTTCCCAACATCTTCAGCTACAGAAGAAGCATCGCCAGTTAACATCACCGTTTTACGGATGCCAAGCTTCTTGAGGCTCTGAATAGCCTGCTGCGAGTCCTCCTTCACTTCATCAGCAATCACCAGGTAACCCCCATACTGATGATCCACCGCGATGTGAACAACTGTACCACTCTGCTCTGGCACCTCATAAGCTATACCTTCTCGCTCCATCAGACGCGCGTTACCTGCAAGTACAGTCTTGCCTTCAATCGAAACCTCGATCCCATGACCGGAAATTTCATTGTAATTCGAGATCGCTTCCTTAGAAATCTGTTCTCCATAAGCCGCCCTAATCGATTCGGCAATCGGATGGTTCGAATGGCTCTCCGCATAAGCAGCTGTCTGCAGCAATTCATCCTTAGATTTGCCACCTGACGGATAAATTCCTGTAACCTTAAATTGCCCCTTAGTCAATGTTCCGGTCTTATCAAAGACAACTACTTTCACATCATTCAATGCTTCAAGATAGTTGCTTCCTTTAATCAGAATCCCACTGCGTGAAGCTGCACCAATCCCTCCGAAGAAACCAAGTGGAATCGAGACCACAAGCGCACATGGGCAGGAGATCACTAGAAAGACAAGCGCCCGGTAAATCCAATCTGAAAAGGTCGCCCCGCTAATCACTAGTGGAGGAATGACAGCTAGCAGTACTGCTGTGATCACTACTACAGGGGTGTAAGCCCGTGCAAATTTAGTAATAAAGTTCTCCGTTTTGGCCTTGTTGCTCGAAGCATTCTGCACTAGCTCCAGAATTTTGGATACCGCTGATTCTCCAAAGGTCTGAGTGACTTGCATCGTAATAACACCGTTCCGGTTAATAAACCCACTTAATACCGTACTTCCTGGTCCAGCCGAACGCGGCACAGATTCCCCGGTAAGTGCTGATGTATCCATCATAGCGTTACCCTCAAGGATCGTTCCGTCCAGAGGTACCTTCTCACCCGGTTTCACAACAATCAAATCACCGATCGCTACTTCCTCGGGAGAGACTTTTTTCAGATCATTTCCAAGCTTAAGATAAGCAAATTCAGGACGGATATCCATAAGTGCTGTGATAGATCGGCGTGAGCGGTTTACTGCTAGACCTTGGAACAGCTCGCCGATTTGGTAAAAGAGCATAACCGCTACGCCCTCTGGATACTCACCAATCGCAAAAGCACCGATGGTTGCAAGAGCCATCAAGAAATTCTCATCAAACACCTGACCCCGGATAATGTTTTTAACCGCCTGCCAGACAACTTCACTGCCCACGATGAGATAGGCTGCTAAGAAAATCAGTAGTTCTACTACACCCTCTACCGGTAAGAATATTCCGGCAAGCGCAAGTATCCCACCGCCACCTAATCGCAGTAGAATCTTACGGGTATCACCTACTCCATGCTCGTGGCTGTGGCCATGGCTGTGACCATCCGCATCATCATGCTTATGTCCGTCTGCAGTCTGATGATCATGTTCATGGCCATGTTTGTGATCCTCCCCATGCTTGTGACTACTGTTATTCTGCAGCTTACGACTGCCCTGAGCCTTCTCTCTTACATTTACATGGGGCTCAAGTGCCTTCACCGTTTTCTTTGCTTCTACAATCGCCGATTCCTCATAACCTGCGGCGGTTTCCATCGTCATTGTCTTCGTAACAAAATTAACGGAACAAGACGATACGCCCTCGATTTTACTCACTTTATCTTCAATTTTCCTTGCGCAATTGGCGCAATCTAAGCCTTCTAATTCCCACTGACGTTTTACTTTTCCTTGCATCGTATCCATACGGCACATCTCCTCAAATAAAAACCATATATGAGCACTTGTTCATATGTTTTCTTATTGCTATTATATTCCCTTTATTTTTGAAGGTCAATACGGGATATACACCATTTTTCTCCGCTCCCATAAAAATTAAATAAATTGACCTTTTCGTGAAAATATGGTAAATCATGTATGATTGCATCCGAGATGGATTGGCAACTAAATTACACAGAAGGAAGGATGAATATATACCATGTCAAAGCTAGCCAAGACGTCTTCTTTTTCACAGAAACACCCTGTTTGGACCGTTGTTATTATTGAGGTGCTGTTACTTTTAGCGGTATCTGCCGCCGGAACTTACGCTACAATCAAAGAGCTTTCGTATACCGCCCCTGTACTGATCTCCTTTATTCCAATCGCACTTGTACTGATCATCTACTTCACGGTTAAGAACAAATGGAGTGATCTTGGCTTCCGTCCTCTGAATACCATTTCCTCTGGGAGGTGGATCTATTATGCACCTCTAGCTGTCGTCCTGATCACCATATCCTTTAAAGGCTTTCGTGAGATCAGTACGTCTGAGGTGTTGTTCTTTATCTTCTTCACCCTGCTTGTAGCCTTTGTAGAAGAAAGTATTTACCGCGGATTGATTTTCAAGACTTTACTCACTAAGGGCGCTAAAACGGCTGTGATTACTTCAAGCATACTCTTCTCTATTACCCACTTACTTAATGCTTTATCCGGTACAGACATGACGCAAATCCTCCTACAGCTCGTATATTCTGTTCTGATCGGTTTTGTGCTTTCTTTGTTGATGCTGAAAAATAATAATATTCTACCGCTGATATTGTTTCATTTTGTACATAATCTGATTCAGTTTGTTGGTAACGATAATACAAGCGAATATATGGGGATCGATCTATTCATTCTTCTCGTACTCGCTGTGCATTGTCTCTGGCTGGCTCTATCCTTTAGAAAACCAACCGTATCGAGCAACCTAAATCAATCTAGTTAACAAACTAAACCCTTGCTTCACGATATCTATAAGAAAAGGGAATCCCGTCAGCCATTACATGGCTTTTGAGATTCCCTTTTTTGATGTAAAAAAATACTTAATACCCAGCTATTCGTGACGGACATGCTCATGGGTCTGCAGAAAAATCTGCTCTACATGCGCATCGTTGAGCGAATAGAATACCGTCTTTCCTTCTTTACGACGCTTCACAATTCGTAAATTCCGTAAATAACGGAGCTGATGGGATATCGCAGATTGTCCCATATCAAGGATCACGGACAAATCGTGTACACATAATTCTTGCTGGGACAAAGCGTAAATGAGCCTCACTCGTGTGGGATCACCCAACGCTTTGAACATCTCTGCCATTTTATCCGTTATTTCTCGGTCAGGCAAAATCAATGCAATGGATTCCGGTTCAAGCTCCGAACCCTTGCATGTGTTATCGCAATCTTCTAATGCCGTTGGCTCCATGCTATCGCCTCCTCCACCAGCTAGTCAGCTTTGCTGATTGTGTTCCTCAATTATATGAAAACCAGCTCTGGATGTCCATCGAGAAGGCGTTTATAAGAATCGCTGTAAATCAGACCGCTTTACGATAAAAGGAGAGTAGTCCTGCCGCAAAAAACACAATAAAACTACCGCCCACTACTATCATCAGCGTTTCGAACGGTAAATTAAAAGCACCAAACGTGTCATCACCATACGGCATCATAGCCAACATCGGCTGTACCCAAGGATAATAGGGGCCAAAGGTTGAAGAATTGGCGATCAGCATATTAGGAATGGTCAGACTCACATTAAGCGCCAGCGGTGCGCCAAAACTGCTCCAGCCTTGAGAGATTGCCAGCTGCAGTGCAGCGAGTGGCAGACAGGCAATAAAGCCGCCAAATACCGAGCTTAGTAGCAGCGACCAGGGAATTGATCCTGGAACATCTCGGAATAAGCCCATCCCTAGTACCATCACCAGAAACGTTAGTTGAACCGCAGCCAGCAATCCGATAATCATCACATATTTTGAGAGGTACACTGATAACCGAGTCACAGGCAGAGACAGCAGCATCTTCCAGCCCCCGTCATGATGCTCATAACGACAGATCAGCGCTGCAAAAATACCCGAGAGCACAGGTAGAAACAGCAAGGCATGCATCATGGACATCACATTTAACAGCAGTTCCCAACTCATCTTCTCCCCTTGATTATCTGCCAATGCCCCGGGAAGTAATGCTAAAATCGGGCTGCCTATAACTAAAATCCAGACATATGATTTAGACATTTTTAATCGTTCTGCCGACAACACTCTCCAAAATGTATTCATCGTTAATCCACATCCTTTCGTGCGAAGTGCAGTGCACCCTGCAAAAGAATCAGCAGCCCCAGCAGCAACCCTGCACCGCTAAATAAGAGACGATGCGAAGATTCCCAAGCCATATATGGCCATGTTAAAGGGACCCACTCCGAAAGTAACATGGAGAAGATAGACACCAGAGATAAGGTTATTCCAAGAGCAACTGGCAATGTCTGATTACGGTTAGCCAGAGAAAGCCACAGCTGCAAAGCGATAACCGGCAACGCTGCAATAAAGGACATAAAGCCAATTCGTAATACATCCAAATATGGTATCAGTTCGACCTTGAAGCCTAAAACAAGCCCTAAACCAACTATACCCACCGAGAGCAGCAAACAAGAAACCGCCACTAGCGCCAAACATAATACCAGCTTAGCCATAAATACTGAAGTACGTGAGATAGGTAGCGCCAAGAGCTGCTTCCACGAGCTCATCTGATGTTCTACATTTGCAATCAACGAGCATACTAAGGTCCCTCCGAGAAAAAGAGCAATGGGCACAAAGGCAGCCACATTGTTCAGAAGCCCACCCCATAGATCCGCGCCATACTGCTCACGAAGATAGTCATAACGAAGGCCGAAGTTTAGGCCTTGCATGGCTACAAGTCCAAGCGGTCCAAGAAACACTAGAAACCAGAGTCCCTTGCCACGGATTTTGAGCCAATCCGCCGACAGTGCCCGCCACATCATGATTCCTCTCCTCCTACAACCTGCAGGAAGAAGTCCTCAAGTGATTGTCTCCGCTCCTCTACACGATAAATAGCATGCCCGTTCTCTACCAAGGCTTTGACTAGCAAGGCAACTCTTGCATCGATCATCCGGGAGAAGACTAGCTTTTGGTCTTGAAGTATCCCTGTGTATCCCCGTTCTTCAGCAAGGCGCAGCGCGGCCTCCGGGTCCGAGACTGCTAACCGCATTTCTCCCCCGGCTTGCCGCTGCAGATTCGTTATACTATCTTGGTATACCATTTGCCCTTGACGAATGATCCCTACGGTATCCGCCATTTGCTCAATTTCACTAAGCAAGTGACTGGATACTACGACAGTAATCCCTTGCTCCTGCGGCAATCGTTTAATCAGTCCACGAATCTCCTGAATCCCTGACGGGTCAAGTCCGTTCGTCGGCTCATCCAGAATAAGCAGCTCCGGTTCCCCGAGCAAGGCAGCAGCAATACCTAGTCTCTGCTTCATCCCGAGAGAGAACCCTTTCACTGGACGTTTCTCTTCCCCTGTTAAGGAAACAATATCAAGCACCTCAGCAATCCGTGACTTCGGAGCACCAAGAATACGGCGGATGGCTTCAAGATTATCCACAGCGCTTAAGTGCCCGTAATAGGATGGAGATTCGACAAGCGACCCTACCTTCCGCAAAATTTGCAGCTTATGCTTGCGAAGATCCTGGCCGAACACCTCAATCCCTCCTGATGTCGGAGTGATCAGTCCAAGCAGCATACGAATCGTCGTTGTTTTTCCAGCCCCGTTTGGGCCTAGAAAACCATAGATTTCTCCCTTGCGGATATTCAAATTTAAATTTTCTACCGCAGCCCGGCCACGGTATTTTTTTAATAAATCCTTCGTTTCAATTACTGTTTCTTTCATCTTCCTCACCTCGGTAATTAGCATAACGTCCCAAGGTTAAGAACAAGGCGGCACGAAGTTTAAGTTTTGTTTAAATTTCATCCCGTGGATTGAAGATTACAATAGAGGTACCATCTCCTGTACTCTCCATATCCCACTCTAACTCCATATGCTTCATTAACAGATCCACGATGGACAGCCCTAATCCTGCCCCTTTGTAATCGGATGGACTCTGGATACCTCTGCCGTGATCCGTAATCAAAATAACACGTTTCCCATTACGGGACTCCGTAGAAATCCCTACATAAAGACCACTGCTGGCATGACGTACAATATTCTGAAATAGATTATCAAGAATACGGCGGAACCAGACCTCATCCACCATCCAGAACAGCGGTTCAGCCTCCAGGTCAATATCGATCTCGAAGGTCTCTTTTTCCCATACGGGGTACCAAGCAGCAGCACTTTCCCGCAACAAGCGCAAGACATCTTTACGCTCCCGCTTCAAAGTGATCCGTCCGCTGTTGAGAAGATTGTAGGATAAAAGATTCTCAATCAAGACGCTAAGATCTGCTATACGCTTATCCATTAGCTCTAGGGACTGTTGTCCTTTTGGGGTTAAGCTCTCCTTAGTCATTACATGGATGTGGCTGCGGATAACGGTTAGCGGTGTACGTAAATCATGAGATAAGTTGGATACTAGACGCTTACGCAGCTCTTCCTCTTCGATTTCCCTCTTTCGGCTTTCGTCAAGCTTCGCCACCATCGTATTAAAAGCTTCCTCCAGTCTGCCTATCTCATCCAGCTTGCCCGTCATAATAGACTTAGGCATTCTATCCGGTCCCGTAATTGTCATCGCGGTTTGCAGCTGTAGTAGCCGTTTGCGTATTTTTCTAAAGAACAGCAAAGAAACCAGTGCGAACCCTCCAAAAAGTACAAAGAGCACAAAGTAATACAAAGCCCAAGCCCCGACTCCCCCATAAGCGCCTTTGTTGAGCAGCTTGTTTGGAATTTGCATTACCATAAACCCTTTACCCGCATCCACTCGGTCTCCCATGAAGGCGACGATGGCTAAAGGATCACGCTTTGTACTTTCTTTCATAAAATAAATAGCCTCAGCCGCAGTCCACTGCTCCGGAACTCCGCTGCCATGATCCGGATTGCCTTTATCAGGTGTGAGAATCAATCGGGTCATTCCCTGCCCATCTACCCAAAACATAGTAGCCTCAGTGTATTTCCGGCTCAGTTCATCTAACCGCTTATTTATGCCTTCCGAAGAAGCATCTTCCAATTGAAGCGCCTCTTTATGCCACATGGCCTCCAGCGCTGCAACACTCGAATATAAAGAGGTATCTACAGGTGGAGCCCCTTTAGTCACTTCATTAACCATATTGTAGAGAACAAAAGATAACGGCAGAACCACAGGGATAAAAAGCAGTGCAGAAACGATAATAAGCAAATATCCCGACAGCAAAGAGGAGTTGCGCTGCTTACGAATGCGCCCTAACCCCCTCATGCTCTTACCCGATATCCAATCCCCCGGACAGTTTCTATAATTTCCGGATTGCCCGGATCAAGTTCTAACTTTTCGCGCAAATATCGTATATGTACCATCAAAGTTTTATCCCCTTCGAGATAGGCTTCTCCCCAGACGGCTTCATAAATCTGCTCCTTCGTCATAATCTGGCCGAGATGACGCAGCAAATAAGAAAAAATCTGAAATTGCTTACCCGTAAGCATGACTTCTTCCTGAGTCTGAGCATTTATTACTCGGTTATCTCCTTCATATACGATTAGGTGCTTAAGCGTGAGCGAATCCTGAACCGATGCCCCATTCCGCCTGAGCAGCACTTCAATTCTGGCTGCTAATTCATCCGGATGAAAAGGCTTCGTCAAATAATCATCCGCGAATTCAAGCCCCTGCAGTTTATCATCAATGGAAGTCCGTGCGGAGAGCATCAAGATCGGAAGCTTAGGGTACGCCCGCTTCAATCGTTGTCCGACAGTAAAGCCATCCAGGCCCGGAAGCATTACATCCAGAATGGCCAATTGACAAGGCGAAGCTTCCTCCGTCGCTCCCTCCCCGCTCCGCAGCCAACGCACACTATAACCACGCTCACTTAAATCCGCAGACACGACGCTGCCGATTTCATGATCATCTTCAATATATAACAGAGTGACGGTCATGTATTTTAAGTCCTCCCCTGAGAAATTACGTAAAAAGTTGAAGTCATTATAACATGTTTTAACAGGACACTCAGGGACTTATCTTTTAAAAAAAGCCCTCCTAAACCCGTGGGGGATAGGAAGGCTCTCGGAAACGATTTTAAATTGGTTTAGGGAGTCCACACGCCGTGCTCTTTATTACTGCCAACATACTCAATACGCGTTGGAGTAAGTTCAAGAATCACATAATTAGGATCATCGGGTCCTGTAAACCATGGCTCCAGCTCTTTGTTCCATACCTTTGTGCGCAGCCCTTCATCCTTAGAAACGGCAGCGGTGGCTTCAATCTCCAGCACATCTTTGCTTCCGCCTGACTCATATCCAAGCAGCAAAAAGGCGTTCGGATTATTCGATAATTCCTCCACCTTATGAGTTTTGCGATTCGTAGCTAAATAAATCTTCAAACCCTCATGGAAAATAGCCATATAACGTACTTTCGGCTTATTTCCTTCTTCGATCGTACCAAAGGAACCGAACTTGTTGGCATCCAATGCTTTAATAATGAGTTGCTCCAGTTGTTTGTTATCCATTACGTAAATCTCTCCCTTCAAGCATGTAAACAAAAGTTTATATATCCAAGCTCACCGTTTGGATTTATCATAACAATGGTGCTTATTATAATGTACCCTTCAGGTTCACATTGAATCCGACCTTACTCCATAAACTACATTCAATATAAGGGGCTTACTTCGTGAAAAAACTGATTTGGATCGGCTGTCTTTCCTACTTTGTCATTGGACTTGCTCATGTCGTACTGGGATCTATTCTTCCCGTTCTGTTACAGCATTATGACCAAAATTATAGTGCCGGCGGGCAATTAATCTTTAGTCAATTCGCTGGTTTTCTGGCTGGTGTGCTTGTCTCTCCCCTACTCAATCGCCGTTTTGGCAAACGAGGAGGCATCATTATCGCCACCGCTCTTCTCCTGACTGCTGAAATTGCATATGCTTTTCTGCCACCTTGGGGATGGATGTATGTCATTGCTGTTGCGGCTGGCTTTGGTTTCGGTATGATCGAAGCCGTCATCGGCACCATCATTATCGGAGCTGTGACAGAAGGAACCGCGATCGCGATGAGCCGACTTGAAGTCCTTTTTGGGGTAGGGGCACTCCTAATGCCTCTTATCGCCAGTCCGCTCATTGCTACCGGAGCATGGAGATTGACATTTCTAATTGTCGCTTGCTTCTCATTACTTTCCCTCATTCTCTGGGGAAGAGGCCATTTCGGGAATCTGCAACGTATACTAGACGAGCGAGCACCTCGCAAAGTCTCAGCATCCCCGCATTCCTCGCAGTCCAGCACACAGCTTCCGTATAAAGGGAAACAATGGATTCTGCTGGGTATCTTCATTCTTTTCTTCTTTCTCTATGTAGGTACGGAGATGAGTCTGGTCAACTTTATGCCCGCCATCTTTATCGCCAAGCTAGGAATGACAGAATCTGCGGCGGCGCTGACAGTCACTTTCTTTTGGCTAGCTATGTCTACGGGAAGATTGTTTGCTGGAGTGATTGCAGAGAAAATTTCTTACCGTGTATACATTTTATGTAGCTGTTTACTGACCTTGTTACTGTTGGCTCTTTTTCCGTTCACAGAAAATCGATTAGCTGCATTCATCGTAATTATGCTACTTGGGCTATTTATGTCCGGTATTTTCTCCATAGCTTTAGTCTTCTCCAGCAAGATGCTGCCAGGAGCCGAAGAATCAACACCCAGCATAATGATCGCTGCTGGAGGTGTCGGTGGAGCTCTGCTGCCCCTATTTATGGGCTGGTCTATGGACCATTTAAAAGTAGTACAAACTGCTGGGGTACTTGCCGGCTTTGCCGCCTTCCTGTTTTTGCTGAGCATTGCCGCATGGAGATTCCAATCCAGGCAAGCAGTACAAAGAAAGAGTTCCAGTATTTAGAATGTTAGAATGGTATCAACCTAATCTTTTTAGGGTAATGTCATCTATAAGCATATTCTGAGCACAAGGATGGACGATGAATGGATAAGCTTTCAACTGAACCTTTATTACATACTGCGCTTATGCAGTTTATTTTTCCTTTTTCAATAAAAAAGGGTGATTCTAAGAAGCTCATCCAACAATTGCAGGATGATGGCTTCACACGTTTTTTTCTGGATAATAAAGAGCTAGAAAATGCCTATTACGGAGAAGGCCACTGTGTTTCCCATGAACGGCTGGAGCGTACCTATTTACCGTTTGCTGCACATATTCTTTTTCCACGCAAGAAGGATGTGGACTCTTTCCGCCGCTTTTCCAGAGTCAATAATCTGGACTGTATCCTAGAGATTCCTCAGCAGTCTATATTTTTTAAAATTCTCTCGACGGATATATTCATATGTCCTTTTCAGCTTGGATTTGTGACGATACGTGTCCAGCTTGAGGGGGATTCGATTCCCTTTAGTATTGCACTGGAATTCGCGGACCGCTTCCGGACGCTTGAGAATACCTTCGTACAGGATGATTACACCTATATCCATTGCGGGGAACAGACCTATGAGATGGTTGAGGATTTTGTCTTCCGAAATCTGGTAGATGGCTTGGAACCTTTTCTGGATCACTCGGATATCAATGGGGCTTATTTCGAAACCCTTCCCTTTTTCGTAGATGAAAGAATGCAGGTGCAAGCCTTTTATGGCTTTCAGAATGAAGGAGATTCTGATGAGATTAGTGTAAATATCCGCTATCGCGCCTCTCAGCTTGATGGAATTGATCTGAACGGCAAGCCCTATGCCAGTGCCAGCGACCCAGCGTATATTGCGAATTATTGTCATGAGCATTCTTATAATCGATGGGGCCCAGACACGTATTATATGATGAATGAGCAGACCTTTTGCTGCCTTACCCGAGCTGAACCAAAGATCGCCATTAGCCTGGCCGACCAGATGTACGGGCAATACTATTACGGATTTCTACTCAATATTTTCCACAAAATCGTTCTGCTAAAGCTGGCAAATATGCATTCCCGACTACGCATAAACCACGATTATGATGAGATCGATAATTTAATCTACTCGATTAATAAATTCTCGGCAAAGTTTTATTTCTTAGAGCTAATCTCACAGTCGCAAGGACGGGAGATTTTTCTTCAGCTGCGTAAAGTATACGGGAACGACGCTCTATTCGAGGAAGTAAAAGAAACCTTGACTGACCTGTTTCAGTATCAAGATAAATTCCAGTCGAAGCGCCGGGATAATCTGCTGATGATCCTCACTGTATTTACGGTGGTAAGTGGGATTTATGGCATGAATCAAGTCATTGACGATCTGGATGGAAAGATTCAGTGGAGTAAAATGGTTAGCTATTCCCCCTTTGAGTTTCTTGCTCTCTTCGTGATAATGAGCGGGATAATGATCAGTGTTGTCCTTACACTAGGTGCTCTGGTTACTGAGCTTAAGCGGCGTCATCGCAAGAAACATAAAGATCTGGATGAATGAAAACGGACTAAGAGATTTGAAAAATTTAGGATCATGCTACTAGACATTCCGAGAACAGCCGTCTATAATACAGCGTATGCAAGAAATATAAGCTATAAAGTATAGGTGCAAAACCTAAACTTTCTTATATTTCAAGTGGAAATACCCGTTAACTTCATAGAACCAGGGGTGCTGGAATTGGCCGGCTGAGATTGTATCCCACAAGATACTGACCCTTATACCTGATCTGGATAATGCCAGCGTAGGAATTGCCAATTGGTTTTGGTCCCTGTGACCTTTACTAACCTTGCGCCAAGCCAGCGTCCCGATCACTCGGGCGCTTTTTTTGTGTAGATCACAAAAGATGTAGAAGAAATGTACATACTACACTTTATGGTTCATGTTGGATGACGGGATCTGGCAACCTTAAAGGAGAGAAGAAGACATGCATGTCAAAAAAGCACTCATGCTTAGCCTCATCTGTATGCTCATTCTTGCGATTGCCGGATGCGGCAGCAACAACGGGAATACAGCCGGAAACAAAGGGACTGCTGCGGAATCGAATGCAGCGACCGGATCAAATGCTCCAAAAGAGCTTACCAAAGTTAAGGTTGCACTGGACTGGACACCGAATACGAATCATACCGGTCTTTACGTAGCCAAGGATCTTGGTTATTACGCGGAAGAAGGTCTGGATGTAGAAATCGTTCAACCTGGCGCAGCAGGCTCCGATACCATGGTTACTTCTGGGGAAGCTGCTTTTGGGATCAGCGCTCAGGAAGGATTGACTCTAGCTCGTCTACAAGGCGTTCCCCTTGTCTCGATTGCAGCCATTATTCAACATAATACGTCGGGATTCGCCGCTCCAGTGGATCGCAATATTAAATCGCCAAAAGATTTTGAGGGTAAAACTTACGGAGGCTGGGGCTCTCCCGCCGAGGAAGCAGCCATGAAGGCGATCATGGACCCTGTTGGTGGCGATGTGAAAAAGGTGAAGCTAATCAGTATTGGTGAAGCTGACTATTTTACCGCAGTCAAACGTGACATTGATTTCGCTTGGATCTTCTACGCTTGGACCGGTATTGAAGCCGAACTGCGTGGAGAGCCTCTGGATATGCTGTACTTGAAGGATTATGCGCCTCAGCTCGATTATTACACCCCTGTGCTGACCACGAGCGAGAAGCAGATTTCTGAGAATCCAGATTTGGTGAAGGCTTTCCTGAATGCCACATCGAAGGGTTATCAATATGCGATTGATCATCCAGAAGAGGCTGCCGCTACATTATCCAAAGCTGTGCCTGACCTTGATGCCGAGCTTGTCCTAGCCAGCCAAAAATGGCTTAGCCCGAAATATAAAGACGACGCCCCCCGCTGGGGAGAGCAAAAAACCGAGGTCTGGCAGAATTACGGCGACTGGATGTATGATTTGAAGCTGCTGGACAAACCGCTGGATGCAGCTAGTGCATTCACGAATGATTTTTTACCGGCGGAGTAGACCGGACTTCCCAAGTTCGTTCAAGATTCGATGTCGAATCCGCTTCCTGTATCACTTCGTTATCAAAGTTGGCTTTTTGAACTTACCACTTCAATGAGAGTTCAAAAAGTCGGCTTTCAGAACCAAGAAGGTTGAACGTTACTTGAGGAAGGAGGAACGGAGCGTAGTGATGTGCTACGTGAGTACCGGACTTCCCAAGTTCGTTCAAGATTCGACGCCGAATCCGCTTCCTGAATTACTTCGTTATCAAAGTTGGCTTTTTGAACTTACCACTTCAATGAGAGTTCAAAAAGTCGGCTTTCAGAACCAAGAAGGTTGAACGTTACTTGAGGAAGGAGGAACGGAGCGTAGTGATGTGCTACGTGAGTACCGCACTTCCCAAGTTCGTTCAAGATTCGATGTCGAATCCGCTTCCTGTATCACTTCGTTATCAAAGTTGGCTTTTTGAACTTACCTATACAAATTGAGAGGATTGATTATTGTGGCTAACACATTGCTCAGCATTCAAGTAATTCCTAAGACTCCAAACAATGAGGATTCCATCCCATACGTCGATAAAGCAATTGAAGTTATTCAAAAATCCGGCGTTAAACATCAGGTGAACCCGCTGGAAACCACGATGGAAGGTGAACTTAGCGAGCTGCTTGAGGTTGTTCGTCAAATGCAGGAGGCGCTGATCGAAGCTGGTAGTCCAAGCGTGATCTCACAGATCAAAATTGCTCATAACCCTAACGGAATCAGCATGGATAAATTGACGGAGAAATATCGGCCGTGAGATCGACCTGGAAGCTAATATGGCCGCCCCTTGTGGCGGTCGTCTTCTTTTTAACCGTATGGCAGTTATCTGTTTCTCTATTCCATATCGAATCCTGGATTCTGCCAAGTCCTGCTGATATTGCCCGCGAATCCACCAGTAATGCTTCTGGTCTTTGGGCTCATACGATGGCTACGCTTCGACTCACATTAATCGGTTTTCCTATTGGTACAGGTGTAGGCTTGATCGTCGCTCTACTTTTGCATCTTTTGCCTTGGGCTAGACGCGCTTTTTATCCACTGATTATTCTGAGTCAAAATGTTCCCTCTATCGCACTCGGACCACTGCTTATCATCTGGTTTGGCTTTGGTCTTTTGCCCAAAATCGTACTGATTACACTGGTATGCTTCTTCCCGGTAGCTGTCGCTGCAATGGGCGGCTTGTCTCAAAGTGATCAGGTCATGATGAATTATATGAAAATGGCGGGCGCAAGCAAGTGGCAAATCTTCACCAAGCTGGAGCTTCCGTCTTCTATACCGGCACTATTTTCCGGTGTGAAAATATCCGCCACTTATGCGGTTATGGGAGCCGTGGTCGCTGAATGGATTGGCGCAGATAAAGGGATTGGCTATTATATGCTCCTCCAGAAATCCGCTTATCGTACGGATCGGATGTTTGTCGCTATTGTTATTATTGTGCTCCTTAGTCTTGTACTTTTTGCTATTATCGCGTTGCTCGAAAAATGGTTAGTTCGCTGGAAACCACGCCGTAATTCATAGAAAGGAAGATGCCTGTATGTCTCAAGCGACGCAAATAGGGCAAAGAACAACTGAAATCATAAGCTCTCCTGAAGCTCATACTGCACCACCTGCTCTTGAAGTAAGCGGCATCTCCAAGTCTTTCACCCATCGCCGCCGCGAGACGAACGTGCTGAACAACGTCTCTCTTAAGGTAGAGCAGCAAGAGTTCGTTTCGATCGTCGGTCCTTCCGGCTGCGGAAAAAGCACCTTATTCCATATGATCGGCGGACTAGTGAAGCCTGATGCAGGAACGATCCTCATGAACGGCAAGGTCGTTACAGGTCAACGTGGTGAAATCAGTTATATGCCGCAGCACCCCGCGCTTTTCCCTTGGCGTACGATTGAGGATAATGTGCTGCTCGCCGGGGAAATCAAAGGTGCTCTGCAGGATGGAGCTCGTGAAGAAGCGCGCCAGTGGCTCGACAAGGTTGGCTTGAGCGGGTTTGAACAGGCTTACCCGCATATGCTGTCTGGGGGGATGCAGCAGCGTGCGGCTTTTCTCAGAGCATTGCTAGCTCCGCAGGAGTTGATGCTGCTCGATGAGCCTTTCAGCGCATTGGATGCCCTAACTCGCAGTGAAATGCAGCGCTGGCTGCTCGAACTGTGGGAGGAGAATCGCCGCTCTGTGCTGTTCATCACCCACAACATCGAAGAAGCGTTGCTGCTCTCGAATCGTATTTATGTATTCTCGGGCCGCCCCGGCTCCATCCTACATACTGTTGACGTGCCATTTCCACGGCCACGCCGCGATGAGATTACGGATTCCCCGGAATTCCTTAAACTCAAACGCCAGCTGTCACAGTGGATGCGCGAAGAACAGGCTAAGAGCGGGAAGTAGCTTTTTGAATAGAGGTCACTCCACTCACTTTAAACAAGAGATTAAACAAAGAACCGCCCGGGCTTCAATTAGCCCAAGCGGTTCTTTTGTTTTAATCAGAATAACAGTTAAATCTTATTGTGCTTGTACAAACTCAGCAGATTTAATCCCTGCTTGACGGCCGAAAATAATGATTTCTGCTACAGAGTTACCGCCGATCCGGTTTTGACCGTGCAATCCACCTGTAACTTCACCAGCCGCATACAGGCCAGGAATAGCAGCGCCGTCTTTATTTAATACCTCTGTATTCGTATTGATCTTCACGCCGCCCATGGTGTAGTGAATCCCTGGGGCGATCTTAATAGCGTAGTAAGGACCAACGGACAAATCGTTGTCCATCCCTGTTGTTCTGCCGAATTCAGCATCGTTCTTGTTCTTTACTGCGCTGTTCCAAGTATCAAGTGTCGCTTTTAGCTTATCGGCTGGAACACCGATTTCTTTCGCCAATGCTTCGATGGTATCCGCTTGGATTACGAAGCCCATTTTGTCATATTGTTCAATTGCTTTCACGCGTGATTTAACGCCGGAATCAAAGACAAGCGTTGCCGCTTTTTCAGGAAGTGCATTGATCGCTTCGGTAACTTTATCACGTGTAGTCAATTCGTTTACAAACCGTGTGCCTTCGCTGTTCACGAGGATAGATCCTTCACCGCGAACGGCTTCCCCGATCAGATAAGATTTATCTTGTTGAACTGTTGGGTGAACTTGAATTTGATCCATATCGACAGTAGTTCCGCCAAGTGCCTCGATCATCTTGATGCCGTCGCCTGTACTACCGATTTGGTTAGTCGTAACGTATCCTTCCAGATCAGGTCTAACTTTTGATATCATATCCATGTTGGATCCAAAACCACCTGTTGTTACAACAACTGCCTTCGCTGTAATGGTTTTTTCATCAGCTTGATTAAAGAGTACTTTGACGCCGTTAGCCTTACCGTCTTTTTGAGTAATTTCTTTAACATCCGCGTTCACAAACAGTGGAATTTCTTTTTCTTGTACGTTTCTAACCAATCCTTTGACAAGGTATTGGCCTACCGCAGAGCCGTCTTCTGGACGGTGGGTGCGTTTTTCGCTCATGCCGCCTGTGATCGTAATATTGTTCAGCTTGATTCCGATCGAATCTAACCAATCGATCGCACTTGCGGAATTGTCAACGAAGAAACGAAGCATCTCTTTATCATTCGTGTCATGACCGCCTTTTAGCGTCTCTTCATAAAACTTATCATTGCTATCTTCAATGCTTTGCTCTTTTTGAAATTTCGTTTGGGAAGCGTTCATCCCTGAGGAGGATTTACTTGTATTCCCACCTGCAACCGGCATTTTTTCTAAAATAACCGGATTCAAGCCCTTAGCCTTAGCTTCCAGTGCAGCAGACATTCCCGCACCACCAGCACCGACAATAACGATATCATAATTATCTTTTAATTGATCCAGTGGTGTGTAACTAGCTTCTGATGCACCTGATACGGCTTCAGCTTTATCATTTTTGGCCGTCTCATTTACCTTACTTTTGTTCTCATTGCCATTACTATTACCTGCGCTGTTGCTATTACTGTTACCGCAGCCTGCGATTACGAGCATGACAGAGAGAATGAGAATGAGAGCAGTACTTGTTGTCTTCTTCATCTTTATAACGCCCCTTTGTGAATGTTTTCACATTTATGATAACGCAAGGATGCTGTTTTGTGAAGGTTTTTTAGTAATTAGTTATACTTACTGTTACATTTTCATGAATATTTTCATTTAAATTTTCATAAAAATTCTTGCTTTCAATATTTCCGCAACTTACTACTCAAAAAAAGCCACCCTTTTCAGGGCGGCCATCTGCCTTATTTTCTAGTCACTTATGGTATATAAGCAATAACTTCAATTTCTACGAGCCCATCCTTAGGCAGACGTGCTACTTCAACTGCGCTGCGAGCAGGATATGGCTGAGCAAAAAACCTTCCATAAATCTCATTTACCTTAAGAAAATCATTCATATCCTTTAGGAAAACGGTCGTCTTTATTACCTGGTCCATGCTTGTACCCGCCGCTTCCAGTATGGCTTTGACATTCAGCAACGACTGTTCCGTCTGTTCCTCAACCGTAGCAGGAAAAGTCCCACTAACCGGGTCTAGTCCGAGTTGTCCTGAAGTATATAGGACGTTCCCAAGCTTTACAGCTTGAGAATAAGGTCCAATTGCACCTGGTGCATCCGTTGTTATTACAGTTTCTTTATGCATATTTTTCATTTTAAAAGACTCCTTTATCCAACTTGTTCATTAGTTTTACCGTCATATTCCTTTAGCATTTCTGCCTGTTGCTCTGGCGTTAACTTCGCGATACCAAATCCCGTAAAGCCCCATATCGTCGCAAAGATTATTCCTGTCCAACAGAGAACAGCCCAAGGTAAATAGTCTAACGTTGCAACACCCAGCGTTCCCGCCATATAAGCACCTGCAGCTGTCCAAGGCAGAATAGGCTCGGTAATCGCCGCTGAATCCTCGATCGTACGTCCCAAATTCTTCGGATGCAAGCCCCGACAGATATATGCTTCACGCAGCATTTCACCTGGCATTAAGATGGATACCTGACCATTACTTGTAACCCCGATCATCGTAAGACCTGTAACAATGGTTGCTACGATCATTGAACCTGTGGAATGGACGAACTTCAAAAGCTTATTAACAATCAATTCCAAGGATTTCGTCAGAGATATGGTTCCAGCAAACGTGATTGCACAGAAGCAAATGAGAAGTGTACCCATCATGGAGTTCATTCCGCCACGATTTAGGAGACGGGGTACATCTTCAATAATGTTAGCAGAATCAAATCCAGCTACGTGAACCATAGAAATATTAAATCCATTAACAACAGAAGATACGACCTCATTCAACGTAAATCCCTGAAATACAAGTGCGTTGGCCATAGCGAACATGGAAGAGATCAGCATGACTGGGATGGTCGGCTTCTTCGTAATAGAACCATACAAGATGATTAGTACAGGTACTAATAGCAGCAGATTAAAGTCATAAATGGTATCTAATGTTCCCATGATCGTTCCAACCTTTTCTGGAACAATAGCACCGGCAGCATCTGTGTTTAGGCCTGTGATAATAAAGACAACGCTTGCAACGATAAATGAAGGAAGTGTGGTATATAGTAAATGTCCAATATGCTCATAAAGATTGACACCTGTTGCTAACGCAGCAATATTCGTTGTGTCTGAAAGCGGTGACAATTTATCACCAAAATAAGCACCTGCAACAACAGCACCAGCTACTGCTGCTAGGTTCGCATCCATACCCGCGCCAACACCCATAAAGGCGACCCCGATCGTTCCCGCTGACCCCCAAGACGTGCCCGTACAAAGTGAAACGGCAGCTGTCGCAATAAATGCGGTGATAAGCAGAAATTGTGGATTAATGATATTCAATCCATAATAAATCATCATTGGGATCGTTCCACCAACCATCCATGCCCCAATCATAAAACCCACCATGATCAGAATAAGAATGGCAGGCATCGTTTTCGCGATCTTGCCAGCGATAGATTCTAGTATGTCGTTATAGCTATAACCAAGAATAATCGCGATAATACCAGCAACAACCGCAGAGGTAATGATAAGTGGTTCAGGTGGTAATTCAAACAACACGTACCCTAAACTAAGTAACACAATCATTGTAATAATCGGTAATAGTGCTAAGAACATCGTCGGCTGTTTCTTGACTCTTGGTGATTCTGATTTGGACATGGTTATTTTCCCCCTTGATATGGATCTGAGAAAAGCTACTAATGAGGTCTTTCAAGGTCATTGATCAATTGTTTTTTACTATTTTTACTTTTTTAATGGATAAGCTCGATTCAGCCGTTCAAAAGCTTCCTGCAACAAGGGCCGTGGCGTCGCAATATTTAAGCGGATAAAGCCTTCTCCTGATGCTCCAAAACCTGTCCCAAAGCTCACGCTAACCTTCGCATCCGACTCGATCCACTGCTTTAGCTCTGCTTCGTTGGTACTGATTGCCCTACAATCCACCCATAACAGATAGGTTCCTTCTGACTCGATCACGCGAAGTTCAGGCATAGATTCAGCTATATACGCTTTCACCCAAGCGATATTGGCTGTGATATATCCTCGTAATTCTTCCAGCCATTCATCGCATTCCGTATAAGCCACTTCTAATGCAGGTACTGCAAAAAAGGTGGGGTTATGACAGCCCGCTTGCTGTAAACAACGTCTGAATTTCTCCCGCAACTGATCATTCGGAATCACGATGTTAGCAATTTCAAGGCTTGCAAGATTGAAGGTCTTCCCTGGGGAAGTACAGATAAAGGATCGCTGCTCAGCCTCGGTCGATATCTTCCCGATTATCGTATGCTCATGACCTTCATGGATAAAATCGGCATGAATATCATCCGATACAATATAAGCATCATACTTTGTACACAAGCTAACGATTCGTTCTAGTTCAGCTCGTGTCCATACCCGTCCAACCGGATTATGCGGTGAGATGAGCAGTACAATTTTAACCCCTGCTTGCATCCGCAACTCCATATCAGCAAAATCGATCTCATAACGCCCGTTCACTTCACGAAGTGGACTTTCCACTAATACGCGGTTATTTAGCTCTACTGATTTAGCAACCGGCTGATAGGCTGGCGTATGGATTAACACTTGATCACCGGGTTGAGTGAAGTTCTGAATGATCAGAGAAACCGCTTGCACAATACGAGGGCAAAACACGATCCATTCTTGCGGAACCTCCCAATCGTAAGCTTTTTTAATCCATCCCTGAACTGCCTCATAATAAGGTGGAAAAGGATCGGTATATCCATATATGCCATGCTTCGCCATCTCCGTTACTCGCTCTATCACCTGTGGAGGGGCTTGAAGATCCATATCCGCAACAGAAAGCGCTATCATTTCTCTGCCCAAAACTTGCGCCATACCATCCCATTTCGCGCAATTGGTCCCATATCGGCTAACAACCTTATCAAAGTCTATTGTCATCTAGCCCACTTCCTCTCTTGAGAGTTCTGTTTATTCTCACTTAATTTTTTGCAAATAACGATAAACGGTTGGCTCAGATATCATCAAGGTCTTAGCGACTTGAGAAACTCCACCTTTAAGTAGAAACACGCCCTGCTCGTTAAGTACTTTCACAAGTTCAATCTTCTCTTTCGAGGACAATCGCTCTGCCGGAACATTAATTTTACCGAGCACCGAATCAATCATGTGCTGGAGCAGATCATCTACGTTTCCTTGTAAATACTCTTCCGTCTGCTTCTCTACAACCTCTTGCTGTGGTATTAACGGTACTGGTGGAAGTGTTGATCCTCCTTGCAAAATGTTTTGTATCCACTCAGCTGCAACCTCCATATGTGTGACATCAATGTTAATACACATCATACCGACCAATTCGCTGCTGCTGTTTTTAATATAATAAGTAGCGGAGCGAAATACCTGACCTTGCGAACCACGCGCTTTATAGTTAGCAATAAACGGTTGCTCACGGTAGGACTCATCTTTCAACAGCTTAAGCACGAGATCTGTTGAACTATCTCCTACTTTACGCCCACTAATGTATCCGTTCTCAATAAAAATAATTGAACGCTCTGGATTGCTTATATCATGAATAACAACCTCACATTTTGAACCTATAATTGAAGCAATAAAAGAAGCGATTGGAAAATAGGACTCTAGACAGCTGCGATCTTCTATCATGTGAGCATTTCACTCCTTTCGTTTTGCGTCTAATTTATTTTTGATAATAATTTATTATCTTGATAATATTTTATTACAACATTCTTAAAAAAGCAATCAAGAATATATTGGAATTTCATCAGTCGATATTCTCCCTTAAATACTTAGGGCATATTTCCTGTAAGCGACCACAAAAAAAGTCCTTCACTACTTCTACAAATTGCAGAAATCGTGAAAGACTATCTATTTACTGCTATACCTCATTTCCTTATCATTGCTCGATACACGAATTTAGGAAGAACGGCTTGTCTGCGCCAGCGCGACTTTTGTCCTTTGGCTACAGGGGAAAATAACAGCCGATGCAACCACTCCAAATTGAGTTTCTTCCATATCGCAGGGGCTGGAGTCACTTTTCCCGCTATAACATCCAAGCTTCCCCCGACACCAAAAACAACCTTAACCTGAGAAAGCGCCTGTTTATGCTTATAAACCCACTTGTCAGAGTATGGAGCCCCCATCGCGACAATCAGGAAATCTGGCTGTGCGTGCTGAATCTCTGCCACAATGGCCGGTTCCTCTTCTTTAGTAATAAAACCATTATGTCTTCCGGCAATTTTAACATTCGGATATAGCTCTGTAATCTTTTCGACCGCTTTACAGCTGGTATGCTCATCCGTTCCTAAGAAATAAAAGCTCCAGCCCAGCTTATTCCCTTGTGCGAGCAGTTCAAGAAGTAGTTCATACCCCGTAACTCGTTCAGTTATAGGGTCACCTTTTCTTTTCGATGCCAGCACAATGCCAATCCCATCAGGAGTAATCAGATCTGCCTCATGGAGTATGGTTCGAAGCAGCTCGTCCGATTGACTTGTTATCGTAATTTCCGGGTTCGCCGTAATCAAATGAAATAGCTTTGGTTCTCCGGCTTGAATATGTTTTGTTAGATGAAGTGTTGTCTCGTGTAGTGTTAATTTTGAAAAAGGAACGCCTAATATAGAGACTGTCCCAGCCATTTAATCACCTCTTACTGAAAAGTTCATTCCAGTATACCTTACCGTAATCCATAAGCATAGTCACCCTCATTACTCCGGTTATTCATCCGAAAATTTCCACCGCTCTATTAACCAAGGTTCATCGATCCCTCTCAGGCGGAATTCCTCCAAAAGTATCTTTCGAAATAGTTTTTCCATTTTGACAAAATTATTGTCCTCCTGATACATCGGAGCAAAGGATCCATCCTCTCTTAGATAACTCCAAAAATCTCCTGCACATTCTAAAATTCTTTGTCCCACGGCCGTTTGCTGCGCTACGGGAACAAGCCATTTGTCATAGGGATACGGATAACCTTCAATAGTGATTGCACAGCGTAAAGCCTCTTTATAAAGGGAAACCGCTAAGAACATGATGGGAAAGGCGTCGCCACGAACTACAGGATGATCTAGACTTCTGGCATAGCTTCTTAGCTGTATGTATGAATTCTTACGAAATTTCATTAGCACTTCAGGTTGGAGTGGAACATAGGAATGAAAAAGTGAGTTCAGATCCAGCAGATCGTAGTAAATATAGGACACTGATGCATTCCACAGCCATTTCATATCCCCGCTCATTAAAGCTTCTTTGATATCAGATATTTTATGGAGTGTATAATGCCCTGTCTTCCCACACGGAAGCCTTAAATCCATAAAAAAACTACTATGCTCCGGAATCAGGCCTGCTTCCTCGAACCGATGATTAATACGGTTGTAAGACTCATCCTCACAAATAATGATTATATCTACATCCGACTGCCCATCTACCACCCCGAGTGCGGTCGATCCATCGAGGATAATGCTTACCCTCTGACGAACTTCTTGCAATAACGGATGATTTAGGATCTCTTGCGTAATGTATTTTCCAATCTCCTCTAGTAATTCGCTATGAAGTTGTAACTTATCAGGTGTTAGTAAAATATCCGACAACACTGATTTCATCATCTTATCCTCCAACCTCCAGTGCATCTCATTTCCCTATAAAATATAGCGCTTACACACTATTTCAAATGTATATAGGAAAATTATTCTACACCCAGGAGTTACATCTTGCAACGATATATGTAGTACCCTTTTGCCCTTGCCCAAATATAATGAATCATCTAGTCATTTGAAGAGGGGGTTATATCATGGCGTTACCCACCATCATAACCACAGTTCCTACATCCGTACCTGTCGGAGATATTGAGGTAAATCCCATCACCAATCGGGTATTCTTCGTAAATCCTAACACTACAGCCGGAACTGTTGGTGTATTAAGCACCCTGACCAATCGGATCATTGCAACCATACAAGTAGGCAGATTTCCGCTCAAGCTAGCCATCAATCCAAGAACAAACCGTGTGTACGTCACCAACTTCCGCGATGGGACGGTATCTGTAATTAGCGGACGGACAAACCGTGTAATCAAGACCCTCCAAGTAGGCAGAAACCCTGATAGTGTTAACGTTAATGTTCGTACGAACCTGATTTATGTGTCGAGTGCCTCTGGCATCGTAACTGTGATCGATGGCAGATCGAACTGTATTCGAACCACTATCCACATCGGCGGCCGTCCTTCCGCTATCGTCATCAATAAACGTACCAATCGCATTTATGTAACGAATACGATAAACAACTCCGTATCTGTCATCAACGGCAGTACACAAACCGTGATAGCAACTATAAAGGTTGGCAAGAACCCCATTACCATACCAGCATTAAATCCGATTACCAACCGTATTTATGTAGCGAATAATTTAAGCCGCTTTCTTTCCGTGATCAATGGCCGAACCAACAAGCTCCTCAAGAATGTACAGCTTGGAAGGTTACAAAGTGAGGTCATCCTTAATCCGCTTACGAACCGTGTTTACGTGTCTAGCGCTCAACAGGTTAAACAAGGGAAGCTTTTTGTGCTTAATGGAAATACCAATAAGGTGATCACAACTAGAGTGTTATCCTCCTCCTCCAGCACATTCATCAACCCGATTACAAATCACTTATTTGTCAGTAATTTCAATAAGAACAGAATGTCTGTTTATAACGCCAGCACGTTTAAAAGAATTGCGGTATTCCCCTCCGTAACAGGCGTAAATATTGTCCTGAATCCACTAACAAATAGGTTATATGTCGCGAACGATAATTCCATCACAGTCATTCAGGATGGTCCAAGATTAACCCATCATTATAAATAATCTACACTTTCTTATATTTGCAAAAAAAGGCGCATCACCTATAAGGTGAGCGCCTTTTTGAATATAGATTAATGCGTTGTAACCTGCTTGGCAGCTACTGGCTTCGCAGTCACTTTCTCTTCTGCTGTTTCCTTAGGCTGAATGCCTCTTTTAATAAAGAAGGCTAGAATAAATGCAATAATCGCTACGCCTACAGAGACTAAAAATGCATCGTTAATTCCTTCAATAGTAGCTTTCGCAATAACTTGATTTTGTATACCAAGCAATTGGTCTGCCGAAGGTTTAGTCGTTAATTTACTTACAGCATCAGCGACCATATCCTTCACATGTGAAGTGGTACTGTTAGACATAATAGTTACGAGCAGTGCCCCACCAATCGCTCCTGATACTTGCTGAATCGTACTGTTCATCGCTGTACCATGCGGCGTATATTTGGCTGGAATAGAATTCAGTCCATTAGTCATCACTGGCATCATCACCATAGAGATCCCGAACATTCTTACAGAATATAGAATCATGAGTGTAGAATATTTAGTCGTTTCAGTCAAATCACTAAAGAAATACGTACTAATCACTACGATTGCTAGACCGACTAGTGCTAATACTTTACCTCCGAATTTATCGAACAATTTACCTGTGATTGGTGACATAACACCCATAATTAACGCACCAGGCAACATTAGAAGTCCTGAATCCAGTGGTGAAATCCCTCTAATATTTTGCAGGTAGATCGGCATCAGCATCATCGCCGAGAACATTGCCATATTTAGCGTAATCGAAATCGCTGAGGATAACGCAAACATCGGATATTTGTACACTCTGAAGTTCAGCATAGGCTCCTTCATCTTCAATTGGCGCATAATGAATATTACTAATCCAATCGCCCCGATAATAAGAGCGGAGTAGACCATTGGATCATCCCATCCTTTATTCCCAGCGGAACTGAAGCCATATAGAAGCCCCCCGAAACCAATTGCGGATAAAAGCACAGATAGGAAATCGATCTTAATCGCCACATCTTTTTTAGGATCATGTAATTTAAAGAAGGCCAGAATGAACACCAATACAGCGATTGGGGCAATCATAAAGAATAGAACAGGCCATTCATAGTGCTGAATAATCCATCCAGATAATGTAGGTCCGATCGCTGGTGCAAAAATCATAACCAACCCGAACATCCCCATAGCTGAACCACGTTTCTCAGGCGGAAAGGTAGTGAACAATACGTTCATTAATAATGGCATCATGATTGCAGCCCCGGAAGCCTGAACCATTCTGGCGATCAATAACACAGGGAAACTAGGTGCGAACCCTCCGATAAAGGTTCCTATCGCAAATAATCCAATGGCGATTAGGAACAACCGTCTCGCGGTATACTTTTGAATCAAAAATGCTGTCGAGGGAATCATGATCCCGTTCACGAGCATATAACCTGTAGATAGCCATTGCACTGTTGAGGCACTGACATCAAAATCCTTCATAATCGATGGTAAAGCTATATTGAGTAGGGTATTACTCAGTAAAGCAACAAATGCACCAATCATAAGGATTGCCAATATCCCGTAGGACGCTTTATTTTCTTTTGCTTTCATTTTGGAATCCTCCATTCTATAATCATACTATTGGTTCAAATTTGAACTCTAGTTACAAACCAGTGTAGAATATATTACTCCCTTATTTACTGCTTGGCAAGACAAAATTCATTTAAAATTGAAATTGTAATAAGAGGAAATATAAGCTAGTCTATATTGGAACAAAGAGTCCAGCTTAAAGGGGCATCTCAGATGATTAATAAACGAAAAGAGCAAGTGATTCATAAGGCACATGAATTATTTATTGAAAAAGGGTACCACGCCACTTCCATTCAGGATATTTTGAATCATAGCCGGATCTCCAAAGGGTCTTTTTATAACTATTTTCCTTCCAAAGGGGATCTTTTCAAGGCTGTATTCACATCTATTCACATTCAGCTTGAAGAAGGGCGAAATTCAATGCTCATTGGTCAAGACCCCTCTGACATTAAGATATTTGCCGAGCAGGTTCAGCTGGTCATGAAAATCAATAAAAAAAATAGATTATTACAGCTCGTTGAAGATGCTTTAGTCTCCAATGATCCAGACTTAATTACATTTATCAAAAAAACGAAGTTCAACCTGCTCACTTGGGTATATGAACGTTTTCTTCATATTTTTCCTGCGGATAAAAAACCTTATTTACTGGATGGAGCCATTATTTTTAACGGGATTCTGCAGAATATGCTGCAAATCAACAGTGCTATGAATGAAGTCATCACCTCTAAACAAATCATTGATTATTGCACTACTCTTATCCAAAAGGTTGTTGAAGAAGTAAGTGACATGGGCATTCAACTCATCTCACCAGAACATGTGGACAAGTTATTGCCCGCAGCGGAATACAGTGATTTTTTCAATAATGATCTATCCTTTGCGACAATCAGCCTGAAGAAAATAATAGAGAGATCCTTCGCGCCAGGTGATACGAACCGCACTAATTATCTAAAGCTGTTGTACTTTATCCAAGAAGAAATCATGAATAATAAGGAACCGAGAGAGTTCTTAATCGAAAGCGCTCTGCTATCCTTAAGAACATGCCCTAATCTAAATGAAGCCAAAGAGTTCAAGCATTATCAGGATGTATTATCCAAAATGCTGTAAAGCTAACTAAAAGTGTGGTGAAGATGTGTTCAAGCTATTATTAATAGAAGATGATACAACGCTGTTTAATGAGATCAAGGAGCGACTTACCCAGTGGTCTTACGATGTGTATGGCATTCAAGATTTCAGCAATGTCACGCAGGAATTTATAGAGATCAAACCTGATTTAGTCATCATCGATATCCAATTACCTAAATTTGATGGCTTTCATTGGTGTCGAATGATTCGCTCTCACTCCAACCTTCCGATTATCTTCTTATCGTCACGCGATCATCCTACGGATATGGTGATGTCCATGCAGCTTGGAGCCGATGACTATATTCAAAAGCCCTTCCATTTCGATGTACTCATTGCCAAAGTACAAGCGATTCTTCGACGCGTCTACAATTACAACACAGAGAACATTGAACTCAAAACATGGTGCGGAGCAACCGTGGATTATGAGAGAAATCTGTTGACGAATGAAATGGGATCGATTGAGCTTACGAAAAACGAGATTTATATATTAAAACTACTTATTGAAAAAAAGAATAAAATCGTCACCCGCGAGGAATTAATCAATAGCTTGTGGGATGATAAACGTTTTATTAGTGACAACACCCTTACCGTCAACGTAAATCGGCTGCGCAAGAAGCTGGATGAGCTTGAATTAGGTAATTTCATTGAAACGAAAGTGGGACAAGGGTATATGGCCATCGAAGAGGAAACCCTATGATTAAGAAATATCTCTTGGAAAGAAGCAGCTGGATCCTCCTTGTTCTCTTTACCAACCTGTTTATACTCTTTGTCACCTATATGGACCCGTCGATTCCATTCTCTTCGGTCCTCTATCTGGTCTCCTTGTCGATGTTTTTGTTCGTAATGTTCTTAATCCTTCGCTATCCCAGGGAAACCAGATTCTATAAAAGCTTGGCGGAGCGAGAGGATGATCTGGATTTAACCAGTATCGCCTCCCCCGAAAGTCCATTTGAGAAAATGATTGAAGAGAGCATCACCAATCAAGCCAGATGGTTGAAACAGACTGCTTCACATAATCAAATGACGCTAGAGCAGGAGAAAGACGAGCTTTTGTCGTGGATTCATGAGGTGAAGACCCCTTTGACCGCGATGCACCTAATGATTGAACGTATGGAAGATGACGGAATGAAGAAAAATCTGACCTATGAATGGCTGCGAATACATCTCTTACTGGACCAGCAGCTCCATCAAAGGCGGATTCCCTTTATTGAGAATGATTTGTATATAGAACATATCGATTTAGAAACGCTTATTTTCGGGGAGATTAAGACGTTGCAATCCTGGTGTATTCAGAAGGGACTCGGCTTTGAACTGAACTTGGAAGTAGCTGAAGTGCTTAGTGATGCCAAATGGCTGGCTTTTATTATCCGACAACTACTAACCAACGCCGTGAAATATAGTGAGGCTTCAGATATTACAGTGAGTAGCTATCAGCAAGCTGAGCATATCGTTCTTGAGGTGAAGGATGGTGGGCGCGGGATAGATCCAAAGGATTTGCCTCGAATATTTGATAGAGGATTTACTTCCACCACCGTGCATCGCGACAATGCCGCCACAGGTATGGGCTTATATTTAGCCAAAAAAGCAGCACAATCCTTGTTGATCATCATCGGAGTTGAGTCGAGGCTCGGATCAGGGACGACGTTCACTTTAACCTTTCCCCTTAAAAATGAATTCGTGAAGCTCTCAAGCGTGTGACAACAATGTCACATGCTTTTTTATTTTGTTCGGGCAATCGAAGGATAAGAACGGCAAAGCCTTTTATAATAAGGCTATACAAAAAGAACGAGTATAAAAAGGGAGTGAATCAATATGGCAATTCTAGAAGCCACTAAAATTCATAAAAGCTACGGAAACAAATTAAACAAACAATCCGTGTTGAGCGGACTGGATATTTCTATTGAAGAAGGAGAATTTGTTGGCATTATGGGATCTTCCGGTTCAGGAAAAACCACCCTGCTTAACGTTCTCTCCTCTATAGATAAGATCAGCAATGGATCAATTACCATCGAAGGTAATGAAATTTCTACTATGAAAGAAAAGCAATTAGCTGAGTTTCGGAAAAATCATTTAGGATTTATTTTTCAAGAATACAATCTCTTGGATACGCTGACTGTGAAGGAGAACATCCTGTTACCTCTATCCATTACCAACACCCCTAAGAAAATTGCCAATGAGAAATTCGAAAACGTCGCGAGGGAGCTGGGGATTTTAGAATTAAAAAATAAGTACCCGAATGAAATCTCTGGGGGGCAAAAACAGCGTACCTCTGCAGCCCGGGCCTTCATTCATGAGCCGAGTATCATTTTTGCTGACGAACCTACAGGGGCCTTGGATTCTAAATCTGCTTCTGATTTGTTAAACAAGCTAAGTGAACTAAATCAAAGACGAAAAGCAACGATCGTTATGGTTACCCATGATCCAGTGGCAGCTAGCTATTGCAGTAGAGTTATTTTTATAAAGGATGGTACGATCTATACGCAATTAAATAAAGGGGAACAATCCAGACAAGTCTTCTTCAACGACATCATAAAAACACAAGGTGTATTAGGTGGTGTGCAGAATGAGCATTAATGTATTGATGCTGCGAAATCTGCGAAAAAACATCAGAAATTACTACCTGTATGTGTTTGCTCTCGTCTTTAGCGTGGCCTTATATTTCGCCTTTGTTACGTTGCAATATGATCCCTCGATGGATGCGGTAGAAGGCTCGGTCAAAGGGGGCGCAGCAATTAAGGCTGCCTCGGTCTTACTGGTCGGGATTGTATCCATTTTCCTGTTATATGCTAATACCATCTTCATCAAACGCCGGGGCAAGGAAATTGGCTTGTTCCAGTTAATTGGAATGACCAAAGGTAAAATATTCCGGATTCTTTCGGCAGAGAACTTTATCCTGTATTTCGGTTCTTTAATTCTAGGAATCGCCGTAGGTTTTTCTGTTTCAAAGTTAATTCTAATGATTCTCTTTAAAACGATTGGGGTCGATGCGATTGCTTCCCTTCGTTTCTCTAATCTGGCTTTAGTCCAAACGCTGATTGTATTTTTTATAATCTATCTCTTAATCATGCTGATGAACTATAGCTTTATTAAAAGACAAAGCATTTTGTCCTTATTCCGAGTGACCTCAACCACAGAAGGTACCGTGAAAAAGCTGTCCTTCTTCGAAATGATCATCGGGATCGCTGGTATTGGATTCATTATACTTGGCTATTCGATTTCATCTCGATTATTTAGTGGAGATTTAACATCAATGACTGAGCTATCTATAGCCATGATTACTATTCTGGCTTCAGTTATCATTGGGACTTATCTTTTCTATAAAGGCTCCGTAAGCTTTATCTTTCATCTCATTCGTAAACAGAAAAATGGGTATCTGAACATTAAAGAGGTATTGTCTCTCTCCTCCATTATGTTCCGAATGAAGTCAAACGCCGTATTACTGACCGTCATTACAACGGTGTCGGCACTAGCAATAGGTCTATTATCCTTGAGCTACATCTCATTCTACTCTACTGAGAAAAATGCGAAGCTGTACGTTCCGTCAGATTTTATTCTTACCGATATCCATGAAGCCGAACGATTTAAAGAGGTATTAACTGCGAAGAACTTAGTGTTTACAGAAAAAAAGACCGAGGTCATTCAGGTAGATGTAAATGTGAAGAAGATTCTGGGTGAAAATACAAAGGACTCTAGTATAATCTCTGATATCATGACCCTTCCTGTGATTAGTGAAAAGGCACTTGAAGGTATCGATGTATCGCCGGATGAGACCTATTTTACAAAGACAAGTAGTGCACTGGATAATATGATTGCTATGAAAGACAAAGGCCCCATTGAATTGAAGGGATTGCATGAGGTTATTCCACAAGCTTATGAAAAAATAAATATGGATGCACCTATTTTATTATCTTTCACAGGTGGCGGCTTACCCGTTGCTATTGTAGACGAAACGATCTTCGAACGCTTACAAAACGATCTAGATCCAGCCCTTCAAAGAAAGTCCTCTCTTAATATCGGAATCGATATGAAAGATCGGTCAAGCGTTGAGCAGGCGAATGATCTTTTTCAGAACATGAAATTTGAAAAAGACAACCGGCATGACTCTCAACTGGAGACGAAAAAAAATCAAAAGGAAACTATGGGACTGATCATGTTTATCGTTGCTTTTCTGGGGCTAACGTTCCTGATTACCTCCGGATGTATTCTTTATTTCAAACAAATGGATGAGAGTGAGAACGAAAAGCCTAACTATACGATCCTAAGAAAGCTTGGATTCACGCAGGGTGATTTGCTTAGAGGGATTCAGATGAAACAATTGTTCAATTTCGGGATTCCATTAGTTATAGGCCTGCTTCACAGCTACTTTGCCGTCAAGTCAGGCTGGTTCTTCTTCGGCACTGAGCTTTGGACACCGATGATTCTGGTAATGCTCTTATACACGGCTTTGTATTCGATCTTTGCAGTGCTGTCTGTTTTCTACTATAAAAAGGTGATTAAAGAGTCACTTTAAAAAAGGAGGGGTTCCACAAGCCAGCATGGCTTAGGAACCCCTTGTTGTTATCATACCACTTATCTCCTATCTTCATATTCAATTCTAGTTAACCCGTAGAAGACTATATCCTCGAATTTATCCCATTTTAAAATATGCCGTTTAAATTCCCCTTCAAATCTCATTCCAGCTTTTTTCATAACGTTAGAGGAAGCTGGATTTCTAGTCATTGCCGCTGCCCATATTTTATTTAATGACAGGTCTTCAAATCCGAAATCAATCAGCTTCTTAGCCGCTTCAGTCGCATAACCATTCCCCCAAAAAGGTTTGCCTACCCAATAGGCAAGTTCCCCTCTTTTATGCGATTTGTCTATATTTAGACTCATACAGCCTAGTAAGGCATTACTCTCTCTACTAATTAAAGCAAATGGAAACCCATCCCCTTCGGCTGCACTCCTCCTACAGGCACTAATCCAAGATTCAGCCGCTCCATCCGGATAGGGATGGGGAATAGACAGGGTTGTTCTAGCTACTTCTATATCCCCAGCAAGGTCTTGCACTTTACTTGCATCTGTAGATTGAAACGGTCTTAGCGTTAACCTTTGTGTTTCAAATATAGGTTGCATAGAAAGTACCTCTCACTATTAGATTTTCCATAGATTATATTACAATTGTTGGATATTGCAATACATAACTTAGCTATTCACAATCCCTAATACGAATCCGTCATACCCTTTACTCCCCACCGTTTGAAGGGCAGTAGCCGAAATCCTAGGCTCTTTAGCCAACAGATCATAAAATTCGCGAACGCCTACAACACGAGGATCTTTACTATTCTTGTTAATGACCTCACCTTCACGGATCACATTATCGCCTATAATCACCGTACCGGGCCGGGAAAATTGAAGCGCCCATTGTAAATAGTTAGGGTTGTTGGGTTTATCGGCATCAATGAATATAAAGTCAAAGGGTTCCACACCCTCTTGCTTCATCTGAGACAATTGCCCCAACGCATCTCCTATACGCAGTTCTATCACATCGTCCACCCCAGCAAGCGAGAAATTAGCCCCAGCCACCTGAGCATGCGACGGATCTAGCTCCAAAGTAACGATATGTCCGTCAGACGGGAGCGCCCTTGCCATCCAAATTGTGCTGTACCCACCCAAAGTGCCAATCTCCAGAATCCGGCGTGCCCCTTTCATTTGAACCAATAGGTTAAGGAATTTGCCCTGACTAGGTGAGACATCAAAGGGCGGCAGCCCTGCCAATTGATTAGCGGTCAATACTTCCTCCAGCACAGAGTCCTGCGGAATTAGCCGCTCTGTAATGTACTGATCGACTTTATCCCATGTATTCGTTTGATTCATATTTATCACTTCTCCTTTGAAATAAAATTTTCATTTCCACAATTAGGGATCGGTCGTAACTACGAGGAGTGTTTGGACTTCCGGCCGCTGTTGTCTCCAGATTTCTTCGATTAAAACCACTATTCGTGGTTGAAATCCGTAGAGCTTATGCTTACGAAGTGAGCTTTCCTACGGAAAGCTTTTAGTCGGTCGCTGACGCTCCTACAGTTCCAAACCTCCTCTTCGGTACTCCTTTTCCCTAACTAAAGATTCAAGTTCAACTTCAACTTCAACTTCAACTTTATACCTGTATTGTAAATCAGTTATAATCATAAAAATAATATATCTTTAAACCAAAATTATATATTTAATATATGAATCAAACGATAGCAGATAGGAGCTTAACCATGAATCTACACGCCTTACGCTTATTCCATGTGATCGCATCAACGGGTAGCGTGACGCGCGCCTCTGAAGTATTAAATATCAGTCAGCCTGCGATTACGGCTCAGATCAAGAAATTCGAAAAGGAACTATACTTCGCCCTGTTCAAGCCTCAAGGTAGAGGAATTACTTTAACGGATGCGGGTGAGGAGCTTGCCCTACTCGCAAAAAGACTGTTCGCTGTCGAACAGCAGATCGAACAATTCACTCAGGATTATGTTAACGGCACGAATGGAAGTATACGCCTAGCCGCGACGTATTTGCCTGCTCATTTCCTTATCCCTACCTGGATCGCAAAGTTCAAGCAACAATATGAGCAAGTAGAAATGGTGATTACGACCACCAATTCAAGCGATGCCCTGAAGCAGCTGTTAAATGTAGACGTGGATATGGCGATTTACGGAGGGATTTCCGAGGCCTATCCAGATACGATCCGGACAGAGGAGTTATTTCAGGATGAGTTATGGTTTGTGGTCGCACCCCATCACCCCTATGCGAATAAGCAGATTTCTTTATCCGAAATGATGAAGGAGCCTTTTGTCATGCGTGAGGAAGGGAGTTCGACGAGAGAGCGATTATTATCGTTATGCCGTACATATAATACGCCAGCTCCCACGATCTCTTTGCAATTTAACGGACTTCATGAAGCGATCCAAGCCGTTATCGCCGGGTATGGCGCCAACTTCGTCTCTTCACTCGTTGTTCGCGAAGATGTTGAACGGGGAGAGTTATGCCGAGTTTATGTTGAAGGCATACATCTGAAGAATAGCATTGCGATTTGTACGCGAAAAAATGAACCGTTATCCGCCTCGGCGGCAAACCTTATTCAAATGATTCGCCAAAATCCTTATACCGTTTAGGAATTCCAAAAAAGGACTGCTCTCCAGGCTGACTATATTCAGCCTGGAGAGCAGTCCTTTTAATGCCTTTATTTGAACCTCTTACGCTTGTTTTTTCTCCGTTAAATAGTACAGGAAGGCTAAGATCGGCAGAGCCAGCCCGATCAAGCTGGTCAGACCCCAGCCGCCGTACGCATATGCCCAGCCCCCCAGTGAAGAACCAACGGCTCCTCCTACAAAAAATATTGCCATAAATAATCCGTTTAAACGTCCTCTCGCCTCGTTCCCAAGGGAATAAATCGCCCTTTGTCCAAGCACTAGATTACCCGATACCCCCATATCCAGCATGATGGCCGCTGCGACCAGCAATCCAAGGGTTACTCTCGAATCCTCCTGAAACAAGTAAGCTAGAAGAAAAGCCACAGCTGCCAGCACAAACGCAAGACCGGTCAGCGACCGGGTCCAGCCGCGGTCGGCTAATCTCCCGGCGATGGGAGAAGCGATAGCCCCGGCTACTCCAGCCAGTGCAAACAAGGCAATGCCTTGCTGACTTAAATGATACGTATCGGACAGATGCAAAGAGACTGTCGTCCAAAACAGGCTGAAGGCGCCAAACAGGCTAGCCTGATATATTGCCCGGCGGCGCAGCACTGGCGTATTCTTCAGTAAAGTACCTAGCGAACGGATCAATCCACCATAATTCATTGTAGGCACAGGCTGGCGCTGCGGCAGCACACGGGACAATAGAAGTGTTAATAAGGCAATCACTACTGCCGATATGGCATAAATCGCATGCCATCCCCACAATCCAGAGACAAAGCTAGCCAGTGGCCGGGCGAACATAATGCCGAGCAGCAGCCCACTCATTACATTACCGACCACCCGGCCGCGCTGCTCTTCAGCAGCCAGAAAAGACGCATACGGCACAAGAATCTGGGCAGCTACGGAACCGAGGCCAATGAACAGAGACGCTCCCAGAAAGATTGCAGCATTCGGAGCTAGTGTGGCTGCTACCAGTGACACCACCACCACAGCCAGTGACGCCACAGTCAGGCGGCGATTTTCAATAATATCGCTAAGCGGTACTACGAACAAAAGTCCAAGAACGTATCCTACCTGAGTCAAAGTTACAATCAGACCTGCTGCCCCAGAAGAAAGCTGCGTAGCTTGGGCAATCTGTCCGATCAGGGTTTGGGCGTAATACAGATTAGCCACAATAAGTCCGCAGGAGGCCGCCAGTAACAATGTAATCCATCCAGGGATCGTTTTTCCTTCCGAATGTTCCTTTGCCGGATTTACTGAACTAACAGAATTCATTTGATTACCTTGATTCATAAGATCTCCACCCTTCGATATTAAATACTGTACGTAACGTTTACTAATTGGTTTAAATATATACTGAACGTTCAGTTTTGTAAATAGGTGATTGGCTACTTCTTAAAATATTTTGTATAATGAACGTACAGTTTCTATTTTTTGATCGCAAGTAAAATAAAGGATAGATTAGTCGGGAGGGATCTCTTATGGATAAAAAAAGAGGACGGCCGCGCAATAACGAAGCCGAGGCTTCTATTCTGGCAGCATCGTATGATCTACTGCTGGAGACCGGATTTGGGGCGGTGACCGTAGAGAAAATTGCCGAACGGGCGAAGGTAAGCAAAGCGACCATTTATAAATGGTGGCCTAACAAAGCAGCCGTGGTCATGGACGGCTATCTGTCTGCAGCTTCCGCAAGACTGCCGGTGCCAGACACAGGTTCGGTCATGGACGATATTATAATCCATGCCACAAATCTGGCCAGCTTTCTTCGCAGCCGAGAAGGAAAGATCATTACCGAGTTGATCGGCGAAGGACAGTTCGATGCTGGCCTTGCTGAGGCCTATCGTGCAAGGTTTTTTGCTCCCCGCCGCCAAGAGGCACGACAGTTGTTGGAGCGCGGGGTGACCCGAGGCCAATTAAAAGCGGATCTGGATATTGGGATCACGATTGATCTGCTCTATGGACCGATATTTTATCGGCTTCTAATCACAGGGGATGAGCTGGACGAAGCTTTTGTGAAATATTTGATCACCTCTGCCTTTGAGGGCATCAAAGCATAATCAAAAAAGCCATCCTTTGCAGGATGGCCTATCACTTATATTTACACCGTTCGATCCAAATTAACTTCAAACGTGTCTCCAGTAACATAATCCATATACCTCGTATTCCCGTCATAATCCAAATAAGCTTGATAGCGGGTACGAATAGCCGGTTGTGTAATCCAATCCAGCACTTTCTCTCTTGCCACCCACATTACTTCAGAGGTTTCCTCCGAGGTACATAATTCCCCACCCACGGGCTTGCAGATAAAATCAAACATGACCTTGGTCGGAACATCGGTTACACCGTCATACCATTTATGAATGCCTGTATTCGAATACACACCAATCAATTGAGATACCGTGACATCTATTCCACTTTCCTCTTTAATCTCTCGAATTAATGCATCCACCAGGTTCTCTCCGACCTCTACTTGTCCACCAGGGAATACCCATCCACCATCATGCGTCTTTACTAAAAGGATATCTCCTTGTTCATTTTCTGCGAATCCACCTGCTGCTACAATATGTGTTGGCCATGCCATAGACTGCACCTCTTTTTAGAAGAGGTTAACAATTTAATCAGCATTTGTAAACGATATTTTTCTATTCCACAACGCTTTAAAAGCTTCACAATGCGCTATCAAATCATCAAACTTCCCTTCACCCACGACCGAACCTTGATCCACTACCAGTATCTTATCAACATCTTTTATAAAATTTAGCCGGTGTGCAACAATAATGATGGTTTTGTCCTGAAATTCCTGCAAAATCGTCTCCATAAGGCTTTGCTCCGTAATATTATCAAGTGCTGACACTGGCTCATCCAGAATTAGAATGTTTCTTTTCTGAGCAATGATTCTGGCAAAAGCTAATCGCTGTCTTTCCCCGCCTGATAATTTGACGCCTTTTTCACCTACCAATGTATCTAGACGATCCGGTAATTGGCTTACCTTTTCCTGCAGATGAACCTTCTCCAAAATTTCATACAGCACTTCATCGGATAAGGAACGCTCATCAAATATAATATTGTCCCTAATCGTAGCGTCAAAAATCGGCGTGTCTTGTGATAAGTAAGAGATATGATCATAGTAGCTATCCAGATGGATCTCATCGATATCTTTACCATCCAATAAGAGTTCACCTTCGTCCTTTTTTAATAAGCCTACGATTAACTTAATCAGGGTTGATTTCCCGCCCCCGCTTAATCCGACAATAGCAACCGACGTTCCTCTCGCAATTGAAAAGGATAGATGATTCAAGATCTTCACTTGTCCATAATCAAAAGATACATCCCTAAATTCAATATCACCTTGGATCTCAGTGATAACTTCTCCTCGTTCTAGATTCTTATCTTCTGGGGCATAAATAAATTCCTCGAATCTTTTGTAGGTCACTCTATTCAGTCTGTAATCTACAAAGAGGACATTGAAGATAGCAATCGGCGAATAAATCTTATCAATAAACATAAACAAAGCGACCACAATACCAAGTGATGTCTCACCTGCGACAATGCTTTTTACACCGTAAATCAGGACAACAACTTTAATAATCGTGACAAACAACTCAAATATCGCGAAAAAAGCTTCATGGATCATTTGTAGCTGAGCATTTTTGTGAATGATAGTGCGTGCGGTGTGGCTTAATTTATCGATCTCTTTCTCATATCTTTTGTTCGTCCGGAAGACGACCAATTCCATAAATCCACGGATAGAGAATCTGGACATCTTTTCTTGTTCCTGTAGAATGGTTGCCTTCATCGCATACAGAAATTTCAACAGCAGATTCGTTATCAAAAAGACGACCACGTAGCCCGCTGCAATGACTACCATGATCCTTAAATCATAGAAGCTGATAAAGATGAGACTGAACAGCAGCGTGGGCAATAACTCATGTAATGTTTTAAGGAAAAAGGAGAAAATCATGCTGTTCCCAGCCGCCGCTCCATTCTCGATCACTTTAATCATCTGCCCTGTGCCGATATCCTGATAGGCTTGATAGTCGATTTTGGATATTTTAGATAGTGCAAGTATCTTTAATCGCTCCGTTATACTGTTCGATAAATACACGCTAGGGTATTCATCTACATAATTTAGAATTACCACCCCAGCCAGCAAAACCCCATACATCATAATCAAATTCAATATTTCACCAAAGCTGCCCATCATCGTGGCCTTGTCTAATATTTTTTGAAACACAACAATCCCTAAACTACTCAGCAGCTGAATCGTAAAACCCAATAAAATATAACCGCAAATCCACCACTTTAGGTGGGCTAGACTCTTTTTCAACATCACGTTCTCCTCCTCTTTCAATTGAATGCAAAAAAGCCAGGCAACCCCCACCATCCCACTGTAAAAAACCATTCACAAATACACGGTTCTCTAAGTTAAATAGGTTAAGTGCCTGGCTTTATAGAAATAGCTGCCTATGGCACCGTTCAAAGCTCTAGTTCATGGATCAAAAGGATAGACTTCTCCCTTGATAGCTGGTACGCGTTTCACCCAGCCCGATAACTAGTTACTTCGAACGATACGGAACGACATCCATTTCACCTCAATTAAAAGAATTGCTCCTATTATAATTCTCGAAGCTTTATTATTCAAGAATTACGTTTAACGATACGTAGTCCGGCCACTTGGCCCACCTTATGTCCTTCATGCGAAGCAAACTTGATTGTAGTAGCTGATGCACCACCCGTGACCAACTGCGGAAGCTCGTAACGAATCGTCACCAGCTTGTTCATCTCTTCAGACTCAAGGACACCTAGTCCAAGCCGTTCACCATCTGCCGTAATATCGAAGGCCACCGAAGTATCGTTGGACTTCAAGTACGTTACCACCAGATCCACTTGCTCCTCTGGCAAGACTTCCATTGTGAAGGAGAACCAGCCATTGATCCAGCTATCGCGATACTTGCGGTTGTAGATTTTGCCTAAGCCTACATGCTCCCCTTTGAAATTATGGTCTCGTTCCGGCTGCATTTCAGCAGGTTGCACCGAATCTACGGTTAGCTGTTCAAGTACTAGATTGTTCTCAACAGCCTCGCGATATTCAGCCTCCACCAGCTTCCACTCCTCTGACGTGAACAAATCCCAATACACGGAATAACGATGATCATGCATAGGGTAGAATGGACGAAGCTCATGGTCTCCTGCATATCCTAAACCTTTCATCCGGAACACATTTTTGCTCACATTTGACTGAATGAGGCTGTCTGTTAGCGTCTCGCGATCACCGATTAATACGGAAGCAAGCGCGCGGTCACGATTCAGCTCCGCATCTATTGGCCCGAAATCGCCTGCCAGCACAAGGGGGCCGTAAAGGAACGTTATACGATTCGGGTTATCCGGCATCGCTTCGATTCTTACCGACATCGGAATATCATATGCGACAACGTCTCCATCCTGCCATACTCTATCCAAAGCTAGGTAGCTGGATTTACCTACATTCACAGGCACGTCTTCACCATTTACGCTAACGCTCATTCCTTGCTCAGCCCAGTACGGGTATCTTAGCTTCAATGCGAACTTCCTGGGCTGCGCTGCGCTGATCCGCAATACACCTTGTCCCTCTTCTGGGAATTTGGTCTCCTGCGTCAGACGGACACCCTGCTCTTTCCAAGTCACCGTTGAAGGCACGTACTGATTAACATACAGCTCATCCTCACTATGGAAGTATAGCGCTGATCCATACATAGAATGACTTTCCATTCCTGAGCCTACACAGCATGTAAAGCTCTCAAACTGGGAGTTGAACGACTTATGTCCACCCATTTCGAGAGATACAAAATAACACACACGTCCATCTACCGGCTCCTGAGAAGCTAGGATATGGTTATACATTGCACGTTCGTTGTAATCCGCATATGCCGCATAAGCATTCCACTGGAACATATGCTTGGTCAGCTTCAGCATGTTGTAGGTATTACACGTCTCACATGAACCCTCTCCCAATCGATCGTTCAGCTTATCCGGTTCGCCAAAATGCTCATTATAGCTGTTGCCGCCGATCACGTATGAATGATGATTAACGACCCGATCCCAGAAGAAGCGAGAGAGGCCTGCATAATGCTTCTGTCCCGTTACCTCATACTGTCTTGCCGCACCAATAATCTTCGGAATCTGAGTATTGGCATGTCTTCCTGCTAATGTGTCTTTTTCTTCGGCAAGATCATTAAGGACTTCTCCATGGTAAAAGCTTTCGGCTAAAGCAAGGAAACGTTCAGCCCCGGAATCCTCTGCCAAATCCGTCAGCGCTTCATTCATACCGCCAAACTCACAACGCAGCACCTCTTGGATCTGATCTTTACTGAGCCCTGCGAAAATATCTTCAAGCCACAGCCCCAGCTTCGTTTCAATAACGAGCGCCTTCTGATTTCCGGCCAATCGATAAGCGTCGCGGAGACCTGCAAACAGCTTATGCATCGTATATAGCGGCACCCAACCCCCGTTAAGGTCAAAGCCCTGTGAGCGAATATCGCCTGCCTTCACTTCCTCAAATAACTCTTTGCCACGAGGAATGCCGGAAATGAAGCCATTACCATGCGCATCCTGACAACGCTCTAATTCATGTACTACATAATTCACGCGTTGGAGCAGCTCTTCATTTCCCGTAGAGGCATACATTAACGCACACCCAGAGATATAATGACCTAACGTATGGCCGCTAATGCCTTGAGATTCCCAGCCTTCATAGTTAGCTGCCTTAGGCGCTAAGCCAGCATATTCACGAAAACGCGACAGAAGACGATCAGCCTCCAGCTTGAGTAAATAATCCGTATTTAATTCCATCGCATGGAGAAGCGGACCTGACTCAATGCGTACATTCTGCAAAGCAAAAGCTTGCGTCTTCAATGAAATCGCTCCCTCGCAATCTTGTCAGGGTGATATGACAAGTGTATATTTGTATCCATAAGATAACACCCAAACGTTGATTTGTCGGTAGATCAGCCATACAAATAGTGGACAAATCCGACTTATTGATGGCTAGGAGGACCGCATGACCTATTTGAAAATAAATGCAGATGTACCTGTTCATTTTACGGCGGCAGGAGAATTCATCTCAGAAACGCCATGGAAACATGTAGAACGTGCAATGGGCAATTATGAGCTAATCATAGGCGTGAATGAAACGGTGTATTTAAGTGAGGAAAATAAACGCTTTGAAGTAGGACCTGACGAAGCGCTACTGCTCATGCCTAATTGCACGCATGTAGGCTATAGAGAATCATGGCCTGGGGTTAAATTTTATTGGTTTCATTTCGAGCTGACCCACGAGGGGGTATTGCTGAGTGAGGAGGAAATGAAGCCTGAAGCAGAAGAAATCTTGTCGCGTACACAGCGCTTATGGTCTGTACATGATCTATATCTGCCGCAGTTCATAAAAATCGAGCACAGTGACAGGATTCATATTCTGGCAAATCAAATCCTCCATGTAGCTAACTCAGGATATTTGACCTATTCCAGTGTTAATTATTTGTTAACCTCACTCTTAATTGAGCTGTCTGAGCATGCGCTTCAGCCGTTCGCCAGTAAGCTAATCCGTCCGCAGCAAGATGTCACCTTTGTCAAAATAGCCGAGTGGACAAGGATTCATGCAGGAGAGCCTCTTACGGTGGCCATCATCGCGGAGAAATTCAATTACAACAAGGATTATTTAGCTCGTCTATTTAAACAACACACCTCGATGGGGCCTTTGGAGTATATTCATTCCGTACGTGTGACTAAAGCGAAGGAGCTGCTAACCAGAACCGCCCTCAGCGTGAGGGAAATCGCGATAGAGACGGGGTTCACCGACGATAAATATTTCATGCGCCTCTTCCGCAAATACGAAAATATGACACCAACCCAATATCGTAACGCCTATCATAAGACGTTTATGAATAATGACTAAAGTAAAAAACTGCGGCAGGCTTCAACGTTTTGAAAAGAGTTTGAAACAACACTCCGTCCGCGGAGCCTCCGATAGATAATCAGGGAATTTCTCCCTAATTATTCTCAAGAAAAGAAGCTGCCTCTAAGTAGCATTCACTACTTTTGAGACAGCCCCTTCTCTAACTTACAATCTTTATATCATTGAATCGTTTGCGAAGAAAAATTCCATCGCCAGCGTGGAGTCGATCCTTGCAGATGCACCCCTCCATACCATTCATCGATTCCTTTTTTCTGAACCCAGTCTTCATTTCCAGCCCATACACTTTTGCCTAGCTCGGTTAATGCAAGCTCGCAGTCTATGAATGGCATTACTGGATCGTTATAACCAGGAAAATCATTGTACCCATAGGTTTGCAGCAATGGGTACGGGCGTTGTGCCATCTGTCTTAGAATATGCCAATATTGCAAGTCGCCCATGCCTAGTATATGAAGCTTAGCTCCCACATTCTTGAACAACTCGTAAGGGGAGTTCATTCCAGCATGAATCATCTCCAGAGTCATCTGTTCTACGATACCAAGTCCATTATAGGTTGATGGGAAACATGATAAATGTGCCATGAAGGCGTCATATGCAAATGGTAAAGTGGACGTATCTGTGGTTAAACGTTGTTGCAGCGTTTCTGGATTAGGTGATACATAGGCTTCCCAGAGTGATTGGCCTAACTCTAGCTCCTTGTCGCCGATTAACTTCCACGTTCCTGATAAAGTCTCCATTTGCTCTACAGACAGTTGTCCAAGTCCTCGAAACAGCTCAATGCCGGGATATTCTCCAATGCACAATAAACTCAGCTTCGTGGATTCCTTCTTCTGCTTCGAGAACCAATGGAGCAAATAGCACAGCATCGTCTGATCGAAAAGATCATGCTCGAACCATAATACAACTTCATCATATTTATGAAAATCAGCTAAGATCTTTTCCTGTTCCTTACTGCTCTGTATAAATACCTTCTGCGGAATCCCCATCGTTTGTTCTAAATAATGCGCTCTTACTAAGCGGTTATTCTGTTCCGCTGGCTCTAAAAAGACCGGCCCATGAGAGTAGACCTCTCTCCATACTAATACATCCCCTTGCACAATTCCCTGACGCAGCTTATCTCCCACTACATCTCCGTTTACAATATGAAGCACACCTTTTCCTCCTTCGTACAAATGATTGAACACGGAGAGGACATCCGCAACAGGTAGCGCACCCTTAAGCTTGCGGCGAGCATCAAAGAGTCGTTTCTTCAATACCGGGACTGAAGTCCCCAGAAAATCAGCAATCTCTTGAAGGGAATATCCCTGAAAATAATATAATTGAACGGCAATCCGCATATTGGATGTCAATGCAGCTATAGACTCGTGAAGCAGACGCCGCGCTTCTTTTTTCTCAATAATGTCCGCCACACTACATGAAGATTCTGTCGATTGCACAGCTTCATCGTAGGGTAATGCAGGATGCTGCTTTCTTCGCAAGATTCGATAACATTGCCTTGTAACAATCGCTTTAAACCAGCCCGGAAATGCCTCTACTGTCCGTAATTTATTCAAATTCAGGAAGGCTTCTGTGAAGGCTTCCTGCACAGCATCCTCCGCTAATTGATAATCGTGGAGCTTTTCATACGCAACTGCATTCGCCATTGGTGTAAAATGCCTAACGATCTGTTCAAAAGCTTGACGGTCTCCTCGTCTCGCTTCTTCAATATACTGAAGCATACCTTCGCTCGCTCCCTTCTTCCGTATTATATACAAGTGCCCACGAAGTTCCCAAAGGTTACGGATTTAGGTCAATGTTTTTCACACAAATCCTACTCTTCACATTTGAACCTCAAGCTAGTTCCATATATGATAGCTTTATCTTTAGTTATCAGGGGAGGATTCATAGAAGTGGCAGTATTAATCAATGAACAAATAAGAGCATCCGAAGTAGTCCTAACTGGACTTAGAGGTGAGAAGCTGGGCATTGTATCTAGAGAAGAGGCATTAGCAATGGCTCGCGCTGCAGGTGCAGATCTAGTTTGTACCTCGCTAATGAGCAGCCCGCCGCCCTGTAGCCTAACTGCAAAGGGCAAAGCAAAAGCGGCCGCGCAGAAGGAGGCAGCCTCAGCACGCAAGGCTAGTGGTGGCCCAGCTGCAAAAGGTGGCAGCAAAGAGAAGGTCAAAGAACTACGCTTCACTGCTCATATTGAGGAGCATGATTACGATACGAAGCTCCGTCAGGCAGACAAGCATCTTCGCTCCGGCAAGCCAGTGCAATTAGTTGTGAAGGCATCCGGCGCCAAAGAAGCCGCTGCTTCCAAGTCCGTTTTGGAGCGACTAGTAACTGACCTGAAGGAAGTCGGAACGAAGGATACTGGCATTCAGACAGGTGGTAAAGGTTCACAGGTGAAACTAAATCCACGTTGAAAAGTCACCTATTCCGATCATATAAAATCCAGCAAAAAAGCCATCCTCTCAGGGATGGCTTTCACTCCATAAGAAATAAACTTACTCGCTCTTCATCATTCACCTTAAACATGATTGCCCATTAATCCCCGTGGGCGATAGCTCATGCCGCCAGCATAAAGATGGGCAACGTCTCCTAGTCCAATACATCGAGGAACCGCAAAGTGCTTGCTGCGCTCTTCAAACAAGATCGTCGTTACCGAGCTTGGCGCAAGCCAGAATACGGACCAAGTCAAGGCTAACGGAATTTGTAATAAATGAGCTAGCCATGCGAGACCAAAGCCACCGTGGCATACTACTCCAATCTTCTTGGTAGACGGCTCAAGGATACGATAAAGGCCATCTTCTCTTCTATAATGGTGTCGAAGCAAGAATTGATCTGAAGCCGTTTGTAATTCGCTAAACCGCAATCTGTATTCCTCTTGCTTCAACCAATGATCTGTTTCATCAGACCATACTCTTTTTCCACTCGATAGTTCGCTAATATGTTCTCCGGGGCTATCCCAAATAGATGCCAATTGTCCATCCAACATAATCTCTGTCCAATCCAGTTCACAAGTCCAAGGCTCTGTATGAATGACAAGTCCCGTCTCTTTGGCCACATAACTGGCTGTTGTCTGTGCCCTACCCAGTGGTGAAGCATATAATTCATCCAGACCTATAGATGCCATGCGTTTTCCTAGTGCTGCTGCTTCCTGATGCCCGAATTCTGTTAGACCATCTATGGAATAGTCCGGATCACCATGACGAATCAGAAATATTTGCATAATAATGCCCTGCTCCCCTCAAATCCAACCTTTTTCCTCTGCCAGTCGTACCGCCTCAATTCGACTTTTCACTTCCAGCTTATTGAGTATTTCAGAAATATAATTGCGAACAGTTCCATAAGAAAGGTGTAGAGAAAACGCGATTTCCGCCGCCGTTTGCCCTTCACCAGCCAGCTTTAAAATCTCTCGCTCCCGTGCTGTTAGTGGATTTTCTTCCCGCAAGCTACCAAAAACTAACTCGGGGGATACCTCCCGATGTCCAGCCATGACACGTCGAATAGATTCGGCCAGCTTATCTACAGGCTCGTCCTTCAACAAATACCCTTGTATACCAGCCTTCACTCCACGCTCGAAATAGCCCGGACGGGCAAAGGTAGTCAAGATGATAATTCGAGTCGGACAGCCTTTACTCCGCAATATTTCTGCAACCTCCAGCCCGCTCTTGAACGGCATTTCAATATCCATGAGACATACGTCCGGCTGAAGCCTGTCGATTAAAGCTAACGCCTCAGCTCCATCACAGGCCTCTCCGACGACTTCGATATCATCCTCAAGATCCAGCAGGGATGCCATCGCTCCCCGAAGCAGACGTTGATCCTCCGCTATAACGATGGTTATCATGCACTCTCACCTCCTGTTGCTTCCTTAACGATTAGAGGGATCATAACGATCAGCGTAGTTCCCTGACCTTCTTCTGAGCTTAGCGACAGAGAGCCATCAATCAGGGATAGTCGTTCCGCCATCCCCTTCATACCATTTCCATCACTAAGCTCACCATTACATCTCTCACCGTTCTGGAGGCCAATTCCGTTATCTTTAACGGTAACTCGAACTTTTCCGGCGGTCTTTTCCACCCCGATAAAGCATTTATCTGCTCTACTATGCTTCACAATGTTAGTCACCGCTTCTTTGATGCAAAGGCTGAGAATATTTTGCGTCAGATCGGATACTCCCTCTAGCGAGATATCCCCTTCCACTTCCAGGGCAATCTCCGCCGTGCGCAGCATTTCCCCGGTTTCTGCCAGTTCTTCTGCTACTGAGATCGCACGCATTTCCGACACTAGCTCACGCACCTGACGGAGCGCAGCCCGCGAAGTACGCTGAATTTCCCGCGCCTCCTCTTGGGCTCGCTCCGTATTTTTGGTCACCAGCTTCTCTACGAGTTGGCTTTTTAATGTAATCAAGGACAACGTATGCCCGAGCGTATCATGTAAATCACGAGCGATTCGCATCCGTTCCTCACGCTTCACCAGCTCTTTAATCACCTCATTGGCTTGATCCAGCTCTTTCTCCAGCTTCTGATTCCGATTCATGGATCTCACTCCGAATGGGCTAATCAACATAATAATGATAAATGGAGCTAAAAATATCATGCTTCCCCACTCCATCTCACGACCCACTAAGACCAGCACAGAAAGTACCATGACCACAAAAGAAGTAAATGCAATTTTGAACCCTTTATTCTCCGTATAGTAAGCTATAAAATTCGCGGTGAAAAAGCCCATGTAAAGATTAAAGGGCGTATAAAACAAACTAAGCACCACGATGATCACCATTTGAATCATTAGCCAGACATTAAAGACTCCACCCCGAACCCAATACAGCTGGCGATAGCTGATGGCAAACACCGCTATCATCAACCCGCCTAGAATGAGCTTCAATCCAGTCTCCCCACGCAAATTCAGGATGGGCAAAACCAGATAAACAGCCCATACATAAGGGAAAAACCCTTGTTTTTGTGGAAATAACCGGAACTGCGCACGCTCAGCCATTCATTCACACCGCTTCCTGTTTTTTTCGGATATAAACCGATAGTAACATAAAAACTACCAAATACCCGAGCAAAATCAAGACATTACTCCAATGCGGAGCTGAGCCACGCACAATCTCCCATGCCCCATTTCCATAGTTGTAGGAAGGTAACCAATGACCAATCTTCTGCATTAATTGCGGCAAAATCTCAATCGGCATCCACATGCCCCCCGCTACAGCAAGCGCCATATAAATCACGTTGCTGACTCCACTAGCTGTGTCCACCCGTTTCATAGCACCCACAAGCGTACCAATCGCCAAAAATGGAAGGGAACCGATCAAAATCCATAGCCCGCTAAGCACCCATTGACCCGCAGATAAGGAGACACTGTTGATTAAATATCCTGCGATAAAAATACAAATGACCGAAAACAGATGCATCATCGTTTGCCCGAACATTTTTCCGAAGAAATAAACAGAACCCGGTAGCGGGGTAATCCGAATAAAGGTCGTCCAGCCTTGTGTTCGTTCTTGCACTAAACGGATGCCAAGCGTCATGATCGCAGAGCCCATTACACTAAAGGTTGCCATCGACATTAAGTAGTGAGCGCGCCAAGTCGGGTCATCGTTACCTGTATTAACCACGCGGGTGAAGATGAAGTAGAACATAATGGGCATGAGCAATGACCAGAACACGTAATAAGGATTACGGATGATCCTCAGCATCTCGGCTTTACACTGTACAGTAATTAATCTCATCTTTAGATAGCCTCCTCTTGGTTCATGGTCAATTGTTCAAAAGCGTCATCTAAACGTCCCTGATCTATACGAACATCCTTCACGGGAAGTCCAGTAACAAAAATCGCTCGCAGTGCTTCATCCGTATCGTCTGTCGTCACATGAATTCGACCTTCTTTTTCATAACAATCTTCAATAGCGGTTAGTTTCATTAGACTTCTGCGTAATTCAGAACGATCACCTACTGGCAGGAAGGATAGCGAACGCTTCACAATTCTTGATTTAATCTCATCCGGACTTCCGTCTGCAACTAAGTGACCCTTGCTGAATAATAGAATACGATCCGCGATATCTTCGGCCTCTTGTAAGTAATGTGTCGTGAACACAATCGTCTTGCCCTGCTCCGCAAGTCCACGAACCGTATCCCAGAACCGCCTCCGGGAAGTAATATCCAATCCAACTGTAGGTTCATCGAAAAAGATCAGCTCTGGGTCACCCGCCAAGGCCAACGCGAAGCCGAGACTACGCTTTTGACCGCCCGAGAGCTTCTCGGCGTATCTATTTAAATCCGCTGGCGCAAGCCCTGTAGCTTTAATTAGAAACTCCATATCCATCGGCTGTGGATAATAGCTACGGATCAGAGCAATGATCTCCCGAACCTTCAGCCGATCCATCACACTTACCTCTTGCAGCATCGCGCCGGTCTTTTCACGTACGATTTTATCTTTTGGATGTTGTCCAAATATTTTCACTGTACCTTCAGTGGGTTCTAATAGCCCCAATAACATTCCCAATGCTGTTGTTTTGCCTGCTCCGTTTGGTCCAAGAATAGCTGTAATCGAACCCTTGGCAATGTTGAAGCTGATATTATCTACTGCTTTCTTATCCTTATATAATTTGTTAACTCCATTCATCTCAATAACATTGTCCATTTCGTAACCCCTCCGATTCCGAATGCGTTTGATCTATTTCAATCATATGGAAAAAGGAGACCAGACATTAGTATGGACTGTCATTTCTTTAAGATGACAACTGTCACCTTCACAAAAAAAAGAGGTTGTCCTATCCATAGTTTTAACTACGAATAGGGCAGCCTCTTTAAGCGAAAATACTAGATTACCTCTTGAAAAATCCTTTTCCGAGAAGGAATTCCTTCATATGCATTCGCGCTGGCTGTGCCAACCGTTCTGCCATAATCACAGACCAAGGTGTATCCTTGGCACCATGAGTCCGCTCACGCATATAGTCTGAAGAGATTTTATCGTAAGTCTTGACCTGCTCCACTGTCATTTCGGCATTGTAGCGATTGCGATGTAGAACAGCCTCTAATGGCAGACGCGGACGCAGGCTTGTGGCTCCATCAGGATAGCCCACACACATTCCAAATACCGGGTAAACCAGCTCAGGCAGTCCAAGCAGCTCAGAAACCTCCCCGATCCGGTTACGGATTCCGCCGATATAAACAATCCCGAGCCCGAGTGATTCCGCAGCTACAGCAGCATTCTGAGCAGCAAGCGCAACATCAACGGTAGCTACAATAAGGTTCTCCGCAGAATCTTCATACGATGTCTCTCCCTGTAAATGAGGTTTTGTGACCTCACGCAGCCGATATAAATCCGCGCACCAGACCAAAAAGACTGGGCATTGTTGGATATAAGCCTGATTACCCGCTAATCCGGCAAGCTCTGCTTTTAGAGCCGGGTCAGTCACTGCAATGACACTATAGGCTTGTACACTGCTGGAAGTCGAAGCCATTTGGCCTGCTTCAATAATAGCTGCAAGCTGCTCTTCACTTACTGGCTTATCCTGATACTTGCGGACAGATGCATGGTTCATTAATAGAGATATTGTCTCGTTGTTTTCTTGCACAGCGGCCACTCCTTACATAGTTAGGTTTCTCTTACAGCTTTACCCGCTGCAAACGAAGTGCATTCAAAACGACGGACACAGAACTGAATGCCATCGCAGCTCCAGCTAGCCATGGAGCTAGAAATCCGAGTGCAGCAATCGGTATACCTATTGTATTGTATGCAAGTGCCCAGAACAAATTCTGCTTAATATTACTCATCGTTTTACGGCTCATCATAATGGCATCGGGTATGCTCTTCAGATCTCCCCGCATCAGTGTAATATCTGCAGCCTCCATTGCTACATCCGTACCTGTACCGATCGCCATGCCCGTATCTGCAGTAGCCAGTGCAGGAGCATCATTGATGCCATCTCCAACCATAGCTACCTTTGTCCCATTCCGCTGCAGCTTACGAACTTCCTCCGCTTTGCCTTCCGGCAGAACCTCTGCTAACACTTTTCGAATACCTGCTTGCTTCGCAATAGCTTCTGCGGTGATTTTATTGTCACCTGTAATCATAATGACCTCTATGCCCATCGCATGAAGCGCAGCTACAGCTGCTTTTGAGGTTGGTTTAATCGTATCGGCAACAGCGACAATCCCGGCAATCTCATCGCCCACCGCTACAAGCATAGCTGTCTTTCCTGCCTCTTCCAGTCTCTTCATGACTGGGGTCCACTCTGTGATGTCCAATTGATGATCTTCCATCATACGCCGTGTACCCACCCTAACTTGTTGATCGGAGACAACAGCCATAATTCCCCGTCCAGGTACATTATCAAACTGTTCAGCGGCGGGTAAGATCAATTCTCTGTCAGCAGCTCCTGCTACGATGGCTTCCGCAAGCGGATGTTCTGATAATTTCTCGGCTGCCGCAGTTAAAGCTAATAAACGATTCTCGGCGCTTTCTTTACCATAAGCGGCAATTCCAGTGGTAGTCACGATATCAGTCAGCACGGGCTTACCATTTGTAACCGTACCTGTCTTATCCAAAACAACGATCTTAACCCCTTGTGCGCCTTCTAAATGCTCACCACCCTTGAACAGGATACCAAGCTCCGCAGCGCGGCCCGATCCCGCCATAATGGAGGTCGGCGTTGCAAGACCTAACGCACATGGACAAGCGATTACGAGCACCGCAATAGCTTTTTCAAGGGCATCGGCAAATTGACCAGGTGCTGCCCAGAAGTACCAGACCAAGAAAGTGATCATCGCAATGCCTACAACAATCGGTACAAAAATACCTGAGATGACATCCGCGATCCGCTGGATAGGCGCTTTGGAGCCTTGGGCCTCCTCCACTACTCTAATGATTTGAGCGAGTGCAGTGTCTCTTCCTACTTTGTTAGCTTTAATTCTTAAGATCCCATTCTTATTTAATGTAGCACCGATAACGGTATCTCCGGTTTTTTTCTCTACAGGAATACTTTCTCCGGTCAACATAGACTCGTCCACAGAAGAGGAACCCTCTACTACCTCGCCATCCACCGGCACCTTTGTTCCGGGCTTCACCAATACAATATCGCCGGGAATCACTTCATCTGTCGAGATATTCATTTCTTTGCCATCACGGATCACGAGAGCCGTCTTTGCCTGAAGCCCCATTAAGCTCTTAATGGCGTCAGAGGAACGTCCTTTGGCTAGCGCCTCGAACCATTTACCCACGAGGATGAGCGTGATGAGTACAGCACTCGTCTCATAATACATTTGGGTGGTATGATTCATTCCCTTCATACTTAATGAATCAATCGTCAGATAAAGACTGTAGAAATACGCTGCTGATGTCCCCAGTACGACCAACACATCCATATTGGCACTCCCGTTACGAAGTGCTTTATACGCGCCTACGTAGAACTGCCAGCCGATGATAAACTGTACGGGGGTCGCCAGAACAAGCTGAAACCAAGGATTCATAAATATCTCCGGTGTTGGAATCCAGCTTGTGAATGAGAAATGACCTGCCATCGCCCATAACAACGGGAAAGAAAGAATAGCAGAAATGATCCACTTCCACTTCTTATGCTGAATTTCCTGTACACGACGGTCCACATGATCCTTGCGGTCTTCTTTAAGTGTAGCTTTATATCCGATATTGCTTACCTTCTCCATGATCTCTCTTGGACTAATATTACCGGGAGTATATTCTACATGTGCCGTTTCCAGCGCTAAATTCACATTCACTGCTGCGATCCCCGGCGTACGACTCAACACTTTTTCGATCCGCGCCGAGCATGCAGCGCAGGTCATGCCTGATATATCAAAATCCGCGGTCTCTTTGACGGTATCATAACCAAGAGCGCGGATTTTATCTTCAATTTGTGGTAACCCTGATACAGAAGGATCAAATCCGACAGTGGCTTGTTCCAAGGCCAAATTTACATTTGCGCGAGAAACACCCTCCATCCGGGACAAACCTTTCTCAATTCGAGCTGCACAAGCAGAACAGGTCATGCCTGTAATCTGTACGGTCGCTTGCTGTTCATTGGGTGAAGCTGTTATTTTTAACTTATCCATGATTCCAAAGCCTCCTCATACCCCTATAGAGTATGATAATTTCTATAAAAAGAAAAGGCATTGGAGCTTATGGCATCCCCATAACAGCTCCAAGCCTTATTACTGTGCTTCAAATTAAACTACATCATACCCTTGCTCTTCAATAGCTTCTTTAATAGCTCCAAGGCTCACCTTGTTCTCATCATACTCAACGGAAACTTTTTTAGCTGCAAGATCCACTTTAGCAGTAGCTCCAAGATTACCTACAGCCTTCTCTACAGAGTTGACACAGTGACCACAAGACATTCCTTCGACATTTAATGTAGCGTTCGACATTATTATTACCTCCAGTAAATGTTATGAAGCTATGCTTAAGAAGCATTAGCTTATTATTTCATTAATTTGTTAACCGTGATTAGCAGCTCATCGATAACCTCATGTTCACCGGCTTCGATTCGTTCAACAATACAACTCTTCATATGCCCTTCCAGCAGCATCTTACCAACACCGTTTAGTGCCGCTTGAACCGCTGCGAGCTGATTGAGCACATCGTCACAATAAGTATCCCGCTCTATCATACCCTTTATCCCGCGGATCTGGCCTTCAATCCGGTTGAGGCGAGTATTCAAACCATTTTTGAAATCTGTCGAATGATGACTCATTCGTTCTCCAGATACTGAAGAATGACAGTCAGCTTCACAGGATTTCTCAGTTTGTTCTTGCTCTTGCTTACTAGTAGACATAAGGATCAGCCTCCTTGCCAATAATATAATATACCCCCGTAGGGTATGTCAAGAGATGTTCTTTATTTCCTATCCCCTAAATCCCATTTTTTCAAGCATAAACGCCTTCGGTATCTATATAAGGACGGTTAGCGTTTAAGCAGAAATATAAGACATATAGTATGGTGTGAAACTTATACTTCTTATATTTTAAAAAAACTATTGCTACCCTATTCAAATTTGAATATAATAAATTTTGCTTCTAACCTATGAACATTTTTTGAACGGATTTATCACTATTAGAAAAAGGAGCCTGCGAAGCATGCATACTAAAGAAAGTAATCTTAAACTCGTAGTTATCGGCCTGCTGCTCGGTATTCTGATGTCCGCGATGGACAATACCATTGTAGCTTCAGCTATGGGAACCATTGTTTCCGACCTTGGCGGTCTGGACAAAATCGTATGGGTCACTTCGGCCTATATGGTCATGGTAATGGCTGGGACCCCAATCTTCGGCAAGCTCTCGGATATGTATGGACGTAAACGTTTCTTCATGTTCGGACTGATTGTATTCCTGATTGGCTCAGCACTGTGCGGTACTGCAACCAGTATTACACAACTCAGTATTTACCGGGCTATTCAAGGGATCGGCGGCGGTGCACTAATGCCTATCGCCTTCACTATCGTTTTCGACATTTACCCGCCTGAAAAAAGAGGAAAGCTGACTGGCCTATTCGGTGCCGTCTTCGGAATCTCCAGTGTACTCGGACCATTATTAGGTGCATATATTACCGACTATGTAGGCTGGCAATGGGTATTCTACATTAACCTGCCGCTCGGAGTTATTGCACTGTTTCTGATCGCAACTTCGTACAAAGAATCGATCTCTCACGCTAAACAGCGCATCGACTGGGGCGGAGCCTTCACTCTCGTCGGCGCCATTATCTGCCTAATGTTTGCGCTAGAACTGGGAGGCAATCAATACGCTTGGGATTCCAGTGTCATTCTCGGCTTATTCGCCGGCTTCGCTGTACTCTTGCTGGCATTCATCCTCATTGAGAGAGTGGCGGCTGAACCTGTTATCTCGTTCGCGATGTTCAGTAAACGGTTGTTTGCAACAAGCAGTGTGACAGCCTTGTTCTATGGCTCTGCCTTTATCGTAGCCACCATCTACATTCCTATCTTTGTACAGGGCGTATTTGGCGGCTCCGCTACGAACTCTGGACTGATCCTCATGCCGATGATGATCGGTACGGTCGTGGGCAGTCAAACCGGTGGGCTACTTACAACCAAAACCAGCTTCCGCAACATTATGATCCTATCCGCTGTCTGTTTTGTAGCAGGTGTCTACAGTCTAAGCACTTTATCACCAGATACCTCCCGTCTCATGCTTAATGTATTCATGGCCTTAACTGGATTCGGCGTGGGCTTCTCCTTCTCCGTGCTAAGCATGGCAGCTATCCATAATTTCGATATGCGCCAACGCGGTTCGGCAACTTCAACAAGTACCTTTATGCGCTCGCTTGGGATGACGCTGGGGATTACGATCTTCGGTATTATTCAGCGTAACAACTTCACTAGCAGCATTAGCGAAGCTTTTGGCGGAAGTGGGCAGTCAGCAGCCTTCGGCGATCCACGGGCAGCCCTTACACCTGAAGCAAGAGCCAAGATTCCACCTGAAATTTTAGAGAAAATATCTAGTGCACTGTCCTCTTCAATCGCACATACCTTTATGTGGGCCATGATTCCTGCCGTCCTTGGTTTAGTCTTTGTGCTGCTGATGCCAAAAGACCGCCTCACCATCCCGAGTAAAACTGCTCAGGCGTCCGAGGGTAAAAGGTAATTATATGTCGATGAAATTGGCTATTCTCGGACTATTGCTTGAACGAAATATGCATCCCTATGAAATTACACTAGTCATGAAAGAGCGCTCCATGGACCGGATTACAAAGCTCCAGCTTGGGTCTCTCTACTACGCTGTCGATAAACTTGCACAAGATGGTTATATAGAAGCTTTAGAAGTGATAAGCAGCAGTGATCGCCCAGACAAAACCATTTACGGTATTACTGAGCAAGGTAAAAATTTATTCGAGCAGTTAATTCTACAGCAAATTAAAAAGAACGAGCCCTTCTATCATCCGATGTATATGGCTCTAGCCATGTCCCGTCATGTTGATCAAAACAAGGTGGAGAAGCTGCTCGAAGAACGTATTCGGGAAACCGAACATCAGGTGAATCTGGCTTATCAGGTATATGAAGAACATATTCCTATTGTTCCTCGTTCCGCCCTTCATCTCATGTACGGCACCTATGAACACACCCTTATTGAACTAAAATGGCTGCAACGTCTCTATGATGATGTTGTAGCACGCAAGTTGAATGACATTGGAACACCACTTAATACAGAGTAGAGTCCTTAGGGCCTCTACTCTTTTTTTACTTTTCCAGAGACAATAAATACCATACTAGAATCTAAGCGTGTACAATATGTACGTGTACGCAATCATATTTCCCTAGGAGGAATCACATTGTTGAGAACGCTGCCTTTAAACAAGCGCGGTATACCAGCCAGCCGTATTGCTCTAGGTTGTATGGGATTTGGTGGGGGCTGGGATCATGAACCGATCACCACCGAGAATGTTAAGCAAGGACATGCAGCCGTCGACGCTGCACGATCTATTGGTATCAATATGTTTGATCACGCAGATATTTATACCCGTGGTAAAGCCGAGAAGGTATTCGGTCAGATCTTTAAAGAACGCCCAGGACTCCGCGAAGAAATCATTATCCAATCAAAATGCGGTATTAAGCTAATGGAGCCTGGAGACAGTTCTAATGTCTTTGATTTCTCAAGCCAGCATATTCTAAGCAGTGTGGATGGAATATTATCACGACTAGGAACGGAATATATTGATATTCTGCTGCTGCATCGACCTGATCCTTTAATGGATCCGGAGGAAGTGGCCTCCGCATTACATCAATTGAAGACAGCTGGTAAGGTTCGTCATTTCGGCGTCTCCAATATGAGTGCAGCGCAGATCAAAATGCTGCAAGCCTATTGCGATGAACCTTTTATCGTAAACCAGCTACACATGAGCCTAGCCAAGCTCAGCTGGGTCGATGCTGGAATCAGTGTAAACCGTGAACCTTGGAAGGATATTACCTTTCCCGAAGGAACCCTTGAACATTGCCGAATGGAGAACATTCAGCTTCAAGCTTGGGGCCCACTCGCACAAGGCATATTTAGCGGACGTTCATTAGAGGATCAGCCAGAGAATATCGTCCAGACAGCCGCCATGGTTAAACAAATTGCAGATAAAAAAGGAACAACACCCGAAGCCATAGTGCTATCCTGGCTAATGACACATCCGGCAGCTATTCAGCCTGTGATTGGGACTGTGAATCCGCAGCGCATCGCTGCCTGCGCCGATGCGGACAAGCTGGAGCTTACTCGAAAAGAATGGTATGACCTATATGTTAGTTCACGTGGTACTCGTCTTCCCTAACTGAACCCACAATTAAAACTCGCAAGAATTCTTAATAGCCTAATCGTGCTTCACGCGCGATTAGGCTATTTTTAATGCAGTCGCCTCTTATACCGTTCTTTATTGCGAATAAAAATAGATATCAAGCGATAAACCGAGATAAATAGAGATAAATTAACATTATCGTTCTTTATAGAGCACAAATGAGACTTATTGACAGTTTTCTTTTCAAATTATTCCATGTATTATTCATTACAGAAGTTGTTCTTAATAAAGAACAATAATAACGAACCAAAGAAACTCAAGACATTGAGGGGAGGTATTCCTCTGAGACCCAGATCAGCAAAAAGAAGGCCTAAACGAAAGAAGCAAATCGGATTACGTGTTCTGCAATCAGGAATGGCTGTCTCCGTCTTGTTTCTGACTACCTCGCAGCAAGTGGGTAGTACCTATGGTGGTTTTGGAGCTACTGCGCAAACCACTAGCACCATTAGCTTTTGCGAAGTATTTCCAAACTCGATCAAGGGGCTTCTAACAGAACTCAAAGATCATATCGAAAGAGCTACTGCTTTAAAAGGATCTCTGCAAAGCTATACCCCTTCAGGCAGTCTCTCAGACGTTTCGGGAATAGAAGGCATGACGCTGGATGAGCTTGATGTCGCAGCGCAAGAGATTTCCACACAAATCTCCGCACTTCAATCTCAAATCAATGGCGTGAATGAGCAACTGGCCACAAACAGCCAAATTTGGAACGAAATCAATGGTGAGCTGAACGCAGCAGCAGCCGTCCTATTCCAGATTGGAGGATATATGACCTCTCTAGATTCAAACTGTCTAGAAATCAAGGATGAACCATTCTTCAGAGAGCTGCAAAGCAGCCTAAATCAAAGTGGGGTAATCTCTGAATCTCTAAATGCTTCATTAAAGGGAGTTATCCAGTACCTAAACTCCATACACGACATCGGCCTTCCATTTGCTTCGGTAGTGACCAGTGATGTATATGGACAACCCGAGTTACGCAATGAGGCGTTTCAGCAGCCGTTGCCTTTCCTGATTCCTTTTAGTCAGCCGGCCGGCAATATCTCTAGCGAACTGACCTCCACTTATGAGAATCTCAACACTGAAATGAATGACCTTAAAGAATCCGCTACTTCAGGAATCAGCAATCTTCAGAGTCAGCTCCAATTGATCAGTCAAGCCCGTGAACAACAATTGGAAGCCCTTGAGAAAGCCCGATTAGAGGCGCTGGAACAAGCGAAGAAAGAAGAAGAGCGTTTGGCCCTGGAGAAGAAGGAAAAGCAAGAAGCCGAGGACAAAGCGAAAGCAGAAGAGAAAACAAAAACGGAAGTGACTCCACCGACAGGTGAAGCAGCTCCAGAAAACATAAATAAAGAACAACCTGAAGCCCCAGCCACTAACCCGGTCGTTCCGGGAGTTGGTGAAGAGCCAACGATTCCACAAGATGTACCACAGCAAAAGGTTCCTCAGGAGACGCCAAAGGCGGAAGATACAACCTCTTCCCCACCGGCAGCAACACCAGCTCCTGCGGCCCCTCAACAAGACAAAGGTGGAGAATAATATGCGGATTAAAAAAATGATCAACAATACATTATCGAGCATCATGCTTGTCATCTTTATCCTGCTGGTGGTAGCTGTAGTTTTATCAAAGGCCTCCGGCGGTGAACCTGCCTTCTTCGGATACCAGATCAAATCCGTACTCTCAGGTTCGATGGAACCAGGGATTCACACCGGATCGATTGTCGCTTTAAAACCCGGAGGAGATATGAATCGCTTCAAAAAAGGCGATGTTATCACCTTTAGAAATGAAGAAAACCTGCTCATTACTCACCGTGTTGTGGAAGCAACAATGAACAACGCTACTGGTGAAGCCATGTATCGTACGAAAGGCGATAACAATGATGCGCCTGATATGAACCCTACCAGTTCAACGAATGTTGTAGCTGAGTATACCGGGGTTACCGTACCTTACGTAGGTTACGCTATGAATTTCGCAGTTTCCAAAGCTGGAAGTGTCGTGCTCATGATCGTACCAGGCTTGATGCTCCTGCTCTATGCCCTGTACTCATCATGGAAGGCTGTAGCTGCACTCGAAAAGAAAAATGCTGCTATACTGCCCACCTCTCCACCCCCAACTGAAATACAGTAATCCGTTGATTGTCCGCTTCCGCTTACGAACCGGAAGTTACAATATATAAATTTTATAAAAAAACCACAAAAACCGAGGAGGAATTTTAATTATGGGTATCAAAAAAACATTGGGTCTTGGCGTAGCATCTGCAGCACTGGGTTTATCATTGATTGGTGGAGGAACCTTCGCTTACTTTAGTGACACTGCACAAAACACTTCTACATTCGCTGCAGGTACACTCGATTTGAACTCCGACCCTTCTGTTATCGTAAATATCGCAAACCTGAAGCCAGGTGATACTGTATTTAAAACCTTCAAATTAAAAAATGACGGTTCCCTCGATATCGGATCTGTTCTTCTTAAGACAAGCTACTCCGTTAATGATGTGGGCGGTAACAACAACGGTGTTGATTTAGGTAAATCCATTAAAGTTAAATTCTTAACAAATCTTGATAAGAGTAATATATTTCAAGCCGATAAAGTAGTTTATGAAACAACACTAGCCGATTTGAAGGCTTTGTCCCCTGATATCGTAGAAAGAAAGTTTTTACTCAGTGAAGCTGCTGGAATTAAAGCCGGTACTAATGATACATTCGCAGTCCAATTTGAATTTGTTGATGATGGCCAAGATCAAAACTATTTCCAAAAGGATTCATTAACACTAACTTGGGATTTCTTTGCTAAACAAGGCAAAGGAACTGACTACTAATCTAATAAGTCTTCCATTCGAAGAGCAGCAGATTCTTATTCCGGAAAGCGGATAAGTAGATGCTGCTCTTCTCTTTACAATAAACTTTGTCGAATTTATCGATATTTGCTATACTAATAACAAAAAATACGGAGGGGCGTCAGCATAGTGGCACAAAATATGGGCCAACGTATCCAGCATCTCCGCCTAGAAAAGGGATTCTCCCTATCTGAGCTTGCGGACAGAGCGGATGTTGCTAAATCGTATCTTAGCAATGTGGAGAGAAACATCCAATCCAATCCTTCCATCCAGTTTATCGAAAAGATCGCCGATGCGCTTCAGGTATCCATCCATGCTTTGCTCTATGGAGAGCCTAATGATGCTGAGGAATCGCCTTTAGATTCGGAATGGTTCCGATTGGTGCAGGAAGCTATGGCCTCAGGCATAAGCAAACGCGAATTCAAGGAGTTTCTGGACTACCAGAAATGGCGCCTGGATCAGAAGGACTAATCCTTCATCTGATCTAATAAGATCCTCTTCTACTCATACTATCAAACATAAACGCCTTCGCCCTCCTAACATGGATGGCGAAGGCGTTTTATATTCTAACCATGTATCGTGTACAACTTATAGAAAAAGGGCACAGCGATTTATCGCCATGCCCTTTTTCGGTATATAACGCTCTAATGTATTACTGCACGGCTTGCACAGTCTTCTCCTGAAAGAATCGACGAATTTCATCTGCCTTTATGCCAGCCTTCTTAGCTGCTAATAATAAATGTACCCACTCTACGTCTACATCAATAACCTGCTGTTCTCTGTTGCTTCCCTGGTTGGACTTGTCCAAAAAATCTCCTCCTAAGATTTTACGTCCCCAGGCAATCCGGCTGTCATAGTATTTCTACCTTAGACCCGCGACTTTGTGCCCCTGTCTTTCGGCAGGTTTACCTTTTACTGGACCCTTTACACGAAAGGATCTACTTCAAAAAGGATGAAAAACGCTAACTGCAATAACATTATACTATACTAAAGTGGAAAAGTGTGTCGATTTCTGATTAGTTTTTCCATTAAAAAACAAAAAATAGAAGCTCTTTTCTGTGATATCTTGTCCTATTAACACGATACTCGTCCTATTCATAAAATTAATTAAGCCAATATAATGATGCTTCCTTCCCTATTAGTTAAAAATAAGGATATTAGAATCATTTTAGTGGGCCTTAGGAATGGGTAATGAGAAGAAACAGCGTTCTTTTCATTAGAACAAGCTAACCCATACCATTTTGCGAACGTATTGGACGAAAGAATGAATTGATTACACGTGTGGAAAGTAGCACAATAAGATGAGAAATGAAACCGCAATCATCACAGCTCCAGTAAGCGTTGACACAAAATGTCACGTATGGAGTTCATCCGTTAAGGAGGATGTATTCATGGCAGCCAAAGAGCCCTATAACGAATCCATTTGGAGTAAGTATTACGGACCCAATTTAGGCTACATTCAAGAAAGATATGAACAGTTTGTGAAAGATCCATCCACCGTAGAGAATAATTATCGCGAGCTTTTTACAAATTCGGGTCCCCCACCCCTAACACCGGACACCGAACCGGCTCCACAGCCTCGCATTTCGGGTGACACCGAATGGCTTAGAAAGGCAGTAAGAGCTTCCAAGCTAATCGCTAATATTCGTATATATGGCCATATGGCCGCTGATATTGATCCGCTTGAGCGTGATCACAATCCCATGGCTAAATATCTCGAACTCGAAACCTATGAGCTGACTCGTGAGGATCTGATCGCACTACCTGCCACGCTCATTTGGGAGAATGCCCCGAATGATGTGCATACCGGATGGGATGCAGTTCAGCGTATGCGTCAGGCTTACACCAAGACGATCGCCTATGAATTCGGGCATGTGCATGAAGAAGAAGAACTGAAATGGTTGAACAGACAGGCAGAATCCACAAGCTCACCAGCGCCTTTAAATAATACAGAACGTAAAGAGCTGCTAAACCGCCTGATCCAAGTCGAGCAATTCGAAACCTTCCTCCACAAAACCTTTGTGGGTCAGAAGCGTTTCAGCTTGGAAGGCAATGACGCTCTCGTACCGATGCTCGATGAAATCGTACGCGCTGCTGCGCATGACGGTGCAGAGCATATTCTGATGGGCATGGCGCATCGTGGTCGCCTCAACGTTCTTGCACATATTTTGGGCAAACCTTATGATATTATATTTTCAGAGTTTCATCATTCTCCAAACAAGGAGCTTTTCCCTTCCGAAGGCTCTACAGGCATTAACTATGGCTGGACGGGTGATGTGAAATACCATCTCGGTGCAGACCGCGCTGTTCGCGAAGGAGAAACCGTACGCACAAGAATAACACTAGCGAATAACCCAAGTCACTTGGAATTCGTCAATCCTGTCGTGGAAGGCTTCACTCGTGCTGCTCAAGAAGATCGGAGCACAGCCGGATTGCCGAAGATTGATACCAGTAAAGCTATAGCGGTGCTAATGCATGGCGACGCTGCTTTTCCAGGTGAAGGAATTGTTGCAGAAACACTTAATATTGGCAAACTTCAAGGTTATCAGAATGGCGGGACGATCCATATCATTGTTAATAACCGGATCGGCTTTACGACAGAAAGTGAAGACTCCCGTTCAACGCATTATGCGAGTGACATCGCAAAAGGATATGAAATTCCAATTATCCATGTCAACGCTGATGATCCCGATGCCTGTATATCAGCTGTTCGTTTAGCTAGCGCATATCGCAATCAATTCAAAAAGGATTTCGTTATTGATCTCATCGGTTATCGTCGTCATGGACATAACGAAATGGATGATCCTGAGACTACACAACCTATCGTGTACGGCAAGGTGCGTAATCATCCAACCGTTTACAAGGTGTATGCGGAGAGGCTACAGCGTGAGAAAATCCTTACAGCTGAAGATGTACAAAAGATGCACATTGAAACAGAAGGCGTATTGCAACGTGCATACGATAGTATGAAGGAAGGCAATCACAAGAAAAAAGAACCAAAAGCCTTCGTTCCTCTTCAAACAGAGCGCTCAGCGGCAGGGACAACAGCCGTACCGATCTCCAGTCTGCAAGAGATTAATCGTGAGCTACTGACCGTACCTGATGGATTCCAAGTCTATCCGAAACTGGAACGTATTCTGCAGCGTCGCAAGGATGCATTGAATGAGGGTGAAAAGGTCGACTGGGCACTCGCTGAGTCTCTCGCCTTCGCTACCATCCTGAAGGATGGAACGCCAATTCGACTTAGCGGTCAGGATGCACAGCGCGGTACCTTTGCACACCGCCATCTAGTACTGCACGACAGCAAAACTGGAGAATTATTCTCTCCGCTTCATCAGCTAAGTAATTCCCGTGCTTCCTTTGGTGTATATAACAGTCCGCTATCTGAAGCTTCTGTGCTAGGTTTTGAGTATGGATATAATGTGTTCGCACCAGAAACTTTCGTCATCTGGGAAGCACAATATGGCGACTTCGCCAATGCAGGTCAGGTTATATTTGATCAGTTCATTGCCGCCGGACGTGCGAAATGGACGCAGCGCAGCAACCTCGTCGTCATGTTACCGCATGGTTACGAGGGACAGGGACCCGAGCATTCCAGTGGTAGATTAGAACGCTTCCTGCAGTTATCCGCGGAAGAGAACTGGACCGTTGCCAACTTGACCACCGCTTCTCAATATTTCCATGTCTTGCGGCGCCAAGCTGCTTTATGTGGACAGGAAGACGCTAAACCACTGGTGATTATGACGCCGAAGAGTCTCATTCGTAATTCGCGCAGCACATCTGCCGGTACTGAGCTCGCCTCCGGACAATTCCAGCCTGTGTTAGCAGAGCCCCTGCTAGGCCAGAAACCAGGTGAGGTCAAACGTCTAGTAGTCTGCAGCGGTAAAGTAGCTATCGACATCCAAACAGAGCTAGAGGCTGCTTCAGACAAAGATTGGTCATGGCTACATGTACTACGCTTGGAGCAACTCTACCCGTTCCCAGAAGTTGAACTGAGTGCTCACTTAAGCTCCTTCACATCCCTTCAGGAAATTGTCTGGGTGCAAGAAGAGCCGAAGAATATGGGCGGATGGAGTTATACCGAACCTCGGTTACGCGCCATCGCACCGAACAACACTAGCGTAAGATATATCGGACGTCCTGAACGTTCCAGTCCTGCGAGTGGTTATGCAGATGTTCATAGCTTTGAACAGCGTAGAATTGTTTCAGAGGCCCTAAAAGCAAATTCACAAGTACAAACAGCTGTACCATCCTCTTAAGAGGATGGTATCACAATAGCGTAAACCATTATGTTTGGGGAGGTAACGGCCTGTGTCAGAAATCTTAGTACCCGATCTGGGAGAATCTATATCCGAAGGAACCATCTACAAATGGCTGGTTAAAGAAGGCGACACGGTAGGTCAAGGTGATGTGCTTGCTGAGTTAGAGACGGATAAAGTCAATTTGGAAATTAGTGCGGAGGTGGAGGGTGTCATCTCCTCCATCCTGCGTCAAGCGGGCGAGAACGTAGCCGTTGGCGAAGCCATCGGTATCATTGGAGCCGCTAGCGGCAGTACACCGCAGGCCGCTGAGAGCAAAGCGCCTGAAGCGGCACCGGCAAGCGGCAGCGCAGCAGCCGCACCTGTAGCAGCGCCCGAAGTCGCTGTAGCGGGTGGCGAAAGCCCCGCTGCACTGGCATCGCCGGGCGCACGCAAGCTGGCACGGGAGCGCGGCATCGACCTCGGCGATGTTAGCGCCCGTGATCCTATCGGCCGGATTGGTCAGGCCGATGTGTCGGGCCATGGTGCAGCAGCGCCACAGGCCGCTGCACCGGTAGCTCCGGCGGCACAAGCCAAGCCGGAGCCAGCGAAGCCGGCAGCGAGCAAAGCCGCGCCGGACGATGGCAAGCACGTGGAGCGCAAGCGCATGTCGCGCAGACGGCTCACGATTGCCAGCCGCTTAGTTGAAGCGCAGCAAACTGCAGCCATGCTGACCACCTTCAACGAGGTGGATATGACCGCGATCCTCGACATCCGTAAACGCCGTAAGGATGCGTTCAAAGAGAAGCATGAAGTTGGACTAGGCTTCATGTCCTTCTTCACCAAAGCTGTGATCGGAGCACTGAAGACCTATCCACTGCTGAACGCTGAGATCGACGGTGAAGATCTGGTCGTTAAGAAGTTCTACGACATCGGTATTGCAGTTGCAGCTAAGGAAGGTCTGGTGGTTCCGGTTGTCCGTGACGCGGATCGCCTAAGCTTCCCGGAAATCGAACGCCAAATTGGCGATCTCGCTTCCAAAGCACGCGCCAATACACTCAGCCTCTCCGAGCTACAAGGCGGAACGTTCACCATCACAAACGGTGGTGTATTCGGTTCCCTGTTATCCACTCCGATTCTGAATACGCCTCAAGTGGGTATTCTAGGGATGCATAAGATTCAATTGCGCCCCATCGCGCTGGACGAAGAAAGAACTGTTAACCGCCCAATGATGTACATCGCCCTTTCCTACGATCACCGGATCGTTGACGGCTCTGAAGCGGTTAGCTTCCTTGTCAAAGTGAAGGAATTGCTGGAAGATCCAGAAGCGCTGCTGCTGGAAGGCTAACCCTGATCGATCTTTCGACTTAAGAATATAAAGAAGGTATCCCTAAAGCTTCGCATTAGGGATACCTTTTTTTATATCTGAATCAACTTTTGAGATGAAGTATTTCGTAAGTACAGGGTGAATCATGAATCCTTAGTTTAGAAAGCCGGGCGCTGTCAGCAATGCTTCCTACCTTACATATGATCTAACTGTATTTTGTACACTTATTTATTTCTGATCTCCCATATCCTCTTCCTTCATTGCATTCTCTACAACTAAAATCCGCAAAAACGTTTATTTCCACTAATCTAAGCATCAATAACTGTATTAAATACAACTACAGGGCTTATATAAAGGTACTAGTTAACTTTAATTGTATATAGTACAACTAACTTAGCGCAATACAACTACAAAACTACAAGAATCTACTTCAGCAGCTCACCAGCCACCTGAAGAAATTGCTCCTTGGTCAAAATCTTATCTCCGTAGCTAGTGAGCGTATAATACGCATCCTGCTTCTCGTTATACCAATTCAGATAGTCGTAACTGACCTCTTTCTTTACTACTTTGTTATAAACAACCTCCGTACCTGCTACTACAATCTTATCCGCTTGATTCTCAGGTTCTTGCTCCACGAACACTTTCCCGCCATGCATGATCGTGGCAGAGATACCTATAAAAGCATTATTCTTCGAATAAATTGCACTGATCCAGCCTGGTTCCGACCATGGAATAGCCTTCATAAATATATTATGGCTCCCCTTCTCTTTGTTTGCCTGGGCTGTAAGATCTTGTAATGTCTCCTGGTATCGAGAACTTTTCTTATCTGCATCCGTTGTCGGATAATTAGGGTATATAACCCCATATTTAAAAGCATACCCTGATGCCATTGCAGGAAGCATCGGTGCCTCTGTCCGTTTGATTTCCTTTAAGAAATCAGAGTATACGCCTATCCGCTGCTCTTTATACTTAAATTGCAATTGTGTCGCCATGCCTTCTGCACCTGCTTTGTTGTTCATCAAATATGCAATCAGCTCACCCGGTTTAGCAAATGTATCGGCTTGCTGCGCATATTTATCATAGGAGGCTACTCCTGCCGATTCATTCGGGGCAACATGCTGGACCTTCACTACGCCTTCACTATTGCGGATCTGGATATATTCCGATGCAGCATAGGCTGTCACAGAGATCAGCAGGAACAATGCTAACATACTGGCAAATGCCGTTGTTTTATTCATCATCCGCAGCGAAAAAGACCGCTTTCGAGAGGATATGCCATGGATACGACCCATGACCTTCTCTTCTACATCGATTTTACCCAGAAGTTCATTGCCGGCCGAGGCATAGATTATATCTTGGTATTCATCGCTGATTGTGGTTCGTTCCATTTGATCTCCTCCTCCAATTTTATAGCTTCCTGCACCTTCCGCTTGATCCGGTTCATTCTCTTCGTCAGTGCATTCGGACTGACCCCAAGAATTTCGCCTATCTCTGCATAAGTCTTCTCTTCAAAGACCCGCAAAATAAGCATATTCCTCTCTTCCAGCGATAACTGTGTTAATGCGGCTGACAATGAGGGATTAAACAACCGATCATCCAGCTCTTGTTCAGGACTTGCAGACATAAAATCAGGCTTGAAGATACTCATGACCCGCTTTTGCAAACGGCGTCTGCGCAGCAGGTTTAAACAATGATGATACGCGATACGATAAAGCCATGCCGAGAAATGCATTTGCAATTTGTATTGATGGATAGATTGATAGCCCTTTACCAAAATATCCTGAACTGCGTCCTCCGCATCCTGCTTGTTCTCTAACAAACGATAACAATAGCGATAGATCGGCATTTGAAAAGCTTGGACAATAAAAGCATATTGGTCGGTATTGCCTTTTTGCACACTAGCTATGCACTCTTCCAATTCCTTGGGGTCTAACAAATCCTGTGGCGATGTAAGCACCTCCTTACCCTTTATATCTTCTATAACACTTGAGCCTAGAAAAAAGTGCCTATGTACACCAAAATCGGAGCAAATCAGTATAAACCTTTGTTACACAGAAGTAATTCCAGCGTAATATAGAATGTTTAACAGACCAAAGAAACCTTATTTCAGAAAAATATGCAGTTTCCGCCTACAGTCGGACTCAAATGCTGCCATTTGCTCAAATTAACTCCAATTATACACATTTAGAGGCTAATAAGAGCTATGCAGTCTGTATAGCTCTTAGACTCCACAGGTATTTTTGGGGGCACACTCCACGTACTGAACACACTTCTAACCAATAAAAAAAACGTACAACTGTTGTCAGTTGTACGTCTTTTATAAATATCCTTAAGCCGTCCGTTCTGTAGCTTTGAGCCGAAGCGCCTTCTTCTCTTCCGCGTTCTCCACTGGCGGTTTTAGCGAAATCGCGATGATGCAGGCCAGCAGACACAAGAGACCAAAGATCACGAAAGTAGGTTTAAACCCGCCCAGGAAGACGGCGATGAACGAACCGGAAAGGGCTCCAATACCGAAACCTTGATATACGATTCCATAGTTCTTACTGTGATTTTTAAGACCAAAGAAGTCACAGACAATCGCCGGGAACACTGTAATGTTACCCCCGAAACAGAATGCAATGGCTGCTACACAAGTGAAGAACAGTCCGAAATTCAGCGTCGCATAGCTAAGGGTCAGCATAGCGGCTGCCGTTACTGCAAGCGAAGCACCTACCAGCTTCAAACGGCTCATTTTGTCAGACAAGGCACCCAAGATTAAACGCCCTGCTGTATTAAAAATTGCAATCATCGCTACGGCATTAGCTGCCGTCTGTACATCAAGTCCAGCCAGCTGCACCCCGATGTCTTTAACAATACCGATCAAATACAGACCACACATACAAGCGGTAAAGAAAATGATGAATAACAGATAAGCTTCTTTTGTACGTAGCATTTCTTTTACCGTGTAGTCCTTCGGTTTAGCGATAGTCGAAGCTGATGCTGCACCCAGTGATGCCGTTTGTACTGGAGCTTCTCTGACAAGTAAGGAACCGATTACAATCATCACCATAACAATCATGCCCCAATACATAAACGTATTAGACACACCCACCGAGTCGATCAAACTACCATTGATATATTTAAATATCAAGCTCCCCGTTCCGTAAGCACCCACGGACACACCGGAGATTAAGCCTTTATTATTCGGAAACCATTTAATTAAGTTAGATAATGAAGTGATATAAGCTGTTCCGTCTGCAAAACCAACGATTACCCCAGCCAATATATAGAACATTAGCAGCGAATTCGCCTGAGAGCTAAGAATCAATCCTAGACCAAGCACAATCCCTGCGGTGGCAGTTAACCGGCGAAGACCAAACCGATCCTGCAATTTCCCTGCGAACAAAGTCGCAAAAGCGAGTGCAAAGCTCGTGATCGAAAACGTAATCGAAACAGCGTTAAGCTCCCATCCGAATTTTGTTACCAGATGTGCATTGAACAAGCTCCATGTATAAATGGTACCTAGACCCATCTGCATAATTACGGTTCCTAATACGATAAGCCACCGTTTTGCGTTTTTGTTGTCTTTCGTCGAAGTCATGGTCTATTCCTTCTTTCTCTCTCGTGATGTGCTACAAGAGCTTCTATCGCCTCTTTATTGTAGCTAAACCAGCGGATGTTGAGAGAAATCTGGCATGAAATGACGCAAATGAAGAATGAACTGCATTTATAAGCGCATGATCTGCCTGAATTCTTTTACCTTACTGCGACTTACGGGCACCTCAAACTCCAAATCATGCAAACGCAGCAAATACGTATTGTTGAACCAAGGGATGATTTCCTTGATTTTGGACAGGTTAACGATATAGGAACGATGGCAGCGAAAAAAACGATCCTCCGGCAGTCGATTATAAAAATCGCTGATGCTGAGCGCCATACTATATTCCTCACCTTTAGTTATTACGCTCGTACTTTTCTCTTGTGCGGAGGCGTAATAAATATCGTCGGCATTCACTACGATAATCTTTTCGTTTTTCCACAGATTCACCTTATCACTGACGGGATTACGTTCCTCTTCCCCCTGTCTTCCGCGAGCAACGAATGCCCCCTCTAGCTTGTGCAGCATAGCTTTAATGCGAACCTCACTGTAGGGTTTAAGAATATAGTCAAACGCTTCAATCTCAAATGCCTCAGCGGCATGCTCCTTATACGCAGTAATAAACACTATATAAGGTTTTACCGAGAATCTGCTAATATTCTGAGCCAGCAGCACTCCGTCTATCGAGGGAATGTTAATGTCCAGAAAGATCACATCTACCGTCTCAACCTGTAAAAATTTGAGTGCATCCAGCCCATCTTCAAATTGTGCGGCAATATCGATCCCGCTATGTGTCTCTATTAAATAAGCCAGCTCCTGTCTTGCCAGCTCTTCATCCTCTACGATGATCGCTCTCATAGCCCCTCCTTTTTGACATCAAAAAAGATGTCCGTCCCTTTATCCAATCTCTGAATGGTAAGTCCTGTCCCATAGATCAGCTTGACCCGTTGATGTACATTAAATAGTCCGATTTTATTCTCCGGCATATCGCCAGCATAGACCTTCTCTATGGTATCTTCGCTGATGCCAGCTCCGGTATCCCGAATGCCAACCCGCACATTATCGCCTTGATCTTTTACAGAAATCGTTACCGTTCCCGTCCCTCTTACCTTCAGTATGCCATGGATGATCGCATTCTCTACAAGCGGCTGAATAATCAGACTCGGAATCCGGACTTGAACCTCATCAATATCATAAAGCACGTTAAGACGGCTTCCGAAGCGCGCCTTTTCAATCTCAACGTATTGCTGGACCTGCTGTAGCTCTCGTTTAATGTCGATAAATTCATCCGTCAGCTCCAGATTGTATCTCATATAACCGGACAGATTCACGATCAACTCACGCGCCTTATCCGGATTAATCCGGATCGAGGACGCAATCGCGTTCAGCGCATTGAACAGAAAGTGTGGGTTAATGCTTGTCTGCAGCGCCTTTAGCTCCGCTTTGTTCGCCATTTCTTTAATGCCCTCAACCCGCGATACTTCCATTAGCGTAGAGATCATTTGCGACAAACCTACAGCCATAGCTTGTAAAGAATAAGTGATCTTGTGGGCTCTGGTGTAATAGATTTTGAGCGCTCCCGTCACTTCACCTTTTTCCTTCAATGGAATAATAATCAGCGATTTAATCTCCGGATTCACATAATCACTATCGTCGTTACGGATCGTAATTTCACCACTGGACAACGTCACTTTCGTTTCTTCGCTTATAATTTCATTGGTCGTAGTATAATCCTCTTCTCCAACACCAACGTAAGCGAGAATGAGTCTTGTATCCGAAATAGCTACAGCGTCTGCACCGATATCTTCTTTGATAATTTGGCAGATGGTACGAAGCGACTCGGGATTAATATTGCGAAAATATGGCAAGGTCTTATTGGCAATATCCAGTGCCAGCTTGGACTGCTTCGCTGCAATCCGTTCCTTTTCACCCTCCACACTCTGCACTAGCATGACAATCAGACCAACACTAATCTGGCTCATAATCATCGGAAAAGCAATTTTGGACACGATATCCACACCCAGCGATGACGGTTCGGCCATCACCAGAATGAGCAACATCGTCAGGGCTTCACAGGCCATCCCGGCCAAAATACCGGCCATCCAGCGACGTTCACCTGAAGTGCGGCGGTATATTACCCCTGACACAATCCCTGCGGTAATACTCGTAATCAGACAAGGAAGAGAGGTTACCCCTCCAATATCAATTAGAAAACGGTGAACCCCTGAGATGATGCCTGTTATGAGCCCTACCCATGGCCCGAACAAAATCCCACCAGACACGATGGCGATAATTCGTACATTCACAAGCGAGCCTTCCACATTAATCCCACTATAGGTACCAAAGATAGCGAATAAACTGAAGATCGTAGTCGCAATGGCAAGCTCCTGCGGGGCGTAGGTTCCTTTTTGAAAAATCTCTTTAAACCGCGGCAGACGAGTCAGCACGAACAGACACATCAGCAGTAGTGCAGCTCTTTCGAATAATTGCAGTAATATCGTAAACGTATATTGCACGGTCTCCGCCTCCAAAGGACTAGATGTCGACTTATTATAAAGATAGTTCATGCCTCTGTCCATTCAGCCTATCCTTTAATACCTCTATTGAAACTCTTGTTGTATGATAGGATCAGAATAAAAGCATACATATACGGAGGTGGGCGGTTTGCAAAAATTAGAACATGAGGCAGATATCATACAGCTTGTACAAAATGATCCCTGGATGATGGATATATTAGAGAATGCTAGATCGCTGCAGTTACCTGACTGGTGGGTTTGCGCCGGCTTTGTGCGTGCAAAAATTTGGGACACCCTTCACGGCTTCGAAGAACGGACACCTTTGCCAGATGTTGATGTTATTTATTATGACGACAGCAATCTTCAAGAGGAGGTGGAGAAGGATTGGGAGGCGAGACTACGAAGCCTGAATCCTGCTATTCCCTGGTCTGTTAAGAATGAAGCAAGAATGCATACCGTCAATCAACTCCCACCGTATACATCAGCTGTTGATGCGATATCCAAGTTTCCGGAAACCGCTACAGCGCTTGGACTCTCCCTAGATCCATCAGGGAAAATCCTCCTAGTCGCTCCACACGGAATTTACGATGTTATTCATGTAGTATTACGACCTACCCCACATTTTACTGAAAACCCGAGCTTACTCCCTATTTATGAACAACGCGTTATTAAAAAGAACTGGCAGGCGACGTGGAAACAGTTGCAGATCAGCGCTACCTAAAATAACAAAAAGCAAGCCCCTAATATAGCAGGGCTTGCTTTTCTGGTTTTATTACACCGCCAAATCGATACCTACTACACCAACGACATCTCCCTGACGATTCTTAATCGCTCTGGATAATGTAACACAAGAACGCTTCGTAATCGCAGATACATAAGGCTTCGAGACATATTCACCTTCATTTATGGCCCCATTCCACCAATCACGCCGCTTGGCATTCAAGAGGCCAGCCGCTGGCTCGGAATAGATAAAGGTCCCATCCGTCCGATTGGACCAAATGGCTTGTACATCCGGATTTTTTTTAATGTAAGAGGTCAAAACACCTTGATGAACTTCAGTATCTGGGTCGTACAGTTCTTCTTTAGCTGAAATTGTCTCCAAGAGACTCTGCATTTCTTGAAGCCGGGCTGCATATTGGCTCATCTCGATTTCTTCTCGACCCGCAATGCCGGTAACCGACTGCTGCAACGATTGCGACTCGGCTAACAGATTGGCGCTGACTTCGTTCAGCTGCCCGATCTGGCTCCGCTGCCGTGTCACCTGTTCCAGCGTAAGATCCACATTGGCAATCGTCTCATTCACGATAGCCACTGCCCCACTCAGCTCCGTCGTCACTTCAACTATCAGCTTGCCCTGCTTCGCGGCAGCATCGATGGTTTCCGTTACTGCGCTGCCGACCTCATCGACTCTCGAAGCAATATCATCGAGTCGAAGCTTCACCGTGCCGACCTCGTTCACCCCACGTTCCACTGAATCTTGCTCTTTCGTAACGGATTCCAGCACCTGCTGTACTCCGTTATTAATGTCGAGCAAGATGCCGGAGGAACGGTCGACCGAGCTCTTGCTTTGATCAGCCAGCTGCCGAATCCGGCTGGCCACCACCGCAAATCCGCGGCCCTGTTCCCCGGCCCGGGCCGCTTCTATGGAAGCATTAAGTGCTAGCAGCGAGGTCTCATCCACAATTCCGTTAATAAGCGTATTGATCTCTTCTACCATCGCAATATGATTACTCAAGATAGTAAACTTAGCTAACATGTCCCCGCTCTGCATCTGTAAATCCTTCATCACAGCATCTGCGATGCTCAAGGAATCTACCATGGTTGTCATTCCTTGACGGGCATATTGCATATTTGACCCCAGTCTCTCCGTCAACTCTTCGATATGTGTGGTAACGGATGCTACTCCGCCCATTGTCCGATAAGCATCTTCAATGTTAGCTTTAGCTTCGTTACTGCGAATCCGCAAATCCATTTCATATTCATGTGAATAATCAGCTGTCCGCTGCAGCTTTTCTGTATGACGGCTGATTTCTTCGAGTGCACCATGCAGTCGGTCCGAAGTAACTACAATCTCATTGCCAAGCAGCTCCACCTTACTATTAGCTTCCTTCAGCAGTACTTCTTTACGATAAACGTAGCGGGACAAATTTAGCAGGACCCAGCCTAGAGAAGCCATAAGCAGGATGATTACCAGCTTATGAATCCAAAACATGTCTATCAACAAACTGTAAACACTGACCAGGAGCAACAGGACGACTACAAAAATCTGGCTTCGACGAATCTGCATCATTATTCCCACTCCACTCGATTGATGTTATGTATTCTAACATTATATCAGCAGAGTTAATGAAAGGAAATACTTTCTATACTATTCCTTTTCGATCAGTCCTTCCACACGCTAATCCATATCTATGGAGGACCTATACCAACGTTACCGTAATATACGAATATATTTGGAGATAATTGGTCGAGAGGGAATCCGTAATTATTGTCGAATATATAAGCAAATTGCCACTGGAAAAGAGGAACACATTATGCATACTACATCTCAAACTCCTCGTCAGACCCATTGGAATCGCGTCCTGCTCAATGCATTCTGGATCATCCTGATTGTGGATTTAAGTATTCATATGTTTGTTTCTCAATGCTTATGGGGCCAACATTCGGATACCCTAACCAGGGGAGAGTTTATTACTCAGTCGCTGATTCCTGATTCCGTCATATTGACTTTGATCTTTATTCTGGAATTTATCTATAGATGGAAACCCGAATGGTCCGAGCTAGCGATTACAGTAGCGAGCCATTTATTTGCGCTTCTTATTATCATCAATCTCAATGATGAACTGTATGTTAAGTCATTAATTATGCTGCTGCCGCTGCTTGTATCCATGATCTATATGAAGTCTAGTTATATGATAGCCTCTTCTGCTGTTTGTCTACTGTACACGATCATTTTATTCATCAAGGCATCTAATCACGGGTATGTCCCCATCGCCCAAACTATCATTATTGTTCTTATTTTTGCTTCTACTGCTTTAGCAGGCTTTGCAGTTATCGGTCGCGGGCGTGATTTGATGCGATCCCTGGAGAACTCCGTAAAGTCAGAACAGGAGTTACGCATTCAGAATATAATCATGGACCGGCTATCCAAGATCGATCCTCTGACGGACCTTTATAATCATAAGACGTTTCATGAATACTTAGGATGGCTGATCGATCATCAGCAGAGTAATCCATTTCCTATGCAGCTAGCCGTCATGGACATCGACAACTTCAAAAAAGTAAATGATTCCTATGGGCACTCCGTTGGAGATATCGTATTGCAAAAGGTTGCAGCGATCCTCCTCGAGCATGTCGGTCCTGATGATTTCGCGGCTCGCTTTGGCGGGGAAGAATTTGTCGTCATTCTGACTTCTAAGACCCTTGATCATTCTCATGAGATTATGAAGCATATTATAACGTCCATCTCCGATACCCCCTTTGCGGAAATGAACGACAAAAACGTAACCGTCAGTATCGGTATGCACGATTTTATAGGTACAGATTCCAAAAACTCTACATTTCAGAAAGCAGACGATGCACTTTATGAGGCTAAGAACACCGGGAAGAACAAAATCGTAATCAGCTAAAGGCCGAACACAAGCAAAAACGCCTTCGGCGTCCCTAATGGACGGTAAGCGTTTTTGTGTTCATCTGCTTGAATCTGACTGCTGTATCCCATAGCGCCTCTGTGTTTCCAAAAGCTCTTCGACTGCCTGCTTTGGCACAGGTCTGCTAATCAGGTAGCCTTGGATCTTGTCGCAGCCTAATTGCTTGAGCACATCCATCTGAATGACCTCTTCTACACCCTCTGCTACAACTTTCAGTCCCATATTATGCCCCAACTGTATAATGGACTGCACAAAAGACTGGCTGTCAGCTTTTTCTGAAAGCGAATCAATAAAGGTTTTATCCATCTTGAGCGTTGAAATCGGCAATTGCTGCAAATAGCTAAGTGATGAGTATCCCGTTCCGAAATCATCCAAGGCGATACTAATGCCCTTAGACTTTAGAAACTGCAGCTTACCCAGAATACTCTCAAATGATTTCATAAAAATAGACTCGGTGATTTCCAGCTCAAGGCAGCTTGGATTTAGGCCACTTACTGCCAGACTATCCTGTACCCTCTCGATAAAATCGTTCTGGAATAGCTGAATAATCGAAATGTTGACCGATATTTTATAAGGAACACCAGTACGATCTTGAATACCTTTCATAAAGATGCAAGATTCGCGAAGCACCCATTCACCAATATCGATGATCAGTCTGGAATCCTCAGCAATTTTTATAAAAGAAAGTGGAGATACAGAACCGAGAGATGGGCTGTTCCAACGAATTAAAGCTTCAAAGCCAGAGATGAATCCGGATTCGATATCCATCTGGGGCTGATAGTTCAGTTCAAATTCATTATTGTTCATAGCACTGCGCAAATGTTTCTCTATATTCATTCGTTCATTAAACGCTGTATGCATCGATTTGTCATAGACTACATAAGTTCCTTTGCCATCCTCTTTAGCACGGTACATCGCCACATCCGCATTACTCAAAATTTGCTCGGCCGTCTCTCCATCCTCTGGATAAAAGGAAATTCCGATGCTTAGCGAGACGTACAGATTACTCTCTCCTATTAAAAAGGACTGCCTGAACGCTCTCATTATACGCTCTGCCAGACGCAATACAGCCTCACGATCCTCTGTATCTTTAATAAAAATAACAAATTCATCTCCACCTAGCCGTGAGAGCATATCTCCTTCCCGCATCAGTGACTGCAATCTCTCACTTGCCTTCCGGATGAGTACATCCCCGGATTTATGACCTAGGGTATCGTTGATGTATTTAAAATTATCTGAATCCAGAAACAGCAGTGCAAATTTCCCTCCCGGATGCTTTAGATACTTCTCCATGGTCTCCAGCAGACATAAACGGTTAGGTAAGTTACTAAGCGCATCCACATAAGCCAGACGATGCATATGTTTCTGATTGTCTAGAAGCATATTATATTGTACTAGAAGCTCCTGTTGAGTAGTCGCGAGCTGCTCATAGGTCGCCCCAAGCTCTTGGTAGCTGTTGCTCAGTTTAAGCTCCGCTTGCTTCCGCTCGCCGATATCAATCAAGGAGCCCATGAATAACAGAACTTTATCCTTTGGATTAACGGTAGCCTTACCCCTAACCTCAAACCACACGATTTGATTATCTTTGGTAATCATGCGGAACTCCGTTTCGAAAATAGGTGTGACACCCTTCAGGTGATCTTGTTTAAGCTTGAGGGTTGTAGCAAGGTCTTCCGGATGAACAATACTAAGCACTCCATCTTCAAACGAATTGATTTCATCCTTCGTGTAACCCATGAGTTCATACCATCGATCCGATAAATTAAAGTGTCTCGCCTCCAAATCAAACTCCCACATATACGCACCAGAACCTTCTGTGGAGAGCCGAATACGCCTTTCACTGATTTGTAGCTTATTAAATTGCTCCTGTAGATCGATCTCTGTCGCTGAGAGCTCTTCGTATGTAGCTTCCAATTCTCTATAACTTAGCTGTAGCCTCAACTCATTTTGTTTACGATTATCGATATCCACACCTACAAGGACAAAGATATCGGCTGCTTGCTTATCAAGTCCTTTTAATAAGGCTGTCCGGAATGAGAAATATCGCGCTTCAGATGACTGGTCTGGGAGCTTAATTTCTACGTTGCTGACATATTCGAGACGTATTGCCTGCTTCAGTAGATCCCGGATTATAGCCGTGTTGCCCTCCAGACCTGCGATATCCTCAATATTTACACCCAGTACCTCTTTTTCACTTAAACCCGTCATCTGTTCAGCGAATTTATTAAACCGCACTACCTTTTTATCTGCCTGCACCGCCCAAACTACCATGCCACTATGCTCTATAACATCTTCAAAAAATTGATGCTCTGAATAAACAGCACGCCGTAAACGATTAATATTCATTTTAAGCAGGACTCCACCCAGGATAAGAAGACAGAATAGAAGGATTGCTCCGTAAACCCATCTTTTGTGGATCATGCCTTTATAATAATCAGAATGAACGAAAAAATAGTTCTGGTACAACTCTTCAAAAGCACCTGAATGCTTCAATTCCCCCAATCTCTCGTTAACATAAGAAACTAACTCCGGTGCAGACTTATTGATTGCAAAAGCTACATCCCTGGGATAAAGATCATTCATTTCCTTAATAATACTGTCTGTCTTCCCCTGTTCAACGAGCAGATAATCGACCACCTCCTGATTCTCAAATAGAAGGTCGATCTCCCCTGTTTCTAAAGCCTCCAAGGCTTCAGGAATCGTAGCAAATTCTAAGTAATCATTAATTCCCAATTTGCCGTTCAGTACTGTTTCAGAATACTGCCCGTTTCCTAGACCTATCTTATAACCTCCAAGCTTATTTAAATCGATCTTACCCTTAAGCCCTCGCCTTGCGTAGATGGAAATATAGCTTTTGAAAACAGGATCTGAAAATAACAACTCTTGTTTTCGTCCTTCCGTTACTGCCATTAGACCCGCTGTTTCGATATCACCCTGAACGAGCCGATTATACACATCAGGCCACTTCCCTGTACTGTAGTGGACATCGTAATCCTGCTTCTCAAAGATCATATTACTCAATTCAATATCAAAACCGGTCATGTACCCATCTTTTATATATTTATAAGGTGGATATTCCAGCTCTACTTGATATTCAATCTCCTTTCTTTCGGCGTGAAGGGCAGTAGGAGGTAAGAGCATAAATAGAATGCTAATCAGAAGCAACAGTCTGCACTGCTTCATCGCTCGTTCCCCCTTTTTACTGAATTTACAGTAATATCCTAAATGTTATTCGACAAAATATGGCAATACCCCTGCTTTTTCTTTCCTCGTCACATAATATACGCAAATCCCATCAATGAACCCTTCCCTTTGTAAATTATATAAAATTACGGATGCTACATTTTTATGTTGCTTTTTAGATGGAAAATGTGGATAATAACAATAATGATACAAGTTGATAATGATTATCATTATTAAATAAGTTATTGATTTCACTTTACTATATTTAAGTTAAAAGGAGACTGATCACCCATGAACGTTACCTCTACCCGAACAACACTACAGGTTGACGATTATCTGGATCTGCTCAATCTTGCCGTTAAAGTTGGAGATTTAAAATGGCAAAAAGAAATTAAATCCAGATTGCAATACATTCTCTGTCTGCCGACAAGATAACCTTTCTGAATATTCGCCGCATTCCTTTTAGGGAATGCGGCTTTTTTTGCTTGTATGATTGGCAGCTATGTAAGAATAGGTATCCCCGGGTCACTTGAGGGTTAATGATATAGTATAATTATCAGCATAATATACTGAATACAAAGTCCTTCAGATTGGAGCGTGTCAGCTTGAAAAAGTATATAGCTTTATTCTTATTGATCAGCGTGTTATGGATACCCGGTGCATACGCCGCCGAAATCCCTGCTGAGCAGGGATTAGTAACCGATAAAGCTGGAATGTTCAGTTCCGCAGAAGCGACGTCCATTTCTGCTGCTGCCACTGGAGATCTGATTACTATGCATGTACTCACCGTAGATTCCCTAAACGGCACTCCGGCCGATAAGTACGCCGAGGATACTTACACCTCTTGGGGATTATCCACACGCGATATTCTCTTGCTGATCTCCGCTGGCGACCAGTCCATTGAACTAAATTTTAACAATCCGGGCTTTCAAACCTCGTTAAATGCCTGGTCCCAAAATCAGGGAGGAAAATCAGGAAGTGCTGCCATTACAGCGCTAGTTAATACTTATTTCATCCCTTATGCCAGAGAAGGAGACTTCGCTGGAGGGACAAAGGCTCTAATTAAAGCGGTCCATTCCATCGGGGAGAGTATCGGAAATACTGGAGGAAATGCAGGAAGTGGTAGTGCAGTTGGCAGTACGAATAGCGGTTCAGGGAACGGAACCTCCGGTAAACCAGGGACCTCGGTCAGTACCGGAAGCCGCTCCAATAGCTCCATGTTTACGATTGTCGCCATTCTAATCGGAATCGTACTAATACTACTTGTGCTATTCATAGTGGTCACAGGTCTACGTCGACGCAAACAGCTAAACGCACAACAAGAGCAATTATCCGATTTGCTAGTACAGGCAAATCGAGCATTGGAGTCATTAAAGCCATTTCAAGGGATCGTTCAGGGAAAAACCGAGGTACTGGTAGAAGGCATTTCAAAACGGCTCTCTGCAAAGCTTGTTGAAATCTCTTCACTGCAAAGTGATGGGCAAGGTGTACAGCCACCCTTTTATCGTTTGACTGCCCTTAAGGCAGCCGTGGAACAATTACAGCAGACAGAGGCCTCCTTCCGCGCAGCGCTCGAGGAAGAAGAGAAGAACATTGCTGTCATCAGTGAAGCTGATCGCAATGTTAAACAGCGAATTACAGAGCTGAAAGAGGATGCACCAGAGCTTGAAGAGCAGCTGCAGGGTGCGGTTAAAGAAACTGGCTATGCACTTCAAGAAATTGTAGAAGAGCTCAAGGAGCTTGCCGAGGAGACCTCTAAGGCAGATCAATTGGAGCTTTTTGACCCTATCGCCGCACAAGAAATTACCGAGGATGCACAAGATCGCCAAGAAAAGATTGAACAAGACCTGAAGGATGTCGATCTCTACGATGATAAGCTAAATAAGTTCCCTACGGTTTTAGCTGCAGCCCGTGCCAAAATCACAAACATCATCGAGCAGAGTTCACTCCACAACATGAAGGTAAAACCATTTGATCGTCTGGAGCAGGCCCGCGCAGAATCGCTAACGCTTGAAGCGCCGCTGCATGTTGGAGATATGGATGAGGTGCGCAAGATAGGCGCTACTCTTGACCTTCTCCTGGATGAGGCTGTTGCTATGACAGAACAACAAGCACTTCTTCGGCAGAATAACCGCAGAGATTTAGAGATATTCCGTACCCAGTGGAGCCAATTAAAACAGCGGCGAGACGGACTGCAAAGCCGGATTACCGAAGCACGTATGTATTTTGAAGAACAACATGTATCAACTGTGGAGAACATCCTTACAGCGTGGAGCACACGCCTTCGGGAAGGTGCTAGTGAAGTGGCGCAGATTGAGAATTGGACCAGTGATGAGCGCGGCGAATATGATAAGGCCCACAATGCGCTAGAACAGTTGCTATCCCTCCAAGATGAAGCTGCAAAGCAGTTCGATGGTGTCTCAGAAAGTCTAAATGCACTTCATGAAAGACTGGATAAGGTCACTCGCCTCTTTTCCGAAGGGCAAAGCCGGGTGGAAACAACCCAGCGTATGCTGCATAGCAGAGGGTTATCTTCTAGAATTCGCTTCGAGCTATCCTTACTGCCGGAATACAGTGCACTGGAACATCGTTTGGCATCCCGGCCTTACAATCTTGAGGAACTGGAATCCCTTGGCCGTTCTTATGATTCACAGATCAATTCCTTTGTGAATGAAGCGAACCGACTCGTTCGTCAGAAGGAAGAAGAAGAGCGACTAGCTCAATTAGCTATGCTGAGAGAACAACAACGTCGCGCACAGGCTCGCAAACGAATGTCCTCTGGCCCACCTTCATCAGGTGGATTCGGTGGAGGACGCTCGTCCGGAGGCTCCTCCTGGGGTGGAGGCGGCAGCGGTGGCAAATCCTCCGGCGGATCTTCTTGGGGCGGCGGAGGGAAGTCCGGCCGAAATTCATCAGGCGGATCCAAGTGGTAGACTTTCTCCAAATAAAAGACTCTTCCAGCCTGCATAGGCGGAAGAGTCTTTTATTATGAATTACTGCTTGCACGACGAAGAAATAGCCAAGATAAGCCCTTTATTTTATTGGCAGATAAATCGTAACGGCTGTACCTACGCCCTCTTCACTTGCTATGGCCACGCGTCCTCTATGTGCAGACACTATTTTTTTAACAATCATGATTCCCAGTCCATTACCGTCACCTCTGGTTGTGTGAAAAGGCTGCCCTAATTTATCCAGCACTTCCTTGTTCATACCCTCTCCGTTATCTTTGAAGGTAATCGTCTGGAATCCATTCTCCACATCTAGGGCAACTGTAATGCTTCCGCCAAAGGGCAAGGCTTCCATTGAGTTTCTTAGGATGTTTAGGAAGACCTGCTTAATCTGATTACGGTCACACAAGATATTCGCATCACAATGGAATTGTGTTTTCAATGATATATTATTCATCTCCACTTGAATCGCAAAAATGCTGAGCACTTCCTGCAGAATCGTGCTACATTGTTCTACCCTATAATGCGCGGCCTGCGGTTTACCTAGTATGAGGAACTCGCTCACAATGAGGTTCATTCTTTCTACTTCTGACATTATAAGATCATAATGTAGCAATTGCGAATCTTTATTGGCTAGTTGAAGCATTCCTTTGACTGTAGTTAGCGGATTACGAATCTCATGTGCGATACTCATGGCTAGTTGTCCAGCGACCACTAGCTTCTCTGTATTGCGCAACACTTCTTCCGTTTTTTTCATCTCTGTGATATTACGAAGACTCCCTATCACACGAGCTAAACATGCATTCGAATCGTAAACCGGAAGCACATCCAGCATATAATGCTCAAATAAACCGTTGCTCTCCTGAATCACTTCCAGCCCAGCACATGCCTCTTGCTGAAGAATGACATGTTGAAAATAAGAGCCCACATTCCGAATTTCGAAGACACTGGCACCGATAACAGATGCTTGATGCTCACCATCCAAATGAAGCATGGTTAAGCAGTTCTCATTTATATTGACGACCGTTCCAAGTTCATCCGTTATAATAACACCCAAGTAATTGGTATCCAATAGGATTCGATTTAAAAGCTGAAGCTCAGCATTCCCCCTACGCAGCAAAATCTCGCGTTCGATAGAGTCAGCCATGGTACAGAGCAAAGGCAATAAGTGGGGATGCGCCACATCAATATCCGCCATAAATGATATCGTCCCCAATATTTCAAGCCCATCCTCTTTATAAAAAGGAGCCGTACAGCACACTAAACGATGAAGAATTTGATGATAATGATCTTGTCCCTTCAACTGAAAAGGCCGCTGATGTTCCAGACACAATGCAATTGAGTTTGTACCCACTTCTTTGTTTAGTTGCACACCTTCTTTGATGCCAACCTGCCCTACGAGATCAATAATCGTCGGATCCCCTTTGAACGCCAATAGATAACCTGCATCATCCGATATCGTAACAAGGATCGGATTACCTTTTACTGAAGAAAGGAACTTGTTTACAAAAAAATCAATAACCTCAATCACTTCACTATATACATGGAGTTGTGACCCCAATTCATCTGCAGCATAACATTTTGGAAAAATAGGAGGCTGCTCTGGATCTATTCCTTGATCAATGCAATGCTGATTGGAAGCCTTAATGATAGTCTCATCCGTCAGTATCCCTGTTGTCTTTTCCAAAGCCTTACCCCATTCTGTATGATTCTTCAATTTTGCAATACTAATATGTATTCTACTTCTTTCCCCCTAATCCTTTTCAACCCTAAAAAATCAAAATATCCCAAAGATGAAGAAATATCTTACAGCACAAAAAACTCCGCTCTTTTAAAGAGCGAAGTTGCGGATTCACATTATTTCTTCTTAATGTTTCGGATCATCCAAAAAAGGTTTGTTCACATAATAATACATAACCCCCATCAGAACCCCGCCGCCAATTAGATTTCCGATTGTAACGGGCACAAGATTATGCACCACACCGCCCCACGAAACCGTTCCGGGATGGTCAAGGACTAATGCAATTGCAAAAGTACACATATTGGCAATACTATGCTCATAACCGGAGATGAAAAAACAGAATACGAATAAGACCATTGCGAACATTTTGGCCCCATCGCCTTTGATATTCATTGGGATGAAAAAAGCCATACAAACAAGCCAGTTACAGAGGATAGCGCGGAAAAAAAGCTGCCCTGCCGGAGCCTCCATTTTATGCTCAACCACATATAGTAAAAAACCATTTACATCAGAACTGTAAAACAGCCCTGTTAAAAAAATCAACAGTGCAAATGCAGCAGCACCAAGAATGTTACCTATATAACTCATGACCCACATGCGTACAACCTCGGACCATTTCATTTTGCGTCTCAAAGCCGTGTACGTGTAATAGAAAGTATCTCCGGTAAATAAGTCCCCTCCACCGTATGAGATTAGGATGATCGCTGCTCCGAAAGTAATCGCAGCCATTGGATACGCAAACGGTGAATGCTCCATATAGAAATAGTTGCCTGTCTTGAAGGCTACAATTACACCAAACCCGATAAACATACTGGCCAGCATGGCTCTGGCAATATAACGCATTATACTTTGCCGAAAAATTTTCTGTTTCTTGAGTGCCAATTGTTCAACCTGAAGCAGCGCCTCGTTCTCCATGTGACCTCCTTAGGGATTTTGGTATTTCCAGCTAGTTAAGGGCTAATCGTACAGCCTTGAGTTATTATACCCAATAACCCGCTGGAAATTACTTGAACCAAGTTGTGGTTGAAAATCCCCGAATTTCTCAGAGGAATTGATGTTAATTCCCGCTAACTGTCGTCATTCAATTTGGCTATCGCTTCTGCTTTTTCGCTGCTGGCTACGATGATAAGCACGAGTATCAAACACCCTAAGATCATATGCCTATCCCCACTTTCTACACATGTAGTCTTGTGACAACTTATGTGTGAAGATAGGACTTTATGATTGAGTATTGGCGTTAAAAAAAGCCTGTTGAATGAATTCAACAGGCATCTCAATCTATTCTCTGTATTTTTATTATTGTCAGAAACAATTTAGTTCAAGAAACTGCTCAGTTGACTCTCAGCCTCTCCTTGCTTCAGTGCCTGAGGCTTGTCCGCCTCATTTAGTCCTAAACGATTACCCAACTGAGTATTGATTGCCGTCATTTTAGACGTATAATCTTGGCAGCTCTCAATAATACGACGGTTGGACTGTTCTGAAGTATCTAGTGCGCTAAGCAGATCACCAATCGCTTGATTCACAGCTTCCATAGACATAGAAGGCTTAGACAGCAACTCGGTTGTTTTCTCTGTAGTGGTACGCAGCAGACGTGCATTTTCTTTAAATTGATCTTCAATCGTCTTATTCGTCGCTTCTACAGCATTGATGACGTTCTCCTGATCCGCTAAAGACATCGCAATCATTGCCGACACCGTGATCAGATTAGAGGTCTTATCAATTGCGTTATTCACGGAATCAATCAGCTTGTCATTATTATCATTAATGATGTCTGTAGCAGCAATCGCTTGATTGTACAGCAGAATCATTTCTGTCATCGACTGAATTCGAACCATCACTTTACGCAATCCGCGCTCCAGATAAGCTTTACGGTACTCATTCTCAGGCTTCGCGATCTCTACCTCGAACAATTCTTTCAACTTAGTGCCGAAAGCAATTTTGGTCTGTAGGTTATAGATCTCTTCCATAGAGGTACGTTTCAGCTGACGCATATTCACAATGCTCTCTTCGAGGGTATCTCTACCATCGCGAAGCCCTGTAACTATGGCATCAATGTTCGTACGAACCGACTGATATTTATACACATAGTTCTTCATTGGACTCTTGCGCAGAATCTTGCCAAAGAAGCTCACATTCTTACTTTGCTGCAGATTCTCACACTCATTCCGCAGCTTCATAATCATATTAGGCACTTCAACGCGCTTACCAGACATCAGGTCATTCACTGGGCGATCCAGCAGCTTCAAGGTTTGTCCTGCTTTTTCCTGCGTCTTAACCCCAAGCTTGCCGATATCATCCATCAAGGAATCCAGTGTAACCGTATCCGTTTGGGATACCTTCTCAATTAATTGTGCCGCTTCCTCGACTACCTTTTGTTCATCTTCTTTTTTTAATTGGATCAACTGCGTGGACATGGGATTCCCTCCTATAGTTCGGAACTGCTGTACCGCTGATGAATCAGTTCCGCCTTCGTCTGAAGTTCCATCAGGTCTTTATGTTCGATCGTGGACGCGATATCCGATATTTTGGAGTCGACATCTCTTAGACCGTTCAGCAGCATTCTCCGATTCTTCGTCTTTGCTTCACCGCCGAGCCGTAAGAACGGATTGATTACACCATTCAAATCCTTCAGAATCAACCTGCGGACCGTATGATTAATCTCGCCGTTATTCAGCTCCTGCAGCAGTGGAATTACACGTTGAAGCCTCGCGAAGAGCGCCAATGATTTCTCGACAATTTCATTGTCCAGCGTATCCTTCTGCCCTTCTGAGATAATCATATCTTCCAGAATACTAAGATACTCCACAACCGGAGCGAACTCCGGTCCAATCTTCACCGCGCTCTCAGTTCTACTGTCATAGCTGTGATTACCTGATGTGGTATCATTTGTCGTGGTGCTTAATTGAGGAGCACTCTCAGCGGGTGCCTTACCAATAGGTGTCGTCACAGGGCCTGCTGGCAACACCTCCGCTGGGAGATTGGTTCTTGGACTTCTCGTTACCAGAGCACCTATCCCCGCACCCGCTAAAGGCAACAGCAGAGAGATGAATTCGGGCAGAAAAGAGCTCGTTAATACAGCAACAACATAACCGATACCGGCGTAAAGCAACACTTTCGATTTAAACTGAATTGTTCTCACCTCTTGTGAGCGACTTTATGAACGCTCAATTCACGGCATCCGGAATGACAGATTGGCCGTTTATTTTCATAATCATCGGTTGCTCCAGATGGCTAGCCAATACATCACCTTCAAAATTCATAGGCTGAACCTCGCCACCGAGTGCGCTTTTGACGGCTAAATAAGGAAAGTTAATCCCTGACAGACATGACATATGCAGTCCACCGGACATTCGTGGGTTAATTTCCAACAACTTTGGAATATCTCCATTGTATTTCATTTGAATATTGAAATTGAAGGGGATCTTGTAAACTTCTGCAACTCTAGCTGCAATCTCCTCCAGTTCAGGAATATGCTCCATCAATCGCAGACGACCGCCCACTTTTCGACGTGGCACAGCCACTAATAGCTTACCGTTCTCATCTGCCAGACAATCTATACTATACTCGTAACCCTCCAGTAATTCCATCACCATCAAATCAGGGAAGTTCTCTTTGCTTGCAAGAATATGATAGGCATCCTCAAACGTAATCAATGGAGTTACATACCCAAAAAGCTCTTGAAGCGGATCGCGGGTATTGTCGATAATTCGGAAGCCTAACCCGCCTTCTGTTTCAGTAGGTTTAAAGCAAACACGATGTCCCTTGGCAACAAGGTCCGTGTAAGCGTCTTTAAACTGCTCCGCTGTACTAACTACATGATAATCCGGGATACTCATGATGCCCTGCTCCCTAACATTCTCGTAAAATTTACCTTTGTCCATAATGGACTCCAGCAGATCAAGATCTCTACAGACCAGAACCTTAGTACCAATCGCATCAAACATTGCCACATGGAGAGCAATATCAAGCATATGCAACCGTGGAATAAAGACATCGATCTCATTACGCCGACAGAAATCAACGCAAAACTGAACATATTCTATTCCCTTCAGCGCCGGCTCGGTTTCAGCAAAGTCAGCACCTTGTAGCGACATATGGCGGATATCCGGGTGTGTTGCAAAGATTTGAACCGGTATACCATCCTCGTTATTGCGAAGGAGATTCATATAATGGTAAGCCACGGAAAACCAACGATTGAAATAAATATTTACCTTTTTCATAGTGGCCCCACTCCCAATGCAGTTAGATTATTATAGATCATATTTACATACTGCAAAATCTCATCTCCAGCAAATACGCCTGATTCTTTCGTAAATGGATATCTTGATTTTACAAGACCACTCTGTTGCTCTGCAAATATTTCACCATGGCAAGGAGCAATAGCATAGTCGGCACTCTCAAGCAGACTCTTATCTAGCAGTGAGTCCCCGGAGGCTACCATAGGTTCAGAACGAACGGTGCGCCGCAAATGGAGTATAGCGTCGCTTTTGTTCACGGCAGCCGGCACAGCGTACAACTTGCGGCCTTGTAAAGAAACCCTCCAGCCAAGATTATAGAGCCGATCTGATAGATTAGTGATTTCATCTAAAGGTAACTGATCCCGATAAACCATGAAGGAATAGAATAGATCATCACAATAATTCTCACTAATGATCCAATCCTCACGTACAACCGCCTTGATATATGATCTAATCTCTTCAGCCCCAGCAGAGTGACGAGCTACCAATCTACCGATTGATTCTCTCCATTCCTTATCCACAACACCACCGATTAAGATATTCCCCCCATTGCTTGTAACCGCATAGTCCGGTATTACTGTTTCTTGAAACAGATTAATACGCTTATATTGTTGTATCGTACGCGTAGTAACCGGGATGAAAATAATCCGTGTGTTCAGATCCATCAGCTGATTTAATGCATGCTGCGAAATATAGGATCTCGTCTTTCCCTCTATAATTTCTGCCGGAATTAGACCTGGAGTATTCTCCGGCACACCTATTGCACCTAAAGAATAGATCAAAGTACGATCTAGATCACTAGCATATATCATTCTGTCTCCCCCTTCAGCGGTTTAATTATTCCGCAGCAGGAGTACGTCATCCCAGGAAAGATCTCAACAGGAACGCCCCGGTCCTTCGCTAAGAGAAGAATATGCTTTAGATTCGGATTATCCATAGTATCGACAAGAATTTTCCAAGGTACTCTACGTAGTAATACGCGGGTTGTTTCGCCGACTCCCGGCTTTATCAGATTAATGTTATCTATTCCGAAAGTCTCCTGAATACACTGAATATCACGAAGACCCTGCCAAGTAATTTCTGGCGGATGCTCCAGCATCTGTTCAGCAATATTCTTCGCTTCTTCTACTACGGAAGGAAAATACGGGCAAATCGTATCAATAAATACATTGGACTCGTCCGCATTCAGCCACTCCTTATAAAACTTTGAACCATGAAATTCCTCAGGACCAATGAGATCAGCGTGTAACACCGTTCGGCTCATCAGCCCTGAAACGGTAGAGTTTAAGCAGGCGCTAGGAATGAGATAGTCTTCTCTAGTCCCAAACATACCTGCGCAGCTTCCAGGGTCAGCCAATACGGCAAGATCATCATTTAAGCGAATACCATACTTCTCATAGAAGGTATTGCAAGAATCAATCAGCACCCCACGGATAGCCCCTTTTCCTGTCCACCCATCCACAAACTGCAAATCAGCATCAAGTCCATGCTTCTGCAGAATGTAGAGTATCGCATTCTCATCTATACCTTTTCCTCGAATAATAGAAATACTATAATGCGGCAAGTCTACCTCGTATCTCTCAGTTATATAACGCTTAATCAGTATACCAACGGGTGTTCCAGCTCTAGCTAAAGAGACAAGCACTGTACTGCGTCCTCTTCTCGAGAAAATCATTTCAGAAACAATGGCAACAGCTAAAGCAACCTTCTTAGCTGATTGCTGCAGCGTCTCATGAAACAGGTCGACATACTGCTCGGTAGGCTGATATTCAACGGGCAACATCTCAGAATAATGGACACCCGATTGAATAGCCTCCTCCCTTTCCTCCGTCGCCAGCTCCAGCGAAACGTCACTAAGATCCTTAAGCAGAAACGTAACATCTGACGGTGGATAGCTACCTAAGGGAACCGGTTCTGCTATTTTTTTGTCTATGACTTTATGATTACTTGTTCCCTTCATACTGGAGGCCCTCCACTTCTTCCTTCAGGAGTCAGTACAATAAGATGCACTTTATGGCGAGCAAGTGTCTTCAGTATATCAAGCATGGGTTTCATTCGTTCATGCGGTACATCACGCTCAATCAGCACAAATATTTCATCATACTGATCAGAATCCACATTATAAATAAAGTTTGTAATTTCCGGATCGCTAGCTGAAGGATATGCGGCAGCACTATGCACTCCGTAATCTGGTCGACGTTCAGGGTGGATTGGACTGCGAGTAGAGGACTGATACGAAATGCCTTCCCCCATCTCAGCCGCTATCCGCATAGGAAGGTACATAAATTCACCTACACCCATCACTAGAGTCTTAGAATCCCCCCCTCGTAGTTCTCTTAGATGAGCAGCTATCCGGGTTACCCCTACATCAAGATCATCATTATTCAGCGACTCCAGTCCGAAACGTCCGCTGTATTTCACATAAGGAGACGAGTTGGTGTCACCATATGAATCTACGGATGTTGCCTGCAGACGTTCTAAACCGTCCACTACATAAGTGGTCACTACTTCGGATTCCACTGAAGACGATAACAAATCTTTATCATTCCCAGCATTTAGCAAAGGCGTGCCTTTTACTTCAATACTGCCTTGAAGCAAACACAAGGACTTAATCCGAATCCCCAGTTCCTGTTCTAATTCGCTATAGGTATGAAGATTATTACCGCTCCTCCAATCCAAAATAGAAACGACTACGTATTCCTCCCGAGGGAATTTAGACTGAATATCACGGATCGTATTAATGGCTGTATTCCCTGTTGTAATCTCATCATCCACCAAAATAATCGGCTCAGTCCCTGATAATAGCTTAATATTCAAGGCGTAACATAGATGGTCAACCGCATGTGAATGCTCTTCTTCAAAGCTAACAATGGACTCCAAATCGATGATATGTTCACGGGTAGTATGAATATATGATGCTGCATCAGCAAACATGTTGTACACACTGTGACCCAGTGCAGTTGCAGTCTCAGCAAAGCCAATAAAGACAACAGGCCTAGGAAGAATTAATCGTGCAGCTAATAAATGCTCATAGGCTTCCTTGGAAGACTCAGGATGTATCAGTCCGTGTACAGCTTTATCTAATAAATCTTCCATCCTATCATTATCCGCAGAATTACCGTTCATCTCCTGATATAACAGCAGCGCTAATGCAGCACCACTTAGCAGAGAGGTGTACGGATTAACAGGGATATGTTTACCAAGTACCTTGCTGACGAACAAAAAGGAGCGTTTCTTATTAATCCGGGCTGCCATGGAGAATAAAGTATCCACAGGCAAATGAAAGGGATTAGATGTTTCGGTAACCATAACCTGCAGGTTCTCGACTATGTTATACGTGTGTAAATTTGTTTTCGGGTAATAATCCGACAAAATGCTGTTGTTCATGTAACACCCCGTATATTTGTGATCGTAGTAAAATCCGTTTTGCCCAGTTCAAATGCGGCTTAATCTCGTTCATTTTATTAGAATATTGACTCTTGAAGACGCCTAGGCTGCCATCGTTACTCTCTACGATACTGCAGGCATCAACATATTCCTCGTGCATTACCGTGTACATGGCCTGAACAGGTCTGAGGTGTGAGGGATGTATAATTGTCTTGCCCAAGATCCCATTTTCTTTATCTAAAATCACTTCACGAATAAGCCCATCCATGCTGCTAGAAATGTAACTATTTCGCATGTCGCGGCCGTTTTTACCATAGGTGTCCTCAAATGGAGTCTGCCGTAGCTGTGGTCTGAGCACCCGATGCCCTTTATTCGCAAAATATTCCCAGACTGGTCCGGAAATTACATACCCTTCTTCCACTCTGCCAAAAATATTAATAATATCCGATATGCAGTCTCGAATAGGGGTAAGATCATAAATACTAATATCAGGACTACGGCGCAGTCCGAATAAACTTGAGAAGTCTGTTGCTCCAATTCTAACGTTCAACACATATTCGCGGTAATTGCCTAGCAAATTACGAATAGATAAAAGACTATCTACCCGGCTCTCCCGGTAAATAATAGGCGCACTTTCCAGAATTGGCATGCCATAAAGCACTGGGTCTGAGTAACTGCGCGTTCTATTGTAATCGGCTATCGCCTCGAAATATTGGATTCCGTTGTCGACCGAAAATTTAGGGAAAACAAACCCTGTTAACATCGTAACCAAAGACCCTAACCGAAAAATCAGCTGCCGTAGCTGCTCCGGGTTACGAACTCGGATGAAGAGGAGCGGAAGACTATCACTCCCGCTTGGCTCGTTCTCCTCATATGCGGCGAGAAAAATAAGATGCTGAATGAGAGACTCCTCTGCATGGTCAACCTCGTTATCACCGATCGCATCCTCCAGATCAATAATAACGGTTACAAGTCCTGCACTTTTGAGCTTCAAAATGTCTTCGGGAACACTAGCACGAGTTGCTGGCATATAAAGGGCAGCTCCAACAGCATGAGCCAGCAAATCTTTACTCGTAGTATTATGGTTAAATGAAATCGGCGGATTATAAAATAAGGCTATTTCTTGTTCTTTCGTCAGGTAATCGAAGTATCTCAAGATGGTTCCCCCTTATAGTTTTGCGAAGCCAAGCAAAACAAGCGCAGGCCTCTCCTATAGAGAGTGGCAGAACCAGCTATACCCTATCCGGTTCTCTCATATATAAGTGAAGGCCTACGCTATAAACATATACGATTACCTGAAAGCAGCAGTGTTCAACTAGCTTTGAAATCAAGCATTTCTATGGGCTTCTTTTTTCTTACGCAGTACGCTGTAAAGGATCGTACCACCGAATACAAGAATAATGATTGAAAAGAATAATACATGTGGCATTTCGTACCCAAAAGCGCCCGCGAGCATTTTACCAGCAATAATGGCAATAAGCGCAAAGGCGGCACGCTCAAGTTCCGGAATTTTATCAATAAGCTTCAAGAATAATTGCGCTACTCCCCGCATCATCAGAACGCCTATGATTCCGCCCATAAAGAGCACCCAAACCTGGTTACTAACACCAAATGCAGCAATAACACTATCAATGCTGAAAGCAATATCCATTAATTCAACAAGGAAAACCGTCTTCCAAAAAGAGAACCCCTTATTCTCGATCTTCTCATCGCCACCGCCCTTAAATAACCCGCCATAGGCGATATAAAAGAGATAGGCTGCACCAAGAACCTTAACCAACATAAACTTAATAAGAAATGTCCCTAGACCGATAGCCAAAAACCTGAATACATAAGCGCCTATAATACCGTAAAAGAGCGCCTTCTTCTGTTGTTCCTTAGGTAAATGCTTAACCATGACGGCGAGAACAAGCGCATTATCTGCAGAGAGCAGTCCCTCTAGCAGAACTAAACTACCAATAATGCCCCAGCTAACCGGGTCTGAGAGCGTACCTACCACATCGCTCCATGAGAAAAAATGACCGTAGTTCTCACTAATATTCCTAAAAAAATCAGCGAACCAATCCATTACACTTGCGCCTCCGAAAAAATCGTCTATTTACTGCCAGCAACCCAGCGCAGTCCCCAGCCATATGCCTCATCAATCTCCCGATGACCACTGTAATATTGGACCAGCCGTTCAACACTGAATGTCTCGTTATTCACATTCCGAAATAACGCGATAGCACACATGCCTTTGCGGTTGTTATGCTCGTCCAAATTGACAATAATATCGGGGCCGCCACTCTGGGTAATCGTGACAACACCGTCAGCTTCTGACCAATTGGTAACACCTTTATAAATAAAAGAAAAAATTAGAATCCGTTCAATATCAGCAATTTTGCTGCCGTTAATCCGCAGATTCTCACCGGTTGTTACAGAGCCTGTCCGGTCATCTCCATCAAGCATGACATAAGGAGGTTGGTTCAATGAGCCAAAAGCATTGCCCAGCGCCTGAACTACTCCCTTACTGCCATTCTTCAACTCATATAGACAAGCAAGATCTAAATCCACACCATTTTTACGATTAAATAGCCCTCCACCCTGCTTCTGATTCCAGTTGAGGTTAATTAGCAATTCACCCAAACCACCAGCTGATTTCTTCAGGTTGATCGAATCACCTTTTTTCTTCAGTTCGATCTTCTTCAGGTTGAGATTGACCGGAGGGGGTGTTACAGCTGAAGGCGCAGCTGCAGGAGGAGGTGGAATCTGAATCTTAGGCTCCGCTGCAGGCGCTGATTGACGTTTAAGCTCTGGCTGCGGTGGAGTAGCAGGCTTAGGCACTGGTATTGGTGCCGGTGCTGGTTCATCGTTCGTTTCTAACCCAAAGTTCTTACACAGTTCCTGTAGACCACCAGCAAAACCCGCGGCAATGGCGCTGAATTTCCATTCACCGTTATATCTATATAATTCTCCTACCACAACAGCCGTTTCCACGGAGAAATGATTTTCAAGATCACATCGGAGAAGCTCCGCACCTGTTACTTGATTCAGAATCCGAAAATAGGCCTGATTTACCTGCCTAAAACTTTGACCTCGCTTCTCGCCATCATAAATGGTAAGTGTAAACGCGAGTTTCATCACATCAGAAGGAATTTTGTTTAGTTCCACGTCAAATTGCTTGAGGCTGTCTGATGTAGGCATTTCCTTATATCTGATATAAGGTGTAGACGGATTATTATAAAATATCAAATCCTCATCTTTGCTTACTTTACCTTGCGCTCCAAGCAGAAAAGCAGAAGTATCAATCTCAAGTGAGGATGGCGATTGCCAGCCAATCTCTACGATAAGAGAATCAAGTCCAGGATTGCCTTTAGTTAAATCGACCTTTTGTCCTTTAACAACTGTAATACCCATTCTTACACCACCTTTATAAATGGAGCAAGCATAAATGCCTTCGATGTCCTTATAAGGACGACAAGCGTTTATGCGAGAAATATAAGATATATAGTATCGTATGAACCTTAACTTGCTTATATTTTTAAATAACCCCACATAGTGGAGTTTATCCTTCGAGATCCCTTCCATGTCCTTTGTGAGGGAATCCATAAAGAATTAAAAAAAGGGCAGGATCGGTAATGACCCCGCCCGGAAGATGCTATTGCGCGTCCAGCCCATAATTTCTACACAATGCGCTAAGACCGCCGCCAAAACCACTACCAATAGCCTGGAACTTCCAATCCGCACCATTGCGGTAGAATTCACAGAATACAACGGCTGTCTCTGTTGAGAATTCTTCACCCAGGTCGAAACGAAGTACTTCCCGATCCGACGACGCATCCACAACTCGTACAAAAGCATTGGAGACTTGTCCAAAGTTCTGTGCACGAGATTCGTAATCATAAATGGTTACTGTTATCCCAATACGCTGAATATGGGCAGGGATTTTGGTGAAATCAACGATGATTTGCTCGTCATCTCCGTCACCTTCACCTGTACGGTTATCTCCAGTGTAGATTACAGAACTCGCACCACCATTTGGATTGTTATAGAATACAAAATCATCAGTACCTTTAGCCTTGCCGTCTTCATGAAGCAGAAACGCTGAAGCATCGAGGTCAAATTCTTGACCTCCACTATATTTATTAGTGTCCCAGCCCAATCCAACTACTACCTTTGTCAGACCTGGATTAGTCTTGGTAAGATCAATTCGCTGTCCTTTGGAGAGACTGATCGTCACGGACATAACCTTCTTTCATTGAGTAGATTCAGTTCACTGTATAACTCTAAGCTCTATACTACAAGGCTTATTGCAGGCCGTAATCGCGAGTCAAACCGCTCAAGCCGTCTTTGTAGCCGCTACCGATGGCATTGAACTTCCACTCTGCACCATGACGGTATAGCTCACCAACAACAACACCAGTTTCAATAGAGAAGTCTTCACCCAAATCGAAACGAATGAGCTCCTCATTGTTTAAATCATTTACAATACGTACATAAGAACGGGAAACTTGTCCGAAGTTTTGGCTTCTTGCGTCAGCTTCATAAATCGTAATGGTAAAAGCTACCTTTTCCACATCTGCTGGGATACTCAGAAGATCCACTTGAACCTGCTCATCATCACCATCGCCGTCACCCGTACGGTTATCACCTGTATGAACAACTGAACCATTCTCATTCTGTTTATTATTGAAGTAAATGAAGTTCGTTTCTTTTTCAACTTTGCTGTTCGCGTTAGTCAAGAATACAGAAACGTCCAAATCGAAATCTTTACCGCCATCATATTTATTAGTGTCCCAACCAAGACCTACTGTGATTTTGGATAGACCCGGATTTGTTTTGGTTAAATCGATCTTTTGACCTTTAGATAGATTAATTGCCATGATAACATTCCTCTTTTCTTTTATTTGGATTATACGTAGCGTTCTGCCAGTTGATTGATATGTGCTGCGTGACTACCTTCACCAATTGCGGCGAATTTCCATTCTCCACCTTGTCGGTACAGCTCCCCACAAACCAGTGCCGTGTAGCCATTGTAATTATCAGATAGGTTAAAGCGGATTAGTTCATTATTGCCTACAGCATTCATAACACGGATATACGCTGATTTGATCAGACCAAAATCCTGTTTACGATTTGTGGCATCATAAATATTCACCACTACAAGAACCTTGTGCACATCAGAAGGAATAGCATTCAGGTTGACCATGATTTGTTCATCGTCTCCGTCTCCATCACCCGTGAGATTGTCTCCAGAGTGAATGACAGAGTTACAAGGACTTTGCTTATTATGGAAGCAAATCAGGTTCCCCTTCTTAACTAACTTACCATTCTCATTAAGCATCAATGCTGAGGCATCACAGTCCACGTTGGCCTGTTTCTTCACACCGAAGAATCCTCGAGCCGGCGCAGCCGGATCCCAGCCTAAACCTACAATTACGTTAGATAAGCCTGCATTACCTTTTGTGAGATCAATCTTCTGACCTTTTACCAGATTAATTCCAGCCAACTTTACGTACCTCCATTCTCTAAAAAGAATCACCATCTAGTAGTCTAGCTTTTGGATGTTATATGAGTGATACGCTAAAGAACTAAATACGTTTCATCCGAACTCATGTATAGGGTATTACATCATTTATAAACTGAATTCACTAGGGTTTAATCCCAAGACACCGCAAATATGCCGCACAACTGCTTTTTCATTGTCATCAAAATCACCATCAGCTGATCCAATAGCTGAGCACACACCCACAATTACACGTCCCACATCTGGTTTACCGGTAAACTTACCGATGGCTTTCAGTGCTTCCTGCTTACCGATTTCTGGTGAGAACTCAAAGTTACTTACATAAAAGTTGAACTGGGTAATGACGTCTCTCATGTCAAACACCTTTAGCTCATTGCTCATATTCATATAGCCGGCCATTTTGTTCTTTTCAGCTTCTTCTATCTTACCGTCGGCAGCAGCAACTAAGGCGCAACCCGCAACTACCGCATTCATGAAATCTTTATTTTTGAATTTCTTCACTTGATCTGTTAGTCCGTTTTTGGTTGTGTTCAACCAGCTTTTAAATGTGCTCATCGTATTCTCCTTCTATCACCGTAAGATTATGATAACAAAAGATATCCCAGAGCCTCCTCTCCACGTATCCGACAGAATTTTCATAGTAGATCCCTGAATCACGGTTTACTCTTCTAATATACCTGATAAAATAGCAATATTCTACTTTTCCAGACTTTTACAGCTCTTTTCACAGAAAGTTGAAACACCAAAAAAAAAGGCATTGCCAGAGATTCTTTCCTCTCTAGCAATGCCTTTAGCACATTCACCTGTAAATTCTATTAAAGAATGATGTCCCCATCATAAGAACCAATCATTTTGTACAGATCCGGCCGGCGATCACGGAAGACGCCCCACTCGATCCGTCCGACTTCCAAAGCATCCAGATCAAATTCACTCACTATTACAGTTTGCTCGTCTCGGCCTGCTTCAACAATTTTATTGCCTTGCGGTCCCGCAATGAACGAAGAGCCGTAGAAATTAATGCTAGAATCTTCATCAATTTCTTCACCGATACGGTTGGAGGCAATGACTGGAATAAGGTTAGCCGCTGCATGCCCAAGCATACAAGTCTGCCAATGATCCTTAGAATCGATCGATCCATCCTGTGGTTCTGATCCGATAGCGGTTGGATAGAACAGAATTTCTGCTCCCATCAGGCTCATCACTCTAGCCGCTTCCGGGTACCACTGATCCCAGCAAATCCCTACACCAATCTTGGCATAGCGAGTGTTCCATACTTTAAAGCCAGTATCTCCCGGATTGAAGTAGAATTTCTCTTCATACCCTGGGCCATCTGGAATATGGCTCTTGCGGTATTTCCCCAATATCGTTCCATCGGCGTCGATTACAGCTAGTGAATTGTAACGTGCGTAGTTCTTTTTCTCATAAAAACTGATTGGCAGCACCACTTGCAGTTCCTTGGCTATTGCTGTGAAATGATTAATCGCTTTGTTATGCTCAAGCTCTGTTGCATATGCGTAATAATCAGCTTTCTCTTTCTGGCAGAAATACGGTGTCTCGAACAGCTCCTGCAGCAAAATAATTTGTGCTCCCTGTGCCGCCGCTTCTCTGACCAAGGTTTCGGCTTTGCTGATATTCTCATCAATATTGCTGGAACAGCTCATTTGCGTCGCAGCTACTTTTACATTTCTCAAGAATCTGTCCTCCTTATATATAAATGTCCCTCAGGACGTTTAGTTTCCTTCAATTATTGCTGAGCAGGCATTTGCTGCGTAGTGCAGTGAACATTCCCGCCTTCGGTGATAACCGCCATACCATTAACTGTACGAATCTTACGTTCCGGGAACAAACCAGCCAGTACTTCCTCAGCAAGCTTATCTGTTTCCACCGCTGTACCGCCAAACACAGGCAATATAATCCCACCATTTACGAAATAGAAGTTCAAATAACTGAGCGTCAGACGGCTGCCGTCTTGATCCACCCGTGGTGGCTGCTGAATCTTGATGATTTCCAGCTTACGCCCTTTGGCATCTATGGCATTCTCCAAAATACGAAGATTCTCCTGTGTAATCTCAAAGTTCTCATCCTGCGGATCCTCACAGACCTGAATAATGACTTTACCTGGAGCAGCGAAGCAAGCGATATTATCCACATGACCATCGGTTTCATCACCGCTTAGACCACGCTTAAGCCAGATAATAGTTTCTGTACCTGTATAATTGCGCACGTACTCTTCAATATTCTCGCGCTTCAAATCCGGGTTGCGGTTCGTATTGAGCAGACATTCTTCTGTAGTAATCAAGGTGCCTTCTCCATCCGTATGGATCGAGCCGCCTTCCATCACAAGCGGCGCATCAAAACGTGTCACTTGTGAGTGTTCGAGAATCTGTGGAGCTACCTCATCATCCAGATCCCAAGGTGAATATTTACCGCCCCAGGCATTAAACTTCCAGTTCACGCCTGCTAGAACGCCGTCTTTATTAACAACAAAGGTAGGCCCGTTATCACGCAGCCAAGCATCGCTATGCTTTATAGGCAGTAGCGTTACATTCGGTCCGCTGACCAGACGTTCTACCTTTTCCACGTCCTCCGGGTTAACGATGACCGTAATCGGTTCAAACTCGGCAATAGCTGTAATAATGTCAGCATAACCTTGGCATACCGACTCGTGGTTGTCCGGGAAACACATAGATTCCTGCACCGGCCAGGAGATAAAAGTACGTTCATGCTTGCCCCATTCCGGTGGCATTGTATAGTTCAAATCTTTAGGATTCATGTGTTAACTACCTTTACTATTATATTTGGAGCCAGCCCTGTCCTAAGACTCCTACCTCATCATACAATAATATGTTCTAGTGCTCAATTCCCTGGAACACTAATAATGTTGGAAGGAATTCGGGTCATATGGGATCTGACTGAGCTTATAGTGTAATCCTTTTTACCACATCGCCCTCAAAATTCTTAACGATGAATTCTCCACCCTCAAGGATACCATATGAATTCGGGTTATTCTCTTTAGGCAGCGATATCGAACCAGGATTCAGCACGTATACGCCCTCTTTTACATCCGCAACCGGAAGATGGGTATGCCCCTGAATAAAGATATCCTTCTCAGATAGTGCCGGTAAATTCTCAATACTAAAGCCATGACCGTGTGTAACATAGATTCGTCTGCCTTCATGCAGGAGCATCACATAATCGCCCATCATCGGGAACTGCAGCAACATCTGGTCTACCTCAGCATCGCAGTTACCACGTACTGCCGTAATAGGCTTCTTTTTGTTATATTCATTCAGTTTATTAGCAACTCCCTGCGGGTCATAACCCTTCGGCAGTGGATTTCTGGGACCGTGATATAAAAAGTCTCCTACGATTACAAGACTGTCTGGCTGTTCTTCCTCTACCTTTTCCAAAGCCCGTTCTAACCAGAATAAAGAACCGTGAATATCGGAAATAAACATTAGCTTCATCATGTATTCTCCTTTTCGACTTAAATAGATCTTGTGCTTAGGTTTCAATTTTAACCTTGAACAGGCAAACAACGCAAAAGCGGACGTTCCTCCAAAAGGAACGCCCTGCCCTATATGCCCTTTTATTCTTACGGTAAATTCGATGATCCCATCAAGAATCGGTCCACTTCGCGGGCTGTCTGACGCCCCTCATCAATGGCCCAAACTACAAGGCTTTGTCCGCGGCGCATATCACCTGCTGTGAATATTCCTTCTACATTGGTCGCTTGTGCTCCGAACTCCGCCTTGGCATTTCCGCGCTCATCACGTGCCACCCCAAGCTCACCTAGCACAATCTCTTCGGGCCCTGTGAATCCTAATGCGAGTAGTACCAGCTGTGCCGTTAGAACTTCTTCACTGCCTGGTACTTCAACCGGAACTATCCGTCCCTGTTCATTGCGAGTCCACTCAATGCGCACAGTATGCAGCTCCTGCACATATCCACCATCATCACCAACAAAACGTTTCGTCGAAACGAGATAACGACGTGGATCTTCCTTATACAGTGAAGCCGCTTCTTTTTGGCCATAGTCCACCTTAAGAACCTTTGGCCATTCCGGCCACGGATTGCTAGGCTGACGGGTCAGTGGAGCCTGTGGCATTATCTCAAGCTGGATCACACTACGGCAACCGTGGCGGATCGACGTAGCTACACAGTCTGTGCCAGTATCCCCGCCACCGATTACAACTACATCCTTATCTGCCGCAGACAAGTATTCGCCATCAGCAAGCTCTGAATCCAGTAAGCTCTTAGTATTCAGTGTCAGAAACTCCATCGCCTGATGAATGCCCCGCAGCTCACGACCCTCTAGAGGAAGCTCTCGTGCCTGCGTAGACCCGCCACACAAGACAACAGCATCGTGCTCCGCCTTGAGTTGTGTCGCCGAGATATCTCTCCCAATCTCTGTACGAGTTACGAATGTAATGCCTTCAGCCTTCAGCAGGTCTACCCGGCGCTGAACCGTTTTCTTATCCAGCTTCATGTTCGGAATACCATACGTCAACAAACCGCCAATCCGATCTGCCCGTTCATACACGGTCACCGAATGCCCCGCCTTGTTAAGCTGAGCTGCACAGGCAAGACCTGCTGGACCCGAGCCCACTACAGCTACCTTTTTACCTGTGCGAATAAGCGGTGGCTCAGGAACAATCCAACCTTCTTCAAAACCTCTATCTACAATCGACTTTTCAATCGACTTTATCGTTACAGGCTTGCCGTTCATCCCTACTGTACAAGAACCTTCACAAGGTGCCGGACATACACGTCCAGTAAATTCAGGGAAGTTATTGGTCTTATGCAGACGTTGCAGTGCAACCTCCCAGTTTCCACGATAAACCATATCATTCCATTCAGGAATCAAGTTGTGCAGAGGGCAGCCGGAAGCCATACCAGATAACAGACGTCCTACATGACAAAATGGCGTACCACAGTCCATACAACGTGCGCCTTGCTCGCGCAGCTTCTCTTCATCCATAGGGATCGAGAATTCATCCCAATTCTTAATCCGCTCCAGCGTCTCACACTCCGAAGGCGTCTGCCGTTCAAATTCCAAAAATCCGGTTGCTTTCCCCATCTCTCTCATCCTCTCTAAATCCCCCACAAATATATACTTTCTGAACCGCTAAAAAAGAAAGGTACTTTCTATGTTTGTCTGCTGCCAAGCCTATGCCACTCTAAAGCACCAAAGTAAATGCCTTCATATTAACATCCAATATCATCATCGAAAATGAGTAATGTCACCTTTTTATGTAAAATGAAACAATCAAATTAAGAAAATGAAAAAACAAAAAAAAGCACACAGTGTACTGTACCTGATTAAAGTACGTTACTCCGCATGCTTTTCAATAATGATCTTGTAAAAGACTATCTATTGCGCCGTCAGGACTACTGTCCCAATCCCATTTACAGTTAGCTTATTTCCAGTCAGCTCCTGCGTAAGATCAGCCCCGAAGATGGTCTTCCATGCTCCAAGCTGCGGCAGAACCACAGTAGTGTGTTCAGCATTCGCATTAAAAAGAACATAAATATGCTTCGCTGCATCTTCTCCAGCATGACCACGTAGCGTGTAAGCTACTGCACTTGCCGGTGCTTTTTCAAAAACCAAATGGTTCCGAATGTCAGCTGCTGTTCGCATACGGAAGGCCGGGTGAGCTTTACGCAGTGCGATTAACTGTTTCATATACGTCACATCTTCCTGATGCGCGGCGCACAATTCCCAGTCCATACGATTGATTTCGACCGAAGATTTATAGCTGTTCTCCACCCCGTCCTTCGTACGCATAAACTCCTGCCCTGCATGGATAAAAGGAATCCCCTGACTCATGAACACTATCGCAGAAGCCAGTCTATGCATGGAACGGCGCTGCGTAACCGTCTCACCCTCGGTGGACAATACGATCTTATCCCATAAGGTATGATTATCATGACACTCTACATAATTAACGTTTTGCTGAGGCTCCACGGCAAATTGCTTAATTCCTGGGCTGAAGTCAATTCCTCCCGCAACCCCTGCTTTGATCGCAGGCTCCAGACCCATCATTCCACTGATGAAGCCCGGCTGATCATACAAAAAGATATTTCCTTTAATAGCATCCCTGAAATCATCATTAAAATGTCCGATTCCCGGCATAAGGGAAGCATTCTTCTGATGAGCGAGCCGTTCCACCGGTAGCTCAGTCCCCATCATCCAGCCTTCACCGATCGTCATGATGGACGGATCTATTCCATCCAGACGCCGCCGGGTTTCCCGCATTGTATCGACATCCATCAAGCCCATCAAATCGAAGCGGAAGCCGTCGATATGGTATTCTTTAGCCCAATAGACCACGGAGTCCACAATGAAGCGGGACATCATCATACGTTCTGTAGCCACGTCATTTCCGCAGCCTGAGCCATTCGACAGGCTTCCATCTTGTTTATAACGCAAATAATAGCCAGGAACCAGTTTAGTGAAATTCACGCGGTATCCGTCGTACACATGGTTGTAAACTACATCCATAATGACGCGGAGTCCACGATCATGAAGCGCTTGAATCATTGTTTTTAGTTCTTGAATACGTAGTCCGGGCACATAAGGATCCGTAGCATAGGAGCCTTCAGGAGCATTGTAGTTCTTCGGATCATAACCCCAGTTAAAATGCGGCTCATCCAGCTTCGTCTCATCTACACTCTCTGTAGAATAATCATAAATAGGCAATAGCTGCACGTGGGTTACACCGAGATCTGCGATATGATCGAGTCCGGTGAGAATGCCCTCTGGTCCGCGGGTTCCTTCTTCCGCCAAAGCGAGATATTGACCCTTATGAGCCATTCCGCTTGCTGGATGAATGGATAAGTCACGCAAATGAAGCTCATAAATAATGGCGTCTACAGGATCCTCAAACGATGGCTTATCTTCTGTCCACCGCTCAGGGTCCGTCTTGCGCAAATCTAGAATAGCGCCTCTGTCCCCATTCACGCCAACAGCCCGTGCGTAAGGATCAGCTGCTTCATTCCACTGTTCACCTAGACGAACTCGGTAGGTATAGAACTTGCCATCTAAATCACCGTCAACCGTAGCTCTCCACGTTCCCCGAATATCGCGGATCATAGCATATTCGGACTCCGCAGCTCCCTGCCATGAATCATAAATTACTAGCTCTGCCTCCTGAGCCGTAGGAGCCCACAAGCAAAATGATGAAGAGGCCGATGAATATGTAAGTCCGAGATCATCCCCGTCATAACTAAACAACTGATCAAACTCCTGAGCAAATACGGAAATCCCTCTAGTAGTCGCAGGATCACCATAAAAAATCGGTTCCTTCATTTCCTTTTGTACGGACAAAGCACCTATCCCCTTTTCCAGTTATTAACTGGATTATAGTATGATCCTCAAATTTGTGCAAACGTTTGGACTCAAAATAACCAGATCATTTTTCCAGGGTAATTACATAGCTAAATCACGACTAACTTGGCGTTTCTAAGATATTCATTCCCACCATTGTGATGATGTCTTTATTTGCATAATATGGGATGCGGCGTTCTTTACAGAGAGCAATCCTTCCATCCCTATACCTCACACCATTATCCTGAACGATGAGGATTGGACAATCCCCGTTATCAGGTACTTCATACCCTATTCCTAATACCCAGTGGTAATCGTAAGCAAAATTCCCTCTCCACCGAAAATTAAACCATTTATCAAATTTAACAGCTACTGGCCGACCTGCATCAATCTCCACTTTATACACATCGAAATCGTTAAAAGTAGAGATAGATAGCTTATGTCCCCCTTTTGGCGAGATTGAGGAGTGGATATAAGCTGTGATTCCCTTTACAAACCGACGTACACTCATGCCTAAAGGGGTACCTCCGTGATGACTGTATATGTAATTAATATGAGCTGCTTTAGAGTGAAAATGACCTTTGCCACGAATAAAGCCCATTCCTAGCCGGGTATTCCAATACTCCGTTAAAGCTGCCAGGGTCGCTGGTCCACATGCAGAAGACGGGGATGAAACCCCAGCCTCCCACTGTGTGTATGGATCTACTGATAGTTTGTTACTGAGACTGGAGTTTCTATGCTTCATCAGGATGTTTCTCCCTTTGAAGAGTTTGGCTTAGAAGCGGAAAGGGCAGAGCCTTCCGGAAGTAAAATCACATTTCCACCAACATCCATAGATCCCTCTGAATTAGATTGTGATTCCATTTCCTGTGCGGGCTTCTGCTCTGCCAGAGTAATATCTACCTCATCGCCCTCATATTTGCTTTCAGGATTAATCTGTAGCGTGAAATAGAAATTAGAGCCGTTTCCTTCACTACTCTCCACCGCAATGGCACCGCCCATCAGCTCCACAAGCTTCTTGCAAATGGCTAGGCCTAACCCCGTCCCGGCATACTTACGGTTAAACGAGGAGTGCAGCTGGTAAAATGATTGAAACAACTGATGCTGCTTTTCTAAAGGAATACCTATCCCCGTGTCTCTGACATTAAACTTCAAAGTCGATTTCTTTGAAACCACGGACAATTTCTGCTCCACATAAATACAGACATTGCCTCGGTCAGTAAATTTTATCGCATTGCTGACCAGATTAACCAATACCTGACGTAATCGGCCTGCATCTCCCATAATGCACGTAGGAACCCCTTGTGCCATGCTGTAAGACAGCTCAAGATTTTTTTCCAAAGCCTTAGCCATAAACAGATCCGTTACACTGTCCAGTACCTCTTGAAGATACACGGGCTCATGTACGATCATCATTTTTCCGGCTTCAATTTTACTGTAATCAAGAATTTCATTCAAAATATATAGAAGAGAGCTACTACTCTCCTTAATAATATTGGTGTACTCACGTTGTTCTTCATCTAGTTCCGTCTCTGCAAGCAGATCAGTCATCCCCACAATGCCATTCATAGGCGTGCGAATTTCATGGCTCATAATGGCTAGAAACTCTGATTTAGCTTGGTCCGCTTTCTCCGCAGATTCCTTGGCACGAATGATCTCCTTCTCATCCGTAATATCTCTGAACACGACTACAACACCCTTAGGTTCACCTTTATCAAAAAGAGGCGTTACCTGGTACTCTGCAAGAAAGCTCGTGCCATCTTTACGCCATAAGACTGCATCCTTACTCTGATAAGATCCCCCTGACCTAATAGCCTTGATAAGCGGGGACTCCTCGGGCCTGTAGTGGATCCCATCAAGTGCTGTCTGCTGCATATGATCCAGATAAGAATGGCCCATGATCTCATCATGTTCATAGCCGAGCATATGCAAACCTGCAGGGTTAATGAAAGTCACCTTCTCCTCCATATCGAGCCCAAAAATACCCTCCGAGACTGCATTTAATATCAGGGTGTACTCATTGCTTAGCTTCTCAATTTGTTCTGTATATCTTATACGTTCCGTAATGTCACGGGAAATACCATATACACCAACCACTTGATCGTCTACAATGATCGGAATATTAGTGGTATTGATCTCTACAAAATGACCGTCTTTATGAATAAGCGTCAGTTCATAGCTTTGGGGATATCCCTTAGCGGCTAAGTTAAAATGATACAGTGTCTTCTCCATATCCTTCTCATGCACAACGGGACCAAAGTACATTCCGATCAGTTCTTCCAGCGAATACCCGGTCAGCTTCTCCAGATTCGCATTGGCCGTTAAATAATCTCCTTGCAAATTCATTGAGTACACAGCAGAGGGATTATATTCAAATAAAGATTTATAGCGCTGTTCATTCTCCTGAAGCTTGAATTCAAACTGTTTACGCTCTTCAACTGCATGACGCGAGATTAAATCCAGCGAATTCTCGGACATCAATCTATAATTACGTTCACTTTGATAGATCTGTTCCTCTAGATCTCGTTGAACTGCCATTTGTTGATCTGCAATCATTCGTTCTGTAATATCTTCGGCGTACACAATAATACACGAAGGGGCTTGTCCTACTGTTCCAAATCCTGAGAATGTCAGGGAAAGCCATACCAGGTGATCCCCTTTGCGAAAGCATTCTTCCTTCTTCCAGCTCCCTGCTGGAGAATTCTGAAGCTCGTCCATCACCAATCTATAGGAAAGCTCTTTCGAAGACGTCTGTCTATTTTCCATTTCTGCAAAAATAGCCCCAGCAAGAAACTCAGCTTCCGTTAAGCCAAGTAAATTGCAAAAAGCCGGATTGACCTTCAGCCACTTGCCCTTACCATCGTATAAAGACAGTGCGGCTATTCCCTCTGGGGACCTCATAAATGCATGTTCCAACATTGTGCTATATTCCACCGCGTTATCCATCTACGCCAGACCTCCTTTGTTGCGAACGTTGCATCCTTTATTCCATCCTAAGTTCAGTATACGATAAGAGAAGTGAGTATAGAAATGTCCTGCGTATCATTTTGAATAGGGAATAGCTTAATTTTAAATATTGACTGGATGGCTTGGGGCAAACTATTATTAAACACAAGTACAAACGCCTTCGGCGTCCTCGTTAGGACGATAAGCGTTTAAGCGAGAAATATAAGAATAATGTATAGCGTGAAACTTATACTTTCTTATATTTTAATAATATCGTTCGTGACCTATTACGCTGGAAGCACCCGTAATAAAGGCTTTTGCCTTTGCTACGGGTGCTTTTTTTGTTGCCATTAGGTTGCGACAATAGGAGGAGAATAAATGAAAATATTTAAGTCAGTGCCCTTACTACTGCTTACGATCCTGCTACTGCTAAGCACATCATCCGAAGCTATTGCTGCATCTACAACAGAATTAACCCCCTCTGTTAAAGCGGCTTTTGATCTGACGGCCGCAACGGCAGAAGGTCCTGCCAGAGTTAAGCTGACTTCTCTTTACAATGATTTATCCACCTTAAAGCTGCAGTATGATCAGCGCGAGGAGCAAATCCGAATCCTTCACTACAATAATGAGCAATCGCTGGTTGTGGTACGTCAACAAATTAAAGGGATTGATCTTGAAGCAGTGACCCGATTGGAAGCCTCCGTTAAGAGCAGCAAGCAGCGCTATCAGCCCTTATTCGACCAGTATAGTGCACTTAACAAGCGAATTAGTATCGCCAAGTCTCTTAAGGACAAGACCTTGAATACTGTACTGCGTGCCCAAGGTGATGCTATGAAGATCTTGGTTCAGTTGGCACGCCAAGAGATCAGTGACAAGCAGAATCAGCTGAACGCCGCGAAAAAGAAACGTTCCCAAAAGATAGCCGAGACTCGCAAAACCTTGTCTGGCATTGAAAGTCCTCAAATCACGATCAAATCTAACAAGAGCGTGATCACCTCTTTAAACAAACGTATTTCAGCAGATTGGACTGACTTTAAAGCAGCGATTCGCAAACAAAACCTTACCCTAACTACCCAGTCCTTAGCTGCACTGGTCTCCGGTTATCGTCAGATTGCAACCCATAAGCAAAAAATAATTGAGCTCGAACAAAAGATTTCCCTTGTTATTGCGAATACGAAGAAGCAAATCAGTTAACGGACTTCTTTTTCTCATTTGCTCTGCGGTAAGCCATCACTTTGCGGTACATGCTTTTATTAGAAAGATGTTTAAAAATATATGGATCTGGACTTGTATTCACTTCAATAATCCAAGGCGTCATGTGGCTATCTAATCCTACATCTACACCAATCTGTTTAAAGCCAGGATATTTCTTATGGTAGAAACGTCCGGTATCCTCACCTAGCTTTCGCAATATCTTAAGCATCTGAGTTTGCTGAGCATCGTTCAAATAAGGCGACAGCAGCTTCTCCATAGACATTAGCGTACCACCGTTATGATAATTGGTAACAATCTTGCCCTTCTCAGCTACTCGGCCAATCCATCCGGTAGTTTCCCATTTGCCACGCGGACTGAGCTGGACCATCACACGGATATCAAAACGATGCTTTCCGTGCTTTAGCAAAACAATCCCTCTCTGAATCAAGTAACTACGTCCGCGTGTCGCTTTCTTAAGGGATGAATAAAAGGTGTCATAGGCTCCAAAGGTTTTTATCTTTGTTCCACTTTGGTATTTGTATTCCGTTCCATGGGAAGAATCCTTACTCTGTTCAACCTTCATTACACCGTTACCATAGGTGCCATGTTCCGGCTTAACGTAAATCATCCCATATTTCAAGAGCATCGTTCTTAAGTTTGCTTTACTAAACTTCACTGTTTCTGGAATGAGCGGTGAAATCTCGGAACTTTGCATGAGCACCTTGGTTTTAATCCATTTGCTGGTCAACGCAGACTTTAACTTCGTTCCCAATTGCCCTCTCCCCTGTCACTCAAATAATGATCACAGCCTTGCTTAACCTTAGTATTTTATGCTCCGACTATATGAATGGAATGGGTTGAACGCCCTCTCCGCTCTCAGATGTATCTCCAGATACTCAAGCTGCATATGGTGGGAAGAGGATAACCATTAGCGGATCAGAGGAGGCATGAACCATGCATATTTGTATTATTGCGCCGGAACGTCTCCCGGTTCCAGGAGACGGGTCAGTAGAAATCTGCATTTGGGCCATTGCCAGAAGGCTGGCTGAGAAACATAGGGTTACCATTGTGAGCCGCAGAGCGCCGGGACTGCCCGATGCTTCCATATTGGAGCAGGTAAGAATCATTCGATTACCCGCAAGTACTCCCGTTCATTATCGTACTTCGGTGTTAGACTACATTCAGAATGAGTCATTTGATATCGTTCAGATCGATAATCGTCCCCATCTTATGTCTGCTGTAAAGAAACGGCTCCCTCATCTTCCTGTATTTCTATTTCTGCATTCTCTTACATTCACACCGGACACAGTTAAGACTGCCAGTGCCTTGGCTAGAGCAGATCTGATTATTGCGAATAGCCACTCTCTACAGCGAAGACTAAGCCGTCGTTTCCCTCAATTGAACAATGAAATCCGCATCGTCCTGCTCGGAGCAGATCTTGATCGATTTACTCCTGTAGCGATACAGGAAAAATACCATCTTCGCAGACTTTACAGACTCCCGAGAATCTTTACCGTATTGTTCGTCGGTCGAGTCATTCCCCGCAAAGGGGTGCCCGTATTGATACGTGCTATGTACCATTTAAATAAACACCTTCCCGCTCATCTTGTTATTGCAGGCAAAGGGAAACCGACGTATTTGCGACAGCTGAAGCTGCTTGCTCGGCGACTAGGCGTATCCGTCTCCTTTCTTGGAAATGTAGCTCATGAGGATATCCATACCCTTTATCAAGCAGCCGACTGCTTCGTATGTCCTTCTCAGAATCATGAATCCTTTGGACTTGTTAATGTAGAGGCTATGGCCTCGGGACTACCGGTCATCGCTTCTAGCAATGGCGGTATCCGTGAGATTATCGACTCCGGCCATAATGGATATCTGGTGGAACGATATCGGGAGGCCTTACCCTTTGCTAGAGATTTGCTGCGACTAGGCCGGAATCCAGAGGTAGCAGCAACCATTGGCAGACAAGGACGAGCGGATGCGCTTGATGCCTTCAATTGGCAACGTACAGCAACTGATTTGGAGCGGCTTTATCAAGCTGCCTTAGTACAACAATAGATTCCTACAAGCATAAACGCCTTCGGCATCCTTATAAGGACGATAAGCGTTTAAGCGAGAAATATAAGACAGAAAGTATAGTGTGAAACTTATACTCTCATATATTTCAAAAAAAATAGTCCGCCTCCAATCACTGGAGACGGACTATTTTGATTTAAATAAACTGAACAACCGTAAGGACAAGCCCTACAACAAAGCCGCATAACGCGCCGTTTACGCGAATCCACTGAAGATCTTTACCTACTTTATCCTCCAGCATATTCACTAAACTAGCATCGTCCATGCTATCTAGATTCTCTTTCACCAAAAGACCAATTCGGAAGTGGTTAGCCTCTACAAATGCAATTAGTGAAGCGCGAATCCGCTCCTCCCAGCTACCAATCCACTCTTGTTCCTTACTGATACGGCGCACAAGCATGGCGTATAGTGCAAATAACTTGCGTCCGCCAGCTGCTCGATCCTCTTCCAATAAAGAAAGCGCCTTGCTACGTGCGTTCCCCAATTGAGTATGCAGAAAAGCGGTTGCCGCTTCTCCCTCAAGCTCATGTAGTGCCCATTCTTTTACAGAAGTCATTCTAGCCTCATCATTAACAATCTGGAACAGCGCCACCCGAATTTCACGGATGATCTCTTCACGGTAAGGGCTATCCTCCTCACGGAAATCGCGAACACCGGACTGTAGCATTCCTTGCAGCATTTCACCAAGCATATCCGCATCCATAAATCCAACGAAAGCCTGGAAAGCCATCCCCTTAAGTCCACCGAGCTTCACTTCAGCCAGTTTCTCACTGGCGATCTTACCCAGCATAGCTTTCGTTTCAGGACGACCGCTCCAATTAGATACCCCTTCCAGCGCATAATCCAGAGCCGCTACATCTTTTCCATCGTTCATTAATTTAGTGACAATTTTATCAGCCGCAACCCCAAGCTCTGCTTCACGAATATAATCGGAAGCGGCCTTTTGAAGAAAAGGTACGGCTTTTTCTACCGGAAGACGTGACACGAATTCGCTAAGCTGCTCTAGGATCTGGGCTCTCACCTTCTTCTTGCTAAAGAACTTTGTCAGCAGCTTGGAACCCATAGACATAATACCAAACTTGCGCAGCTTGTTCTCAATACTCTCTTTGTTCAGCAGCTCAGTCTCCATAGCGGTAATTAACGACTGGATAATCTTATCCCGATTCTTGAGCAGCAGTGAGGTATGTGGAATACGCAGCCCGAGCGGATGGCGGAATAACGCGGTTACCGCGAACCAGTCGGCAATCCCCCCGACGAGCCCGGCCTCAAAGCCGCCTCTTAGTAGAATTACAGCGAGATTTTCAGGTAGAAATAGTGTAATCAGAAACCCACATGCCATAAAAGCTAGTGACATGGTGGCCAAGTTTTTGGATCTCACGATTAGTCCCCCTTACATACACAGCTGCCGATGTCCTTACGCAGGCAAAATATCGGCGGATCACGTCCCACGACATGAACAGACGATAGACTCGGCTAGTCGATTAGTTTAACCACTATTGTACCACGACTGAACTATTTTCTAAAAATATACGATTAGAATAGGAATGAAAAGGTGTTTTTGGTTTTCAGAATATTAATGATAAGATACAAGTAACGTTCTCACTGGCCCGCGAAGGGCACAACTATGACTGGACAAGGAGATCATACACTATGCTTATTGCTTTAGATATGGATGGTACATTGCTAAACGAAGAAGGACAAATTAGCCCAAAGAACCGTGAGGCGATTATAAAGGCTCAGAATTTAGGTCATATCGTAATTATTGCTACGGGACGCTCCTTTATGGATGCGGAACGACAACTTCGGCTGGCAGATCTGGAATGCCCTGTAGTCAGTCTGAATGGCGCAGTGGTTACATTGTCTGACCACACGCTTGCAGCAAGTAAGCCGCTGAATAAGGAGGACATCATTCCTGCATTACGCTGGATGAACGAAATTCCTGATTTGTATTACGAGGTATACACAGAGGACAACGTATATGTGGAACTCAATAAACGGGTAAGATTAGAGAAGCTATCTTCACTAAGTGAAGAAGAAGTACCCGAGGAGGTCAGCTGGCTGCTCAAAGCAATGATCGATCAGCAGTTTCAACAAGCGGCTGTAACATACGTCGAAAGTATGGAAGAGATCTGGAGTAAAGAAGAAAACGTCATTTATAAAACATTAGCCTTTTCTCTAAACCGGGAGCTGCTCAAAGAAGCCTCCACCCGCTTCGCCGCGATCCCTGGCCTCATTATTACAGCCTCCCATGTCAATAATATCGAAATTAACCATGAGGACGCCAACAAAGGCTCAGGTGTAACTATACTCGCCGCCCACTATGGCATCCCGCTAGCAGATGTAGCCGTAATGGGTGACAGCTATAATGATCAACCGATGTTCGAGGTGGCTGGCTACCGAATTGCCATGGCTAACGCGGCACCCATTCTGAAGGAAATGGCTGAGTTTGTTACCGTCAGTAATGATGAAGATGGGGTAGCGGTAGGAATTGAGCATCTTTTGGCTAAATTCTGAACCAACATACCTTAATCATAAACAGCTAAATAACCTCTGACAGCATCCTGAGGATGGGTCAGAGGTTTTTTTTCTACCGCTTTATACAAGGATGATTGTCCAAGCTCAATGGCTTAGCAAACTCAACGTCTTTTAACAACTCGTTATTCTGCTTATTATGCATAACACGTGATTCGGACAGCCCTGACTGAATCTCCTTGAGTATTTGATGATTCTCATCATATAAGGTGACTGCCAGTAAATGTTCCTCTTGTCTTACAACCAGCTCCATATTTGGTTTAACCTCAAGCGATACCTTCTCAAAAGGAGACACATCGATCATAACTTCCAGTCCCACATTCTTGAATGTATAGGCGTAAGTGACTTCAAGTCCACGGTTATACGTGGCTTCGATCTGTCCCTTTCCTATATTCACATTATAAGCCAAGGATTCAAGCTCTTGCGGAATCCTTGGAGCAATGGTCAGTGTATTGTTAATCAGGTCTGGACGGATACCTAAGAAATATTGATACCACACACGCAGCTGCTCAGCATTAGACCAAGCTTGCAGGTATGCCCCCGTCAACTTCGCCCAGTTCTCCCCTTCCACAGGATAAGCATCCATATTCTCACAAAGTCCACCAACAACACCTAGATTCAAGGCCTGCCAGTTCATATTCTTGAATAGCTGATAGGCGGTTTCTTCCTGCCCCGCTTCAATCATACGCTGCATCGCAATACCATTAAGCCAAATCCAGACCGCACCGTTATGGTAGGCCTCGTCTTTCGGATAATGAGGTGTTAAATGAAATGGACGGAACAAAGGATGATGTCTATCTAAAGAAGCAACGCCCCAAGGGTAGACCAACTCTTCCCATGCGGTACGAATCGCTCTTGCTTTAAAGTCATTATCGTTAAACATTTCAAAAGCAAATAACTGGTTCGGGCGCAAGGAGAATTCCGGCTTGTCCTCTGCGTCTAGTCTATCCGCTAAATAAGGATGAGCTTGATCACAGAAATCCAACTCAAAATGGTGCTTCAAGGTGTCAGCAATACCCTTCCATTTATCCGCATTCACCTTGTCATTCATATATTCAGCAAAGTAAACACCAGCAAGCAATTGGTTATACCAGAGTGCTTGAATATCATTGGCACGGGTATCCCGAGGAGAATAAGACTCCAGATTGCCATCCCGGGCATCCATCCAAGTTTCATTATCTGCGTGCTTCAAGTACCCTTTATCATCTACCCAATATTTTATGGAACCTTCAATACTATATTGTACATTGGGATAAAGCTCTTTAATGATCGCTGTATCTCCTGAATACTTAACGTAATCCTGCAACTGGATAATGAATCGCGGCGTACCATCCGTTGTATGGTAATCTACCTTTCCAGGAGATAAGATATTTGGAATCCTACCAAAGTATTTAGAATCTTCGTCCGTATTCTGAAATTCTGCGAATGACAGCAAGATATTTCTAGCCGTTTCGAATTGCCCTGTAACTAACACGGCTCCTGGAAGCGCAATGAATTGATCTCGTCCCCAATATTCGTTAAACCATGGCAGTCCTGCATAGATACCATCACCCTGCTGTCTAGTAACCAACTGATCCATGGTGATGTTCAACCAATTCATCGCTAAAGTAAATGTATCATCACTGCTGGTTAGATGGGCATTGTGGTGTAAGAACTCTTCCATCCGCTTAACACGTTCATCTTTCAGAGCACCTATATCTCGCTTAGCTTTAAGGATTAAACCTGCTGCTGCTTCGTTCGTCTTCCCTACAGCGATATAATAGCCTCCAGCGTTTGCGTCGGCCATTAGAATTTCATTATCCATGTGCAAAGGCGAAGGGTTAATAGCACTAACTGCAATGACCCAATCTCCCTCGATAGGGCTAAAGAACGCGATTTGATCCAGTTGGTTGATATAAGTAACATTCTCTCCTCTTAAAGTAATACCTATGGCTTCCTGCACATTAGCGAGACTAATTTCTAATAGATTATGATAATCCAACAACCACAGCTCTTCTGTCAAATCCGCATGGTTACGCACCATTTTGTAAGGATAGGCCCAAACTTCAGATTGTCGATTGTCTAGCTTCTGCTCACCCACAAATAAAGTGTATCCACCAAAAATTCTATTCTTAGCAATATTCAATCCCTCAAAAAAGGCATGTTCCACATGATTCGTATGATGAGATTGCGTAAAATAAAATGCGGCCTCTTTATTCGTAAATGAAATACTCCGATTAGCTTCTGGAGAGATAAACATCTTCATTTCATCCAGAATGGATGGATGAACTTGATTACTATTACTATTACTATTCATTGTAAGCCTCCTACTTGAAAATAGTAGGCCGCTATGAAGCTTCATAGCGGCTGTCTACTAATATTTATTCTTTAACCGAACCAACGACAATCCCTGATACGAAATACTTTTGCATAAACGGATAAATCAACAACAATGGCAGCGTGGAGACTACGATTTTAGCAGCGTTCAAAGTCTTATTCGAAACCTTTGCTAATTCCATTAATTTCTCCGGATCTGTAATATTCTGAACCTCAACGCTAAGCTGTTGGATATAGGTCTGCAATGGATAATTCGCCGTTTTATTAATATACACCAGGGCACCAAAGTAATCATTCCAATGGCCCACAATAGTAAAGAGCGTAACCGTGGCAAGCGTAGGCAATACTATCGGAAGATAAATTGTCCCTAATATTCTCCACTGCGAGGCTCCATCTATATTCGCAGCTTCCTCTAGCGATTTCGGTACAGCCCGGAATGCATTCATCAGCAAGATAACATTCCCTATCGGTACGGCACCCGGTAAGATCAATGACCAGATGGAGTCTAAAAGGTTAAGCTCTTTGACTACCATAAAGGTTGGAATCAATCCGCCTGAGAATAACATTGCAAAGATAACGAGATTCATATAAATCTTCTGACCTGTGAATACTCGTGAACTTTTAGACAATGGATAGGCTGTAAGAATCATCAGTACCATATTCACAAGCAGACCTAACACTACCCGTTCTACAGAGATCATGAATGAACGCCAAAACTGGCTGTCAGACAATAATTTTTCATAGGAGCTAAATGTCGGATTAACCGGGAATATACTTACAAGATTTGCCGAAGCCGCCGCATTATCACTGAAAGAGATGGCTACTAAATTGACTAACGGTATAAGACAGGACAAAGCGAACGCTAGAACAAATACCCAGATAATAACATCTGCAATACGACCCTTGATGTTAGATGCGTAAATGGGAGAACCCCCCTTTCTTTAGAAAATACGATAATCCGTAAGTTTTTGGGCCAATTTATTCGCAGAAAGAATCAGTACGATCCCAACGACCGACCGTAATAGGCCAACTGCTGTACCTAAGCTGTATTGTCTTTCTACCAGACCCACCCGATAAACGTAGGTATCAATAATATCCGAAGATTCATACACCAAAGGATTATACAGATTGAAGATCTGATCAAAACCAGCATTTAATACATTCGGCAAGTTCAAGGTTGTAACCAGCAAAATAGTTGGCATCAAACCTGGCAACGTGATATGCCACAGTTTCTTAAACCGGTTGGCTCCATCGATGGAGCCCGCCTCATAAAGTCCGGGATCAATAGATGTCAGGGAAGCTAGGTAGATGATTGAACCGTACCCGAAACCTTTCCAAACATCTGTTAATACTAGCATCGGTCTAAACCAGGTATTGCTGGCCATAAACAAGACTGGGTCAATCCCAAACCAGCTTAACATGGCATTAACGGGACCTTCATAAGAGAAGATGTTCATGACTACAGTAGCCAAGATCGCCCATGACAAGAAGTTCGGCAGATATACAACTGTCTGTACAAATCGCTTAGCAAACTTCACACGAATTTCATTTAATAACAGGGCAAACACAATGGATGTAAAAGTACCCACAATAATCTTCCATAACGCGATAACGATCGTATTACTGAAAATCTGTTTACTGTCTGGAATTTGTAGCATAAATTTGAAATTATCAAGACCTACCCAGGATGAACCACTCATTCCTTTAGCCGGAATATAATTCTGAAAAGCCATTATAATCCCGAACATTGGAATAAACGAAAAGATAATTAGGAAAATCATGCCTGGCGCCATCATGAGATGGAATGCTGTCTGATCTTTTTTATTTTTCATTTACGGATCATCTCTTTCAACATCATTTGGTTGCTATCGCTTCGTTAACTTCCTTAGTAATGACTTCGCCGCCAGTTTTATTCCAGCTCTCTACAAACTTATCAAATGCGTCAGGTTTCTGCTCACCTGTAATGATTTTCAAATACATTTCAAGCTCCATTTTAGTAAGTGTTGGCCATTTCAAAGTCATGGATGCTGTACTTCCAAAGAACAATGGATTCACTTCTTTAATATTTGAGGCTTTCACCAAACTAGCTGTTGTAATACTGGAAGTGTAGCCAGCCCATGCATTAGAATCTGGTGTTCCTCCATTCTTCTCACTATCAAGATATTTCTTATAGGAGTTATAAGCCGTCAAATCCTCATTGCTAGTCAATTTACTTGTATCTCCTGTTTCTAATGCTTCTTTCATGATGTCAACATTACGATAGAAAGCGTCATAATAATCGATATTAATGGCAAGTGGAGATCCGCCAACATTCATGCTCTTATAATCTTCAAATTCTTTCAGAGCTTTTGCATCTTTTTCTTGGTAACGCTGATAGTCATATTGAACACTCACGAGCTTGGCTGCCAGTTCAGGATGTTCAAAGCCTTTGCGAACAACCAAATAACTGCTGGAAGGATTTCCAGTGAACATGGTAAGCGAGCCATCCTCTGATTGTGGGGCAACATAAGATACCCATTTCGCTTCTGGATTCAGCTTAAGCGTGTCAGCTACAGTCCAGCTTCCCCACCAATTATCCATGAACGAACCACTTTTTCCACTTGTAAGTAGCGCCTTGCGATCATCACCAGTACGTACGGCAAACTGACGATCAATCAAGTTATTCTTGTACATTTCAGACAACTTGGCCAGTGCTGGCTTCATCTCTGGTTGAACAGATCCGTATACGGCCTTTCCACTTCCATCATCAATCCACTGTTTTGGATACGCACCATATAATGAAAAGATATTATTAAATGAGAATTGTCCACCAGAAACACCAGCAACGTTTTCATTATCAACAATAAGACCTAGCGTTTTACCCGCTCCGTTGCCACCTGGATCTTTTTCTACAAATTGCTTAATAATGTTCTCGACATCGGCCATTGTTTTTGGATCAGCAAGTCCCAATTTGTCCATCCAGTCTTTACGAAGCCAGAGGATACCAGGGCCATGTGAGATTTCAGTTGTTGGTATAGCCATCAGCTTGCCATCAAACTTTGCACTATCCAGAACACGTCCACCGTAGGAATCATAAATTTCCTTAATACGGTCACTGGCCGTATTCTCATAAGCTTCTGTCAGATCTGCAATCAGATCGTTCTCATAAAGCTGTTGCAATGTCGCATAGTCGGGAACCACCATAAGATCAGGGATTTCACCACTTACAATGGCCATCGAAACTTTCTGACTATAGTCTGTACCATCATTCGATTCAAACGAGGTCGTATTTTGGATATTCAGCTTATTCTTGAAATATCTTGTCCATACATTGTTTGTGGAATTATCACCCTCATAAGAGGTTCCTGCAAGTGCCGAATAGCTTGTTGCCACTTGTCCCACAGAATAAGAAACCGTTTCAGGATATGCGCCAAACGGAGTCGTCTGTGCTTCTTTCCATGCAGGATCACTCGCATCTGTCTTTGGGGTAGATGCTGAAGAATTATTAGAACTCGAACAACCTACCATAGCAACAGCTAATAGTGATGCTAATATGATGGAGCTTGATTTTCTCAATTTATGTTTCATTATAAGAGCCTCCCTTTTTCTATAAAAAACTCGTATTAGAAAACGATTTCAAAGCGCCGGCCAGCTTCAAAAAAAATTTATATTGTTACTTCCTTAAGTTTATAGATTCTTGCCATCCATCGTAAACGCAAAAAAATTATGTTTTACACAAATAAATACTCATCATTGATGATAATATCGGGGAATTATTGCTACGGTCGAAGATGTTATACTACAATATCAATGTCACTACATGTCGAAAGGTGGTACATAATGTTATCCATACTGGTGGTAGATGATCATAAGGAGGAGCGAGAGGGAATTGCTTTCCTCATTAAGGAGCTTGGCTTCCCCCTCCAATTGCATGTTGCAGAAAACGGCCGTAAAGCACTTGAATATGTAAGCGCACACTCTGTCGATATTCTATTTACCGATGTGCGGATGCCTATAATGGATGGATTACAGCTAACAAAGGAAGCATTAAAGCTGCACTCCAAACTTAAGGTGATCTTATTCAGCGGATTCGCTGAATTTGAGTATGCTAAAACAGCCCTCTCCCTGGGTGTATCCGAGTATCTTTTGAAACCGGTTAATATAGAAGCGTTCCAGACTACTTTGGAAAAGGTTATTCAGGAATTAAAGCACCAGCAGCAAAAAGAAAAAGCGTCTCAAAGAAAGCTAAGCTATGTGAGAAAACATCTACTCTTCTCTCTAGTCAACGGCATCGGAAGCCCGCCTCCTCTTCAAGAGCTGTCTATTGAATTACCGAGCCATTACAATAAAATGCTTTTGTTAGAATTCGACAAGCCATTTTTTGAATCTGTAGATTCGGAATTCGAAGAGTTTGTACTTGGTTTAATAGACTCATCTGCTGATTACTTAAATCTAAACGGATGTCAAAGCCTACTACTGTTTCCTGAGCAAAAGTCCCCTTCTTCCCAGTTTGATAATCATTCAGCAATGCACCTGCATCATTGTATCCTTGATAAATATAAAGTGAATTGTTATCTCGCTATGAAAGAGGAAGTAACCTCAATATCAGATTTAGGTTCAATTTTGACTTCATTAGAAGAATTGATGGAATATCGTTTTTTTCTCCCAGATACTTTTGTATTTAATACACAAAATGACTTACATTTCTCTGAGGCCTTGTATCCAGACCTTACAGATAGTCATCTACTAGATCAGATTCGTAATAATTTGAAGGATCAAGATATTTTTAGCTTACGGGCAAATACTGAAATTTTATATCAAAAATACGTACATCAAGTACAGTATTCACATTTGTATGTAAAGTATATGTTCTCCACCATCTATCAAGAAATCATGACACAAGCTGCACCGATATCAGAAATGGAGCTGCAGACTGCCGTCGAGACCATATATGGATCTGAAGATTTGCGGGACATCAAAGATATCATATTTGAAGGTATCGCTCGGATTGATCAGAACTCCACCAACCATGAGCCTATTCAGAACCGTGATGTCGATGCCGTCAAACAATATATTGAACAATATTATGCAGATGATCTCAGTCTGGAAATGCTTGCTGCTAAAGTGTATTTATCTCCACATTATCTTAGCTCCATCTTCAAGAAGCAGACAGGCTGTGGGCTTAATAAATATATTAAGAATGTCCGCATGCAAAACGCAAAAGAGTTGTTAACAAATACGCATCAAAAAATATCAAGCATTTGCACCGCAGTGGGCTATCGCAATATTTCATACTTCTGCCAAAATTTCAGGGATTTCTATGGATACACACCAGAAAAATATAGACAGTATAATCAGAAGTCCTCTGTATATCGGGAGGAGCATTATGCAACTTTGGCGGACACTTAAGCAAAATATTCACGATTTGAAGTTTCAAACCAAGATTATGCTTTCATTTATGTTAATCAGTATGATCCCTGTTATTGTATTGGGCAGCTTCTGCTATCAGGAAGCCAAATCATCCCTCATTAAGCAATCCAAATCTGATTTGAAAGCAGCCTTAAATCAAGGGGCTTTAGCTTTAAATAGTCATTTAGATGTTTACAATAAACTCATGAATTTCTTGAGTTTTAATCAGGAAATTATTAATTCAGCCAATCATACCTATACAAGTATGTATGAAATGTATGATCAGTTAACCCATGTAATTGACCAAAATTTCAATACGGCACGGTATCTAAATACCGGTGTAGAACAAATAACGCTGTATACAGGAACCAATCTTTTGGCACATGGCAATACCGTCCGAGCCTTAAATGATATTAAACAGAAACATTGGTACCCGGCGTTGATGAAGTCAGTCGATGTCCTGTGGTTTACGGAAAACAAGGAAATTTTTGCTGTTCGACGCATTATCAATACGAAACAGAAAAATCCTAAAGAAAATGTGCTGTATGCACGTGTGAATTACGATTCGCTATTTAATCCTTTTGACCCCCTACTCTCTCAGGGTTCAGAGATTCTTGTCAAAGATGCTTATGGAAAATCGATCTATGCCTCGCCTGGTATAGAAGGATATATTCCTTCCAATAGCACAGATAACATGGATACGCTGCAATGGAAAAATACAAAGTACACTGTATTGCAATCTGAAGTTCCTATATCAGGATGGACAGTGATGTTATGCAAACCTACGAAGATGATTACGAATTCTGCCTGGAAAATCCTCACGACAATCGGGCTTGTTATTGTTGCCTGTATTGCTGCCGTTGCTATAACTGCCAATTTATTCTCTCGAAAATTCAATTCACAAATTAAGCGTCTACGCAATAATATGCGTACCGTAGAAGAGGGATCCCTGGAAGTTACGGTCACCAGTACATCCAAAGATGAAATCGGAGATTTAATCAGAGGTTTTGGCAATATGGTTGACAAAACTAAAGTGTTAATCGATAAAGTATATATTGAGGAAATTTCACGAAAAGAATATGAAATGAAAGCCCTACAATCTCAGATCAATCCCCATTTTCTATATAATGCTCTTTCGCTCATCAATTGGAGAGCCATTCGAATCCATGCCACAGATATTAGTGAAATGGCGCAGCTTCTGTCCACGTTCTATCGGACTACCCTGAATAAAGGGAATAATATCATTTCGGTTTCGGATGAACTATTGAATGTACAAGCTTATATACAAATTCAGCTTAACATGCATAGCAACAGCTTTGAGGTAGAATACCAAATCGACGAGGCTATTCTCTCTTATTACATGCCTAACCTGATGCTTCAGCCTCTAATAGAGAATGCTATTATTCATGGCATCGAGAATAGAGAAGAAGAAGGAAGCAAAATTATTCTATCCGGAGAAATGGTGGAGGAGTGTATCCTCTTCAAAGTAAAGGATAATGGCGTTGGCATCCCACAAGAACGACTTAATCTTCTGCTAAAATCCCAGTCGATAGGCTATGGGCTCAAAAATGTAAATGACCGGGCTATGCTAATGTACGGACCAGAATACGGCTTATCCATTAGCAGCATTCTAGGACTGGGAACGGAGGTCATCTTTCGATTTCCATCCAAAAGATACGAAGGTGGCTCAAATTTATAACGATTATACTCAAAATCAACCGGGACAAGTACGCTGGTTTCAAAAAGACCCGGTTGATTTACTTCAATTCATTGATTTACAAATGATCAGGAGCGCTTTCCTCCCCCGCCCATTCGGCAGAAACACGCACATAGTCCCCCACATCAGGAGACGTCACCAGTTCAATAATGATCAATTCGAGCGGTGTAATCGCCCGCAAACCATGTCTCGCACCGGCAGGTATTGTGACCGTGTCTCCGGCTGTAACTGCATGAAGAACGCCGTTCATACGGTACTCTCCATCCCCCGAAAGTAAAGACCATATTTCTTTGGTATGCCTGTGAAAATGATAGCTGGTGTGCTTTCCTGCCAACATCGTGATTTTGGAAGTCGTAACCTCAACCCCTGCAACTGTTCGTGAGAAATCGAGAATGCGCGAGCTTCCCCACCGCTTTTCTTCAATCATCGGCTTCGCCGCGTGACCCTCCAGCTTCTGCTTAATCCGTTTCGCCTGCTCGATCCCAGCAACCAAAATACCATCCGCACCTGCCGCCACAATCAAACCTGGGGCACCAATAACATGCACGGGACAAGAGAGCTCGTTCACCAAATAGGTTCCTTTTGAATCCTCAGAAATGCTCCCTCTGCCAATTGTTTTTACCTGCAAATGAGGGGTAAGTGCATCCCAACTACCAATATCCGCCCAAACTCCGGTGTAAGGAATAACTACCGCTCGCTGCGTATGCTCAAGCACTTCATAGTCAAAACTTCGTTCTGGCAATTCGTCATAAAGCTCCACTAGCTCCGTGTAATCTACTGGAAGCTTCCGTGCCACCATACTTGAGAGCAAGTGTCCTAATGAGCAGGAGAACACCCCACAGTTCCATAGTCCTCCACGGGAAATGAACTCGGCCGCCGCCAATTCGCCGGGTTTCTCTGCAAATTGCTTCACATTTAGAAAAGACGTCCCCTCTGAACCTTCACTCGGCAATATATACCCGAACTGTGTGGATGGGAATTCAGGCGTAACACCGATCAGGGCAATATCCGCTTGTGATTCGGACAGCACGCTGGGAAACTGCCGAAGCTGACTGAAAAAAGAAGCCTCTACATAAGAGTCCACCGGAATGACCACAACGATCTCTTCTAAGTTTATTTTCTTTACGGAATGCAAATAGCTCGCCGCCAGTGCAACTGCAGTAAAGGTTCCCCGCTTCTGTGGCTCCGCCAGTAAAGCAACCTGATTTCCAACAGATTTGCGGGTAATTTCCACCTGACTGCGATGAGTTACAATGCAGCTTGAATCTAACAATCCTGCCTCATCCAGCCCTCTGCATACTCGCTCGATCATCGACTCCATGCCGCCATTTTCTGTTGGGAGAAGTCTTAAAAATGCCTTTGACCTGATCTCATTTGACAGCGGCCACAGCCTCTTCCCCGATCCCCCTGAAAGGAGCACGATCTGCAACGTTATCGCCCCCCTGCGCTGGACTTACTACCCGGTGTTCTCACATACCCCTTCCGCTTATGAAAAGACAATGATCTGTATTTTTTCGCCAGCTCATTCAGCTTCTGCTTGGACAGCTGACCTGCATTCATATGAAGACCTTTATTGCGTGCTGTTTGGATCTTCATGCCCCCACGGTCCTTCGAATACAGGTAATTCCCATAAGTTTCGAATTCAGAGAAAGCAAATTGCTTAGTACGGTTCATACTGTGTAAAATCGCCGAATACCAGGGCTTCTGATGCTTTGCTTCTATTTCTCTTTTCATTTGGGCCAATTGACTACGTTCAAACAGCATGTAATGGGTCACAAAAGAGGATGTAGATGACGCCTTTCTACCCATCAGCTTCCTATAGGTTGTAAAGTACTGAGGCTGACTCCAATTGCGGCTGTAAAAAATCGTCTTTCCCTTCTCACGGAATCTATGAGGAGCGATTAAGACCGTATCTGCATCGATGACTAAAAAATAGTCAGCCGTACACAGCTTGTCACCATTCAATTTCAGCAATTGCTGAAACAACCACCCCGACCGTTCCCATGTGCGTGAACGGTAATGAATGTCTTTTTTCGTAATCGGCAGGACCGTATTCTCATTAATAAATGTGCAGCCCTTAGCACGGCAGAAATCAATGATCCGCTGCTTCTTGGGAGCAACAATCAAAATTTCGCCGATGGGATGCTTAACATGTGCTCGAACAGCGTCAATTACATAGGGCAGTGTAGCCAGATCTTTTTCAATAGCCGGAATCAGTACATCTATAGTAGCGGCATGTCTTATGCTGACTTTACGGGGTGAGGGCATAGGGTCATCTCCATATCATGATTTTGCTTTAGGATATGAGCATGATAAGGAAAGGGAATGGGCTTTACTGTAAACATAAGAGCGGGGCGCTCACGGAGCCTAATTCCAGCATTTCTACGGGGTTTATACCGTACTTTCCGCTCACCGATCCTAATTCCAGCATTTCTACGGGATTTATACCGTACTTTCCGCTCACCGATCCTCACCCACGCAACCAAACCTCACCCTTTATCCACACTATATCCAGCATTTTTTTCTGTGCAGCAAAAACGCTGGGATGGTATATTGTAGATTGGCTAAATTTAAGACACTATTTAAGATGAACTCAAAGCATCATAAGATTAGATTCTTTGAGGACACTCTATACCGAAATATATGAAGGTGAATCTATTGAATAAGCTCTTATTTCATAATATCCCGCTGGGAGCAACCGGCGAACGCATCCCGCAAGCGGCAGTAGCTTCAGCACAGACCAGCAAGGATCTAGTGAAGCGGGAAGAGGGGGACTCCGCTTATTTCCGCAGGCTAGAGGATGGTGGCATCCTGCTCAACCGCCCGCAGATTGCAGCGGTGCGGCATCATAAAGGGCCGCTGCTGACACTGGCCGGCGCAGGCTCCGGCAAAACCTCGGTTCTGATCTGCAGAACCGGTTATTTGTTGTCCGTGCGCGGCGTCTCGCCAAGTCAGCTGCTATTGCTGACTTTCTCTAGCAAAGCCGCGGCAGAAATGCGCGAACGAATCGCCCTGCTCCCGGGCGTAAGCACAGCGGACGTCGCAAGGCTGCAGGCTCGGACGTTCCATTCCTTTTTCTTGTTTTTCTTACGCAGACAGGGATTGCAGCAGGAAATTTTCAGTGAGACACGGCGCCAGCATATCCTATTGAAGCAGATCATGCGGGAGCTTGGGCTGCCGAAGGATGCTTATCCACCGGAAACCCTACTCTCACTACTCTCCTCCTGCAAAATGAACATGGGCACCGTGGAAGATCTACCGGAAGGAACCACTGCCGAAAAAGAAATGAAATCCATTCTAGAAATATATGAACAATGGAAACAAGACAATTTCAAAATTGATTTCGATGATGTCCTCTTAATTGCTTATCGGATGCTGAAGGAGCGTCCGGCGCTTTTGCAGGAATTGCAGATGAGATATTTGTATGTAATGGTCGATGAGTTTCAAGATACTAACGCCTTGCAGTACGAGCTTGTCAAAATGGTTGCTCACCCACAGCATAATCTAATGGTGGTTGGTGATGATGACCAAACGATTTATTCCTTCAACGGGGCGCGCAGCGAGTTCATTTTGGAGTTCGAGAAGCTCTATCCGGGAGCAAAGGTCATTACTCTCGATATTAATTACCGCTCGGGCCCAGCCATAGTCGGTCTCGGCAACGGCATTATCAAGCACAATACACGCCGGCGCTCCAAAACCCTGCAAGCGGCCAAAGGCAGCGGAAGTCAGCCCCGGTATCTGCGTCCGCAGACAGCAGACGAGGAAGCTGAGCAGATGGTCGAGCATATTTTAAATGAGGTCTCTACCGGCAAAAGAGAATATCGAGACTTCGCCATGTTGTACCGAGCGTCCAGCAGCAATCGGGCCGTTCTCGAACTGCTCCTTTTACGCGATATTCCTTATATTGATTACGGAGAAGGACAATTATTGTACGAGCACTGGTTGATCTCGCCGGTAGTGGATCATTTGAGACTCTCCGTAAATCGGCGGAATTTTGCAGCGATGGAGAATATCCTGCCAACGCTGTATATGAACCGTGAAAAAGGCATGAATCACATCCGCCAGATGGAAGCGAGACAGCCCAAGCAAGGACCGCTGATCCACCTGTTGTCTATGCCTGGCATGGAAGACTTTAAGGGAGGTAAGCTAAGAGATCGGCTCGATCTCATTCGGAATATACGTGAACTGACCCCGATACAAGCGATCCGTCAGATTCGTACCCAATTCTATGATTATTTCATCGAGGCGAATGAACGGCATCAAGCGACGCTGCACCGAGAGACGTTAAAAGAAATGCTAGATGAGCTAGAATCCTCCGCGGCGCGTTTTGACAGCATCCCTGCCTTTCTTGATTTCATAGATAATGTTACCGAGCGCAACGAGCATAATCGTCAACCTGGTACGAAAGAGCAAGGCAACCGGATTGCATTAATGACCATTCATAAATCAAAGGGACTTGAGTTCCCTGTAGTCTTTTTAATTGGAGCGTCTGAGGGAATCCTTCCGCATAGCTCTGCACTGGAGGGCGACCGGCTAAAAGACCGCAAGCTTGCGGCCGGAAGCAGCGGAGCTTCAAGCTTAGCAGCATTGGAGGAAGAACGGAGACTGGCGTATGTAGCCGTTACGAGAGCCCGAGAGGAGCTATTTATCAGCTCGCCCGCACAACATCGGGGTAAAAAAGCGGAGGTCTCCCGCTTCATGTTATCCGCCTTCCGATCTGCCGTTTCTGCTTCTGCAGCGACTTCGGTGGGCAGAACTGTAACGACAAGATCGGTAACGACAAGAGCCTTGCCGACCAGCCGAACAACCACAACAAAAACCCATGTCGTTCCAGTATGGAATTGCACGAGCAGCAGTTGTCCTGGTTGGACACGGATGAAAGCTGGCGGAGCTGAGGATCACTTGACCTCAAAACCCTGCCCACTCTGTAGCTCACCTATGACGAAAGATCAAAGAGAAGTTCCTGTATAATTTATACGCAAAAAAGCAAGTTTCCACTTCCTTGGAAACTTGCTTTTTAATATAACACGCCAGGGTTCAGCTTAGGTCCACGCCCACAAAAATCCATCCCGATCCCATGCGATCTTTCCGCCGTGCAGCTTCCGGAAAGCTTTCTTTACTTCCTTAGACAGTGAGGCATTGCCATTCTCATTCACAAATACAAATTGTTCCCCAAAATTCTCTTTCACATATTCAATCGCCGCAGTCTGATACAAGGTACCCGTAAAACGAATTTCCTTAACCATCCATTCGGCTACGTCTTGCGCAGTTACCTCCATATGGATATGCCCCCTTCCGTGTGTACTTCTTGCTAAAATGTGCCCTCATTATAACATGAATACAGCCCGACCGGACAAACGTCCGAATCGGGCTGTATTGGGCTGATTCTAATTATTGTAGATAGTTACGATTCGAAGGATAACGAGTCTTCTGTCCACCACTTACCATCAGCAGAATTCCTGTGATTAAGTGTAATCCCCAGCCCACGAATGGAATCCAAGCGAGTAAAGAAGTTATAATTCCGAGTACTGAACCATAAATAGATTCCTGGTTCTTTGAAGATACAATCAAAGTAACCAGGTGAAGAATAAACATCAATCCCAGTACAGAGTATCCACTGAACATTACAATAGCAGCACCCAGAAATGGAATCGCCAAAATAATCTCACACGAACCTGTAATCCATTTCATCGATTTAGAAGCACTCAATAGACAACCTCCTAAATAGGAAAAATATACTATTTAGTATACAAAAAATCCATGCTTATCGCATATGATTTCTGTCGTTCTTAACTATTTAGGTTCATATGAATAGTGTGGGTTCCTCTACTTCATGCTGTAATTGCTTCTGTACAAATGGAGGCAATCCTTCCTTACTCATTGCAGCCGAAGGAGCAAGACCTAAGCAGTGGCACATTAGCGGAGCTAGCCGCAACTGCGGGATTATTTGATCCTCTTTTTCCAGCGGTAATCGATCGACTCCAAACGTATATAACGGCACATCCCGTTCAGAATTGGTTATTCCGCCGTGGTACCCATTGGCATTCATCCCATGATCTGCTGTAATTAGAATCTTATATCCCTGCTCCATCCAAATGGGCAAAACAGTTGCCAGCAAGCCGTCGGCAGTACGCACGGAAAGCTCATATTCCTTGCTCTCCCCGCCATAACGATGCCCGGCGTCATCTATATTCATGGAGTGAATATATAGAAAATGCGGATCATAGGCACTTCGTAAATACACGGCATCGGCAAATACATGGCTATCGGGATAATGATCCTCGAAATAAAAGCTGCCATGCTGAATCGGCTTCATCACATTGTGCTGATGGCGGTCAGCCAGCGGATCAAAGGGGGCTGAATTATAAAGCTCACTGATCCAATGATAGGCGACAGCAGCTGTACGCAGATTAGCGTTCACTGCCAGATGAAATACGCTCTCTTCATGGCTTGGTCTCACAATATGGTTAGCCGTAATTCCATTTTTAGACACGGGTGTACCCGTTAAGAGCACTTCATACAGCGGACGTGACAAACTTGGTAACTCCGACTGTACCCGATAACAAGATAAGAGTTCCTGCTCTACAAGATGCTCCAGATACCCCATGTATGTGCGAGCTGCATCATATCTAAGTCCGTCTAAGACAACCACAATAAGCTTATTGGTCATTTCCGTCATTCTACTCACGCTCCTTCTCGCTCTAAATGTAAAAGCTCGGAAGGGTTCAGCGCCAACGTGACTTTATCCCCTTCTCCAACCCGCAGCCAGCGTCCATCATTTAAAAGATCAACCGTTAATCGGATGCCTTCAGCCTCAACTGTACATCGTATGATATTCCCTAACACAGAGACCGATTTAATGATTCCATTCACCAGCTGTGCTCCGGCAGCAGCCTCCTGTGGACCTGCTCCCTCATGCAGTAGGGTTACAGCCTCAGGACGAATAGCAAAGCTGTCCATCCCACTATCTATTCCGTGGAACAGCGCCATTACTTCAGGCCGAGTTAATACGTTATAGCTGCCCATGAACCGGGCAACGAACTCTGTGCGCGGCGAAGTGTATAGTCCTTCCGGTGTTCCATCCTGAACAATTCGTCCACCGTTCATAATACAGATGCGGTCAGATAGAATCAGTGCTTCCTCCTGATCATGCGTAACGAATAGTGTCGTCATGTTAAAGCGCTTCTGAATATCGCGAATTTCGGCACGTAGATTCTTACGAATCTTAGCATCGAGTGCACTTAGAGGTTCGTCCAGTAGTAATACTTTGGGCTGCACGGCTAGAGAACGGGCCAACGCTACCCGCTGCTGCTGTCCACCGGAGAGTGAATGCGGATAGACGTCCCGCTTCTCCTCCAGATCAACCAAAGCCAGCAATTCGTCTGCGCGACTACGGCGGGCCGACTTGGATAAACCGCGCATCTTCATACCATATTCAATATTTTGACTTACCGTCAGATTAGGGAACAGCGCATAGGACTGAAACACCATGCCCACCTCGCGTTTACGGGGCGGCAGATTGGCCAGATCTTTATTCTCCAAGAGAATTCTTCCGCCATCCAGCTCCGAAAGGCCAGCTATGCAGCGCAGTAATGTGCTTTTTCCACAACCGGAGGGGCCCAACAGCGTCACAAGCTCCCCTTCGCGAATCTCCAAATCTATATTGTCTAGCACACAGGTATCACCGAACATTTTGCGTATCCCCTGCAGCTTTAGATAATCGTTCATCCCTTAACGCCTCCTCCCATCTTTTTGCCAAGCTTCATCAGTACCATCGAAAGGACTAGAATAAACAGAAAATAAGAGATTGCAATCGCGCTGGCTAAATGTCCGCTTTCGCCCATTCTTTGATAAAGATATACCTGAATCGTCTGAATATGCCCTCCAACTAGCATGTTTGTAAGGACAAATTCGCCGAATAGAACGGAGAAGGATAACAGGGTGGAGACGATAACCCCAGGCCAGATATTTGGTAAAATCACATTCACAAAGGCCGTTCTGCGGCGGGCACCAAGCAATTCCGCAGCATGCAGCAGTTCTACAGCGTTAACGGTCAACAGACTATTGCGAATGCCCTGATACATATAGGGAAGGATGACCACAAAGTACGCTCCTACCAGTAAGTAAGCTGTTCCAGCGATGTCAAAGAGACCAGTGGAATAGGTACGGATAAGTCCCACCGCAGCCACTACACCGGGCACGGCATAGGGCAGAACAACAATCACTTTCATAAAGCTCTCCCAATGTGGAAAATAAATCGTGATGACAAAAACAGCTGGCAGCATCACGGCCAGACTCAGCACCACGCTAATCAGGCATAAATACAGCGAGGTCCAAAGCGCCTCTAAAAAACGAATATCCTTAAACATTTCGCTGAACCAATTCAGTGTCCAAGCTTGAGGCAATAAGGTATTCTGCCAGTCCAACGCAAAAGCATACATACCGGTTGCCAACAGTGGTAGTAATAAATACACCATGAGCAATAGCATGAAGGTCCGTGGAGCGAAGCCCGCTTTACGTATATTCATTGCCGAGCCTCCTCACTTGCTGCTGTCCATAAGCGCCGAGAAGATTTGGCTTTTACATTCGGTTTACTGAGCGCTTTAGCTCCGAATCTCTCCGTGCGCCGAACCATCAGGTGATTCAGATAGACGGCCAAAATCGTAGTCAATCCAAGCAGAACAGCAAGCGTACTGCCCATTTCCGGCTGAGTCACCACATCTCCGGCAACGAGTGAACCGATCCGTACCGCCAGCAGATTATAATTACCGCCAACCAAAGCATATGCTGTAGCATAAGCGCCCATCGCATTAGCAAACAGTATCCCGAGTGTGCCGAAGATCGCCGGCGTTAGAATCGGTAGCCCGATCGTCTTCCAGAACTGCCACGGCCCAGCCCCCAGCAAGGAAGCCGCCTCTCTCCACTGCTCACGGATGCCATAAAAAGACGGATACAAGAGCAGTAAGGCTAACGGAACCTGAAAATATACATACACCAAAATCAAACCAGACCAGCTATATAAATCAAAATCGGTAAAAACACTCCAGCCCCACTGTTTGAATAAGAGCGTAAATACCCCGTTATTTCCGAGCAATATAATATATGCAAAAGCTAAGGGAACCCCTGCGAAGTTAGAGGTCATATTCGACAACATTAAGAGTCTGTCCCTTACCCTCGGAGTGAACCGAGTAATACAATAGGCACAAAAAAGTCCGACAATGATCCCTATCAGACTTGAAGTTAAAGCGATCAGCAAGCTGTTTTTAATTGCCTGCATGTAATAGGCACTTTGCAGTGCGTGCAGATAATTACCTAGCGTAAGCCCAGTCCCATCTGCCTTTTGGAAACTTCCCGTCAGCATGGACAATACAGGTACCAGCTGAAATGCTAACACCATCAGTGCAAACGGAAGGAGTGCCAGGATCACACCGCGGCTTTTCTGTTTCAACTTACTCACTCCTTGTCGCGGGAATAGAACAAGGGCACCTTACGGCATCGTGACGAAGGCGCCCTGCTTCTTTTTTTAGGGGGAGAACAATCCTAGTTCAAATGCACAAGTACACGTTCCTGCCATAGCTGCGGAATAGTCTTCGCCGTCTCTTCCCAAACCTTGTAATCACCTACAGGTTTAGCGTTGACATACTCTTCTTTGGATAGCAGCTTAGCCGCAACATCATCAGGCAGCTTTACACTGTCACGGATCGGACGAGCGTACCCTTTGGCAAGGTTAACCTGTCCTTCATCACTAAGGATATATTGACGTGTCAGCTTCGCAGCGTTAGGATGCGGCGCATATTTGTTAATGATCGTTGCATAGCCGCTCACTACACTGCCTTCCTTTGGAATGGCTACCGCGAAGCCATCTTTGTTGATCTGGTCTCTATAGTTCAAAGCGTTGAAATCCCACAGCAGGGTAACTTCTACTTCCCCTTTTTCAATGTTAGCAAGGGAAGCTTCTGCATTGGAGAGACGCCCTTTTTTAGCCAAATCCTCGAAAAAAGCAATCCCCGGCTCAATGTTCGACTCATCGCCACCAAAAGCAATCGCTGCGGCCAATACAGCCATCTGCGCTTGAGCAGCTTTGGTTACATCGCCAACGATGATTTTGTAGCTGCCGTTCTTCAGATCTTCCCAGCTCTTCGGTGGATTAGCCACGAGCTTGGTGTTCGTCAGAAACGAAATCGTCCCTTGATAGCCCACAATCCAATTTCCGTCCTTATCCTTAGCCCAATCGGGGATCTCATCCCAATAGGTCGTTTTATAAGGCTGCGTTACCCCTTTATCTACAGCAACCGATCCAAAAGCGATCCCTACATCTCCAATGTCAGCCGTTGGCTTGTCTTTTTCCGCATCAAACTTGGCAATTTCCTCCGCGCTCGACATATCGGTATCTGAATGTGTAAGACCATACTTACTACTCATATCACTCCATGTATCTTTCCAGTTCGCCCAGGAATCCGGCATTCCCACACTGATAACACTGCCCTCTTCTTTAGCTTTACTCTCGATCTCGGTCAGACTTAATTCTTTGGTGCCAGCATTTCCATTCGTTGATTCGTCAGCCTTAGCCGAATTTCCACAAGCAGCAAGCAACAGGACGAGCAAGGATAACATTAGACCCATCGACAATTGATTTTTGATCCCTTTTTTCATGATTTCCCCTTCACTCCTATTTCTTATTTGCGGGCTTCTTTATGCTCAAACTGTTAGGCACCCAATTGCAGTATAGGCGTGTACTATTTTCGTGACATTAAGGAAGATAGGAATATTTGTAAATAAAAATGAAGACATGCCAAAAAGCCACCTGATCCACTCAGGCAGCTTTGGTGTTTACGTTATTTTATTAAAGCCATCTTACCTTCTACGTGCCGCCATACTAACCACACCGTATCTATAGAGCACTTTCTTACCGAACCAACCAAATAGCCGATCCGTGAAAAAGCCCATAAAACCAAGGCAGAACAAACCAACAAATATCCAATCGGTACGAAAAAATAACCGTGAATTCCAAATCAGATAACCTACACCTTCGTTCGAAGCAATCATTTCCGCCCCGATAATCGCCATATACGAAGTTCCCATTGCTAGCCGGATGCCTGTAAAAATGTACGGTATCGTCGCCGGAACGATCACATGAATCAGGATTTGCCACTCACTAGCGCCCATACTGCGGGCTGAGCGGATTTTATCCTCCTCCACAGACATGACACCGGTCAAGGTATTCAGCACCACAATAAAAAAGGTAGCGTACATAATCAACGCAATCTTCGACTGCTCCCCAATCCCAAACCACACTAGAAACAATGTGATAAACGCAATCGGCGGGATAAACCGGATGAAGTTCAGAAAAGGCTCTGCAAAGATACGAATCACATTCACTTTTCCAATTACCAATCCTACGGGAATCGCTATTAAACTGCCGAGTACCCAGCCAATGAGCACCCGGTAAAAGCTAATGCCGATATATTGCATCAAGGTGCCATCTTCCAGCAGTTCCCGTCCACCCTTGAACGTACTCCATGGCCCAGGGATCACATCAGGACCGTAGATCACCGCTCCAAGCTGCCAGATGCAGAGTGCGGCAATCCATAGTATGGATACGGAGACCCATTTCTTTTCCACCCATTTCATCATCTGTTCCACCTTATCCTATTCTTCGAAATGGCTCTGAATTTGATTGTATAGCGAGTAAAATTCCGGTGAGCTTATATCCCGCGGATAAGGGAGCGTGTTGTCATAAATGTTCGTGATGTTAGAGGAAGGCCCCACAGACATAATGCCGATCCGTTCCCCCAGCAGTAAAGCTTCCTGAATATCATGGGTTACAAAAATCACCGTCTTATGCGTCTGTTGCCAGATATTGACCAGCTCCTTCTGCATCGTCCTCCGAGTCATCGCATCCAGCGCACCAAATGGCTCATCCATCAGCAGGATCGCCGGATCATTGGCGAGCACTCGTGCCAGCTGGACACGCTGCTTCATACCACCTGACAGCTCCTTAGGGAATTTCTGCTCATGCCCGTTTAGCCCAACAAGCCCGATGAACCTATCCGATATTGTATGTCGTTCTGCCTTCGCGATTTTCTTCATTCTCAGTCCGAACTCCACATTCTCTCGAACCGTTAGCCAAGGAAATAAAGAGGAATCTGCTTGCTGGAACACTACTGCCCGATCTCTGCCCGGCTTATTCACCTCTTCGTCATCCACCCGAAGGTTACCACCAGATTTGGAAACAAATCCGGCGATCATATTCAGCAGCGTCGATTTTCCGCAGCCACTTGGGCCGAGTAGAACGAAGAACTCCCCACCTTTGATTACGAGATCCACGTCTTTAATAATATAATGAACATCTCCGGCGACTGGCTCACTGTAGCTCTTGCGAAGCTGCTCAATATGAATGGTGTGCTGCTTAGCAGGTAATGACATGCTGAACCCTCCTATTTCTTATACGTGACTTCATCCGGCAAAGCTTTGGTCAGCGGTTCAAGATTAAGCTTGCTATCCAGATCGAAGTCCTTTTCGATGATTCCAGTGTCGACCATATATTTCTTCTGTTTAGTCAGACTGTCATATGCTTCCTGCGTGAACCCAAGGGCCCAAGGATTATTTGGAAGATCTTTGATCGTGGATTCCTTAGGCTGCTTCACTTCCTCGTACATCAGATCAGCCACCTCATCCGGATGAGCCTGTGCATAACTCCCTGCTTCATCCACTGCTGCGAGAAAATTCGCGATCTCCTCTGGATTGTTGGTTACAAAATCATTACCTGCTACAATGCCCATACCTAACCGTACGGTTGTTTTGGACATATCCGTCAGCTCATGTACGCCAGCAAGGGCACCCAGCTTATCATTAAGAACAGAACCATAGAACCATGCCCCATCCACAGCCCCCTGCTTCAAAGCAATATAAGATTCATCAAAGGCTCCCTGTCCTATCAATTCCACATCACTTAGAGCAAGCTCATGTTCTTTCAAATATTCATCCCAAAGGTATGGAATAAAGGTTCCGCGAATAAAGCTTAGCTTCTTACCCTTCAATTCCTCAGCTGTCTTGATGTCATCCTGTACGAACAGCTTCCATTCTGTTGAAGCTTCGTCTGTCGCTAGACCTGCCGAGGCGATGATAGAGTAATCCCCTTTCGACACTGCGTTCAGCAAGGGGAAATCCGCCCCGAAAGCCACATCCACCTGTTTAATGAAGAGTGCATTCACACCTTCTGCCGGAGAACCAAAGTTAACTAGTTCAGCATCTATCCCGTGTTTGGCAAAGATACCTTTATCTAACGCCACACGAAAAGTTGGATTCGTATTGATGTCGGCGATTTTAATCTTCAATGTCTCTTCTTTGCCGCTTGCTGCTCCATCTTTAGCGGGCGACGCATCACCTTTGGAGCTGCAGCCTGATAAAAGGATAACAACGGATAAGGATAAGAGCAGAAAGCTAGAGTTGATCCATGATTTTTTCAAAACAACATCCCCCTCAAATTTGTCAATTGGCTTTGCGGCTACTACCTTCATCTGTCGTCGCCACACAAGCAGCTCCCTCAACAAACGGCAGGGTTGTCGCTACACTCACTACGGAATCCGAACCTTTAGGTGCGGCCCCCGGTACTCTGAACTGCGTTACATCTATCGGCTCAATCGCTTGTTCTTCCGGCTTCTCCAGCTGTGGTACCCATGCATATGGCACACGATAGGAACGATAAACCATGTTCGTATTTCTGGAGTCAATAAAAGGTGAGATGTATTCCCACACCAGTTCATGTTCTGGCGTAACCTCGAAAAGTCTACCGTTAGATCCTTCTGTAATTAAGGTATTGCCATTCAGCAGCCGCTGGGCTGAGCTGATATAAGGACTGTAGAATTTATAAGAATCCGTCGGAACGGAGAAGCCTGCTTCTGCCGCGGTATACTGCCATTCAATTTCGAGTGTTACTGGATTAATCTCCAGAATTCGTGAGTAGTCGCGGAGTGCATTTTTTTGCCCAAAGGGTGAAGATGGATTGGGAAGACCATAACCGCCCCAACCTCCGTTATCAAATACGAGTAAGTTTCCTTCTCCCGGCAAGCCCTTCGGAATGATGTGGGCGTGATGCTGGCCAATGATCCAATCGATAGACTTCAATTCTGGTATTGAGTAGTCTGGACCGATTCTCCACACGATGGCCCCGGTACGCTTATCTGTAATTGCGATAATATTCGCTTCCCGCGCATCCCAGATCACGTTATCTGGATGGAAACGCTCATCACCTGCATCATAAAACTTATTAGGTCCTACATAGGAAGCTGAATTGATATGCAACCAGTCACCCACACCGCCCCCCAAATTTCCGAAGGAACGTGAGTTAGGATCACGGAATAGGACATTTTTTGCCGCTTCATCAAAGCCCAACTCTGCAAAATGTTCATTTGGAGCCCACTCCCAAACGATATTCCCTTCCCAATCCACCTCGATAATCGTGTCATCCAGCAACTGCTTGTCGGAAATTTGGTGGTTGTAAATATTTTTGTGAGCGAGGATTAGGGTATTGCCGCCATCTACCTTTGGCTCCAGCCCTGGTGCAAAATAACCGACTGGATTACCTTCACGCTGATAGTCATGATGCTGACGGGCATACCAGAGCGCTTCATAACCCGGATCTTCTATATGCTCGTAGCTGTTGTATTTCCACACGATGTTACCATCCCAATCGACCTGCACCAGATCTACATTATCCTGAATACCAAATTTCGGATCTCTTCTGCCAGTGCTGCCTAGCACATAACCACCAGGGAAGATTTTAGCCGGAAACCCGAGCAGCCCCTTCCACAGATGCACTTCTTTACCGTTCATATCAATCAGAACAACGCCCTCTTCACCCGCTTGAAATACGGTATAACCACTCCATGCTTTGCCCGGATTATATACGGTTGCTCCAGTTGGATATATCGTTGAATGTCCCATAATTTATCTCTCCTACATTTGATTTATTTTAATAGCTAAGATAATTGCTTTTCTTGGTGACTGCCCGTGGCTTCTGTTCAAGGCTCGGTGAGGACTCGGCCTCCGCATTCTCCTTCGCCAGCTTCAGCAAGGTATCTGAGAATCCTTCAAGATTGCTGATGATTCGCTGATAAAAGTGACTTTGCTGCGTCAATTCCTCTTCCGTAAACCCCTCAAACAGAAGCGAGATACATCGTTCCCCAATATTGCTGTTAAGCTCCGCCATTTCCCGGCCTTTGTCTGTGATGTCCAGCATCACCGTCCTGCGGTCCCCTTCCTTACGTTTGCGTACAGTAAATCCACCTGCCTCAAGCTTATCGCTCAATGCAGTGATCGCACCTGACGTAAAGTCCAGTTCATCCGCTAAATCACCAAGCCGCTGTTCGCCTTCGCGAATGATTTTTTGCAGAATCAGCATACCTGGCAAGGAGATCCCTTCCACAGTGACCTTATCCCGCTCCTTTACGAACCTGCGGACCACCTTGCGGAATATCCAATCTGTCTCCTCCACCTGTCTCCAATACGTATCGCTCATGCCTACCTCATCTTTCTCCTTATCGGCCAACAAAAAAAGACTCCCAGCACATACCCCTGTCAAGGTAAAAGTGCGGGAGCCTTTGGCGGTCCAATCGGCTCGGATAAATTATTTCACTGTTCATTTAATTAGTGTTTAAGGATTGGTGATATCATATACCCCTTTATTCCTACCTGTCAAGTATGTATTTTAAAATATAGAAAAAAAGCCCCTATAGTGAAGCAGATCAAAAGCTTGTTCCAATCCAAAATCAAATAAAATTCAAGCTTTTTAATTGACATTTTGCCCATTGTTAAATATATTGTACCTAAGAATAAATGTTTACCTAGGGAAACAAATTAGATATTTAAAATAAATGTTTCCAACAGGAAACAAATCATTGAATATAAAACGAGGAGTTTTTTTATGATCCAAATCAGAAACCTAAACGTGGATTATTTCGGTAATTCAGCGCTAGAAGATGTAAACATAGATATTCCTTTTGGGTATACGATCGGAATTATCGGGCCCAATGGTGCAGGGAAATCTACATTTATTAAGTCATTGTTAGAGGTGATAAAAAAGAGAACAGGATCCGTTATGGTCGAGGGTAGAGATATTGCTGAGTACAAACGGAAGATCGCATATGTGCCACAAAAGAATGACATTGATCTTACTTTTCCAATCACAGTAAAAGATACCGTACTAACTGGAACCTACCCAAATTTGAGAATCTTCCAGCGCCCAGGCAAAAAAGAGCGGCAAACCGTTGAGGAATGTATGGCCATGGTCGATATCAGTGATCTTGCGAATAAACAAATCAGCAATTTGTCTGGGGGACAACTACAAAGGGTTTTTATTGCCAGAGCGCTTGCACAACGGGCAGATGTATTTTTTTTAGATGAACCTTTTGTCGGCATAGATCTAGTCAGTGAGAAAATTATTGTAAAGCTGCTTAAACAGCTCCGCGAAGAAGGAAAAACTATACTTATCGTTCATCACGATCTGCATGAGGTGGAAGAATATTTTGATAAAGTAATCATTCTTAATAAAAAACTCATTGCCTTTGGTGATGTGAAAGACACCTTTACAGCCGATAATATCCTCAACGCATACGGGGCCTCCTTAGGTAATCTGGTGATCAAAGGGATGGGAGGAACAGCGAATGATTAATTATTTGTCAGAGTTATTAAACATTCCAATCTATGCACTTAATGCGGGATTGTCTGCTATCATTCTTGGCATTGTCTCAGGCGTTCTAGGAAGCTTTATTGTGCTCAGAAAGATGTCATTAATGGGCGATGCTTTATCTCATGCTGTATTACCAGGTGTGGCGCTCTCTTATATTCTAGGGATCAACATTCTTGTGGGCGCTTCATTGTTTGGACTGTTAGCGGCAATTCTCATTCAATTTATTACAAGTCGCAGCAATATTAAAAGTGATACCTCGATCGGGATTATTCTCAGCTCATTTTTTGCTCTAGGAATTGTCCTCATCACTTTCGCCAAAAGTGGGCTTGACTTAACTCATATTTTATTTGGTAATATCTTGGCCGTCCCGCAGTCCGAGTTAACGCAATCCTTTATTATCATGCTTGTTGTTATAGCCATCATTTCATTGTTATACAAAGAGCTTTTGATTAGTTCGTTTGATCCTGTCGTCTCTAAGGCCTTCGGTTTGAAAACAGGGTTCTATCATTATCTATTGATGATGCTGCTATCCGTGGTTACCGTGTCCTCGCTATCTCAAGTAGGTATTGTGCTTGTGATTGCAATGCTGGTTATTCCAGCAGCTACATCGTATCTTTGGACAAATAAGCTGTTCCACATGATTCTCGTTGCTTCTACCATCGGTGCTGTATCTGGAATTATAGGTGTGATCCTAAGCTTTAGATTCAATTTACCTACAAGTGCCACCATTGTTCTGGTAGGCGTAAGTTTGTTTGCTATATCATTTATTATCTCGCCCAAAAATAATTTTCTAAGAAAAGGGGTTAAACAAGGATGAAAAAAACAATAAAGATGCTCTCTTTGACAATGTTCATCTTACTATTTACTGCATGTTCAAACGTTAGTGAGGGAGAAGGAAACAACGACAAATTAAAAATTGTTGCCACATACTCCATTATCGCGGATATGACTGAAAACATTGTAGGGGAAAAAGCTGAGGTATACAGTATGGTTCCCATCGGAACAGACCCGCATATGTACGATCCATTACCGAAGGATACAAGTAAAGTATCTAACGCAGATTTAGTTTTTTATAACGGATTAAACCTGGAAACGGGTAAGGGATGGTTTAAAGATCTATTAGATGTCACCAACAAAAAAGAGGTTGCCTTTGCTGTTTCAGATGAAGTAACCCCAATGTTCCTAACAGAAAAAGGCAAAGAAACTCAAGAAGATCCTCATGCCTGGCTCGATATTCAGAATGCGATTAAATATGTAGATATCATCACTAAACATGTCATCGAAAAAGATCCGGACAACAAAGATTTTTATCTGAATAACCAATCAGAATATGTAAAGAAGCTTAATGAATTGGATCAATATGCAAAAGAAGCGGTAGAAAAAATCCCGCAGGAGAAACGTATTTTGGTTACAAGCGAAGGGGCATTTAAATATTTTTCAAAAGCCTACGGATTTAAATCCGCATTTATATGGGAGATCAATACGGATAGTCAAGGTACGCCAGAACAAATGAAAAACATCATTAACATTATTGAGGAGAATCAAGTGCCCGCTTTGTTTCTGGAAACGAGCGTGAATCCGAAAACAATGGAAACGATCTCCAATGAAACGGGAGTGCCGATTCATTCCAAGATTTTTACCGATTCTTTAGCGAAGAAAGGCGAAGAGGGTGACACATACCTTAAAATGATTAAATGGAATATTGATAAAGTCATTGAAGGATTAGCGTCATAAAAAAGGCTGTCGAGAATTTTCTCGACAGCCTTAACTCCTGTAAAGGACATAGCGGATAATTATCGTCCAGTTTCGATTACAATTGCCTGACTATCCTCATCATAAACCTGCATAAAAGATGAAACGGTCGGCAAGTAATCGGCTGCTACATACAAAGTACCCTTTATGTTTTGCACATTAAGCCCCCCGTTTGGCTTTAGGGAAAGTGTCCACTCCCCTTTGCTAATCATCGTCTCTTTACTTCCCGCATCCCAACGAATATCCGCTCCCCATGAGCTAAATAACGCTCTAACCGGTAAATATATTTTACCCGACTCCTTAATTGGTAGAGTGGCAGTGTTTAACTTCACCTGCACTCCGTCCAACCATACTTGTATGTCCTTACCTGCTGGCATTAGCGAGACTGCATCAAGCAGATCAGCTTTGCTACGAAGTGGCTTAAGGGCTTGCAAGTCGAGTTCTAATACCTTTAACTTATTATTCAGCGTATCTGTCACATACAATTTCCCGGAGCCAAGCGCAACACCGGAAGGCTGATTAAACATCACTTGATCCAATGCTCCAACCTGATCTCCCGAGATGCCCTGTCCTGCAACTGTGATGACTCTTCCATCCTTCTGAATGGCCCGAACCCGATGATTTAGACTATCAGCAATCAGCAACACTCCATCGGCATAAGCCAGACCACGAGGACGATTGAATAATGCCGTCTGGCGATCGCCATTCTGGAACCCTCCAGCCATATAACCAGTCACTGGATCAATAGGGGTTGCTTTGCCTGCAAAGGTCTCAACCTTATCGCCTTTAATCCATCGGATCATCTGATTTCCACTGTCTGCCACATAGAGATTACCGGTTTCATCGAACACAAGACCCACAGGCTCATTAAACTTGGCCGAAGTCACCGCACCGTCCAAATAAGCACCATCGTTGCTCTGCTGACCCGCAAAAGTACTCACAACACCTTCCGGTGTAACTTTGCGAATCAGATGATTCAGCGTATCGGCTACGAATACATTGTTATTGCTATCTATCGCTAATCCGCCTGGGGCGTTAAATTGCGCCGCATTGGGTTGTCCATCTTTATAGCCAGCGATTCCCGTTCCTGCGAGGGTGTACACTTTTCCGTTCTCTATTTTACGGATTACATGGTTATCGGTATCACTGATATAGATATTGCCTTTACTATCAGCGGCAGTGTATGTCGGATGATTAAACAAGGCCTCTTCGCTCTTACCATCGGTATACCCTTCAGCATCATGTCCAGCTACCGTCTGTAGATCGCCATTACTCCACTTGCTGATAGTACCACTTCCAGATTGCACGATAATGAGATCATTGCTACCAGGTACGGTAACCACGCCCAACGGCTGCTTAAGAGAGGATACAGCATTCGACGAACCATTCTTGACGATACTCCCTTGAATGCCGTCCTTCGTGTTTTGTGCTGTTTCCGCCGCTACGATATTGGAAAATGTTGCGCTTATAAGCATAAATCCGCAAGCGATGGAGATAAGTTTCTTGTTCATTGCGTTATTTTCTCCTCTCAAGGGTTACCGCACCCTTAGAATTGCATATTTACATAGAGCCTGAGCTCGTCTATTACAATTTGCATAGAACCTTCATCTGCTACTATATTTTTCACAATGGGAATGATCACGATATATGGCTCAGAACCCATTGCGTTCAAGAATTCTGGCAAAAGTTTGAGCACAAAGGTATTCTCAGCGTTTCGAACCAGCGTGTAATCCCCGCTTTCCAGAGGATGAAGTTCTCCCCCAGACAATCCCGGCCGATATCCAATCTGCCCCGCATCATAACCCAGTGAGTGAATCGTAAACTCTGGAGCATCGCCTTCACCTACAACCTCGGTATAGTTAAAATGACTTGGAGCAACTTGTCCTTCGAAATAAAAGCCCTCATTGAATAGCTGTTGATCTTCTTCCTGAACCTCCCCGGAAAGAGCATTCTTTAACAAACCGCCACTAACTTTAATTTGAACTACAGACCCATAAGAAATTCGGTCCATTAGATAAAGAACCAGCTTGTTCTCTTCAATGATTACCTCACCTATTTCGAACATGCTCTCACTCTCACCCAACATAACTTTCACCATATTCCTGATCTCATTAGGATTAGAGTCATCTGCTATATTAAAAGCCAGTGGAGCTGTAAACGGCACAACAATCTTATTATCACGGATGAGATAATCATAGATATGGTCTCTAAATTCCTGCTGATCCAGCTCTGGTACACCGATAGGAGCTGGTGTTTCCGTTGGCACGGGAGTCTCGGTAGGTTCCGGCGTCGGCGTTGGTGATGCCGTTGGTTCCGGCGTCGGCGTTGGTGATGCCGTTGGTTCCGGCGTCAATGTCGGAGCTGATGTCGGCACAACCCCTTTGCCAGGACTAGCAGAAGTAGATACAGGATAGATAATCTGAGGCGCAGGCGCAGGCGTAGGTGTTGGTTTAAGCGCTGCCATAGCGTCTTTCTTTTGTTGTATTAAACGTTCGAGCTGATTCTTCATAACTTCGGTTAACATCTGTTCTTCCTGTAAGTATTTCATATGCTGTTCCAGAGCAAAAGGCGGCAATCCTTCCAAGGATAGCGGCTCCCTATTCCATTGTTGACCATTCATTAAAAGCTGCTGGGAAGCAGTAATCGAAAACGCACTAGCATTCGGATTTAAAGGCGAAGCCACGCGAACGGTTCCTTCCAAAACCCCCAGATATCCATTATTTCCTAGCCCTCCAATCAGAGCTGGATTCCCTTGATTAGGATTAACGCTAACAAAAAACTCTGTGCCCATAACGCCCATGATAGCCGTCGGTGTCTCAATCTCGAACCTGGAGTCGCCATCCAGCTTCTTCTTCACCTTAATCAAAACTTGCCCGTTTTGTAGCTTCAGGCTTGTTTTTCCACCCAATGCCTTTGCGCTTTCGACTAATTGGCTAATGGTAAGTGTCGTCCCTGCTCCAATCGTAACTTCTTTGTTAGCGTCGAGATCGAGATTAACTTGTCCATCAGAACCCGTTATAATCGTATCGCCTTGCGTAATCGCCATCCCTTTAAAAGCGTTAAATTTCTTCGTCCCCCCGCTCTTTTTCACCTCAGACTTTCCTGAGACTGTGGTTATTTTCCCCACCTTAACGCTGTCCTTCGCCTCTGTGACAACCGCTGGCCAAAGAATGCTGAATAACAGCATAAACGACAATGTAAGCTTTAACGACTTCACCTTCATCGCAATCCCTCCAATTCATAGACATGGATTCCTTGCTCCTTGCCCTTTACCTTGATCTCTCCTAATGAAACAGCAGATACTCTATCTTTTACAAAAGCGTAGGTAGCCTCACTGATGAGGATTTGCCCAGGCTTCGCATTGCTTTCCAATCGGGCCGCTGTGTTGACGGTGTCTCCAATCGCTGTATAATCCATCCGTGTCTTGGAGCCGATATTCCCAAATACAGCAGGGCCAGTATGTACCCCAATACCAAATTTAACGACCAGCCCAAACCGTTCGAACAGCTTTTGTTCCACCGCCGCCGAACCTTGCTTCATCGCCCACGCAGCCTTTACTGCTTGCATCGGATGATCCTCCAACAGCAATGGAGCATTAAAAATCGCTATCGTGGCATCCCCGATGAACTTATCCAGCGTGCCATCATACTTAAAAATACAACTCGCGGTCAAATCCAGATACTCATTCAGAATCTCAACAATCTCCTCCGGTTCAGCAGCCTCCGACAACGGGGTGAATCCGCGAATATCGACGAATAGCAAGCTCAACTCTCTGCGGCTTCCTCCAAGCTTCAGCCCTTCCTGACCGTTCTTGAGAATTTGATCCACTACCTGCGGGGCAACATATCGGCCAAAAATATCCGTAACTCTACGCTTCTCCATCAATTCTTCTAAATATTGAAAGGCTATCACGATAATGCAGCTAACGATTAGAAAAGGAATCACGTAACCTAGTGAAATTAACGTTCCATGGTCATAAAAATAACGACCCGCAAAGATAAGTAGGGCAATGATGACCACAATGACCACATAGGAATATAACATCTTCACCTTACGGAATAGTAGATAGGCTAGGAGCGCAACAAAAAGCAATACTGCCTCATTCCACTTCCAGTCCAGCACCCGTTTATAATTATCGTCCAGCAAAGATTGAATGATATTCGCATGAATTTCCACACCATATAATGTGTTTTTCCCGCTAATTGGTGTTAGGAAGTCATCCTTGAACCCTGTAGCATATGGCCCAATAAGTACAATTCTATTCTCGAAATAAGATGGCGGTACCTCTCCGTTAAGTACTGCCGAATAAGGAATCTCCTCAAAGGCTCCTTTACTGCCTGAATAGGGGATATAGAAACGTCCAAAGTCATCTAGCGGGAGCTTCTGTGGATCAGCAGTGCCCCCCATCACCTCTTGATATTTCTGAAAGACTGTCCATGACAAACTATGAATTGGCTTTCCTTTATAGTCAAAAGAATAAAGCACCTTACGTACCACACGGTCGGTGTCGGTAATGGTATTAATATGGGCGGTTGCAGCGGCAGCCTCCCTCAAGGCCTCAAACGGCTCAGACAGCTCCAGTGCTTCAATCTTTCCTTGCTCGGTATTAGGTGCAAAGGTACCATATATGGGCAGAATAACATTTCCCGCCCGAGCGACAGCCGCAGCGAACTCGGCATCCGCCTCGGGATCCTCCGAACCCACCGGGAACGTCAGGTCAAACCCAATTACGGCTGGATGTCCCTCGGAAAGTGTATCTAGCAGCTGTGCATGAACATTTCTGCTCCACGGCCAGCTGCCGAAGTCCTCCAAGCTCTGATCGTCTATCCCGATAATCGCAATGGTAGTGTCCACTGTGCGCTCGTGCTGCATCACGCGATCTTGTAACAGATGATCAATGGAGTCGAGACTCCCTCTATACAGTAGAATCGCAAAAATTACAGTTAGCAGAAGTAAAATATGTGCTAGCTTTACTCTCAAGGTTCGTTTCTCCAATCTATGTATTATAGGATGAGTCCGAGCCAGCACTATAATAAGCGGTTAAATACGTTGGTAATTGATAAGCAAAGAAGATGGGATCAGTGGATAAAACAATAAGGAATACAAGTACCCATGGTTGAATACCCATTCCTGTGCCAATTAGAAGAAGTGCTTTAACCAGGAGAATAACTGCCGAATCATCGCGAATGACAAGTGTAATTACGAAAGAAATCATTAGGACTGTCAGCAGGAAGTTAGATTATCTATTAAAAATTTATTCAAAAATATTATATATGAAAAATCATATAAATAGTAAGAATTTCCTACTTTCATAGAAGAAAAGGGATAAAAAATGACAAAAGCAGACCAGAGTTCCCTCTGTCTGCCTTTGCCAAACTATCCTTATAAATTGATTATTCCATATAACAGTTTTGCAATTTCAGCCCGGGTTACTTTGCCACGAGGATCAAAGTTATTGTCACCCTTGCCGTCAAGGATTCCCTTGGCTTTCAATTCACTTACCGCTCGCTTCGCCCAGTCCGATACGCTGTTCATATCCTTAAAGCTTGCAGTAGCAGCACCAGAAGAGTCTGAACCAGCTTTGTACTGTATCAATTTCTGGAGGACTACAGCCGCTTCTTCACGAGTTATCGCATCTTTAGGCCGGAACTTGCCATCACTGCCTTGAATGAGCCCAAGCTGGACCGCCTTGTCTATCGATGAGGCATAATATGCATCCTCAGATACATCTGCAAAAGTACTTTGTGCGATAGTTCCACTAGCCTCATCCAATCCAAGTGAACGAATGGCTAGTGTAACAAAATCCGCACGGGTTACATTAGCTTGTGGACCATAATGTGTATCGTCGATACCCATAATCACATGCTTAGCCGTCAGCTTGGAAATGTACGACTCTGCCCAGTGACCAGCGGTATCACTAAATTGCTTCTGGTATTCCAGTACCGCGAAGGAAGAGAAATGATCTGTTGTAAAGGTAACGGCATTACCTTTAAAAACGCCACCCAAATATGTCAAGGTACTGCCATTTACATAATAGACGCCTGCAAAATCAGTATCGATCTTAGCAAGCTGTTCCTTCGTCAGCGTCAATGTAATGGTAACAGCACCTTTAAACTGGTGAATAGCCGTTTCTTTGCCGCCTGCTGTGATACTAAGGTTCAGCGTAACGGCAGCTCTGGATGGACTCATTCCAGCGACATTGGTTGGTACAGATATCGTACTTGTATCAACACTCAGCAGCAGCATATCGCTTCCGGCTGGGATCGCTGGTAAAGAGCTTGTTGGTACGCTTAATGTAATGCTGGAAGATACAATATTCAGACTCAGCTTCTTGTCGGCAGCCTGTTGGATGCTCGCTGCGTCAAGTGCAAGTTTAATCTGATCTTGGGTCAAAGCGCCTTTGCCTAAGCTAATCTTGATATTTCCACCTGTCGCAGCTTCCTCTATCAGCTTCTTTAATGCTGCAGAATTAGCAATATACATACCGTCACTTCCGAGGGTCAGTTCAACGCTTCCTTTTTCCGCTACAGGGGTAGCTGTAGGACTCGAAGACACTGTAGGCACTGATGAACCTACTGGAGGTGCCGGTGTCACTTCAGGCGATGGCGATACCTCTGGCGTCGGTGTTGGCGTCGGTGTTGGCGTCGGTGTTGGCGTCGGTGTCACATCCTCTTTTCCAGTGTAAAAGCCCCAAATGTCTGAAAGCACACTGCCGGAGTGATCATCCTCGACTTTTGTATACCATTGGTAGTAACTATCCGGATTCCGTTTGCTCCAAGTAACCTGAGTCTCCGCACCGCTCTCTACTTGCTGATTGGCTGCGACTTTCTGATCGCTGTAGACCTTAACGCCGATATAATCGGTAGCTACACGTTTTGTCACAGGCTGTAGATCCAGATCTAATACGAACTCATCTTTGCCTGGGAATTCATTTTCATCATAATAATTATAATCATCTAAATAAGGCGAATAAGTCTTCACACGCAGCTTATTGTTAGCAATATCGAACTGAAGCAGACGAATATAACCAAGTCCACCCTCTTCAGCACCTTGATAGTCTGCCAGCATTTGATACACACTGCGATCCGGAATACCGTCACCGTTATCATCCAGCTCGTCGATCTTCAGCTCAGCATCATGATAATGACCGGATAACGCTGCGATTACGTTCTTGTTAGGTTTTACAACCATCTCAAAAATCTTATCCGCAATAGGTGCGCGGTTATTAGAAACCAGCAAGTATTCATGGAGGCAAAGAATCGCTTTGCGCTCTGGATAACGGGCAACGATCTCATTCATCCATTGAATCTCTTCTTCAGCCAATCCCCAGCCCATATATACGATAATAAAATCATTTCCGTTCGCAGATACCAAATCATAATGGCCCCGGTTGTTATCATAAGAGCCACCGAAGGTCGGCATATTCTTGAATCTCCACTCTCCAAAATACTCCCAGAACTTCGTATAATCCCCGGTTTGATGACCTACGTCATGGTTGCCCGCAAGCACACCATAAGGAATACCTGCATCCTCCAGAACCTTCATGTTCTGGTCCGCTTCCTTCCACTCGTACTCTTGATAGGATTTATCCACTACATCCCCTGTATGAATTACATATTTCAGGTTCAAATTATCCTTGTTGTCGGCTATCCACTTCACGTTCTTACGATAAATGTAAGGGTAGCTTTGGGAATAATATTGTGTATCCGACATCCATACAAAAGAGAAATCATAGGTGTCTTGCGTTACTGTGGGTGCAGTCTTAGCCACAGACGCAATCTCATCCTGAACCATAACAGCAATGCTATGTGCATTAGCAAATTGTCCTACGGTCACCGTCGATTTCAGCTCAAAATCCTCTGTTCCGGCGATCAAATGATCCAGCTGCACCCACTTCTCTTCAGCAGGACTCCAAGCATAGAGACTTACTTTACGACCTGGAAGTGAATTCCCCTTCCATTCAATATCCACACGATCTGTCGCCTTAACGGAATCATCAAGCTTAATTTCATAACGCTGATACGGGAATTGCTCTACAGCATCGTTGATTAAATACTGTCCGTCCACCGCGCTTATTTTACTGTAATCATCACCGCTAAGTGCTGTTTCACCCGCAGGTACGGATTGTTTCGGCGGCTCTGTATCGGATGCATTTATAAACCCAGCGAAACCTTGCTCAGGATGGTTAGCATCATACTTAAATCCTCTAAAGAAAGTAACATTCATCTTATCTTGGTTAGGATCTTCAACCTTAACCCTCAAAGTCGGATTAGTACCTACACCTGTCTCCCAGTTCGTAGGAGAAATAAGCTGGGGTGCAAATGGATTCTCATTCGGCACATCGAAGATAACTACTTTCTCTGCCTGATTGCCGATCTTGTCCAAGGCAGTGATAGAAAGCGTATGCTCTCCAGCCGTTAGCTTTCCGGAGGAAGTAGCATATGGAAGTTCAATACCTTTGCCATCGAGCTTCACGCTGACCTTGTCTACACCTGCGTAAGTATCCGTAATCTGAGCAGCAATTTCGAAATTACCACGATAAGTCTTTCCATCTTCAATCGATGCTTTGATGGATGGCGGCGTGTTGTCTACAATTACACTTGACGATACCTTAGATCCACCTTCAGTCAGTGTTACTTTATGTTCTCCATCAGCGGCTTCTTTAGTATTCCAGTCATACGCTTTCGAACGGAACAAATCCGATTTCAAATCGAACCGGAAACCGATAGATTCATGCTTACCTGCGCTGTCCCCCATCTTAATTTCTTTATCACGTTCTGCATAAGCAGGGTCCCAAATTTCAGTGCCGTCTGCAAGTAGTAGGCGTACATTTTTCACTTCGAAATCATCTTTATTCTCCTCGGGACGTGGGTCAAAAGGTGATGATTTAGAGCCCGCCCGAATGTAGATCACATTATCCGTGCCCACCTGTAAAGCGGCAGAGGAGATCGGGAAGGTCAATGTCGTATATGAAGTAATCGGGTCCATAAAGGTGTATAGAATGCTCGCATCCCCTAATTCTTCTGGTCCCATTGTGATGCCGTTTTTAAAATAATAATCCACATTTTTAGCTTCAAATACAAAGTAAGCATCATTCTCAAGCGCGGCATATGCCTCATGATTGCTGAGTACCTTATTATCGATGCTCAGGTCCACTGCATCAGCCTTTGCGGTGGCAGAGGTTCCTTTTACCGTCATAGAACCATGGATGAACTGCCCATCCTTCACATTCAAACGAAGCGCTGATTGATCAGGCCCTCCCGTAATTTTCACTTTCATTACCGGAGATTCGACCTCATTGGTGCCATCGGAAACGACGAAATAATACTGTATTTCATTTCTGCCAATCAAATCAGCCGATGATAACTTATAATGATACAAGCTATCGTTGAAGTCTTGGGATAGATTATGGCTGACAAAATCAGGCTGCTTGTCCGACGCTACCCTTACTTCTACAGATGTAATGGCTTTATTGTCATCAGCGAAAGCTTTCAAATCCAAACTCATCGACTGATCAATCTCCGTCACAGCAGTCAGATCATTCACCGTCGGATTTTCAGTATCCGGCTCTACATGGATCGGTGTACTAGGAACCAATCCTACATCCACTTGCCCTGGTGACGGAACGGCTGATCCTGTGCTAATCTTAAGCATTTTACTTTGCCCATTCACAGGATACTTGTATAGAAGCGCTTTATTTTCTTTGGTGTCGTCACCTTTAGCTCCACCCTCATAGGTGAGGTCAGCATCATAATACGCAGAGGAAATTTCTTTCTCCGTGTTGCTCTTGATTACGACTGCCCGGCGGCCAGAGTTCGCCATCCCATCACTTTTAATTAAAAAGAGGTTCGTGCCATCGATCAGATTCGTATTGAATTCTGTATTAAAATCATCAGCAGTGTATGTACTGTTAGCACTATTCATAATCCAGAACACCACAGACTGCTGTGCAGGAATGACGAAACTCTCTTTCGTAGAGGGCCACTTCACATCAGAAGCGTTGCCTTTATCAGGATAGCGATAATAGATCTTATAGTTCTTAAAATCAACCGGTGCATCCGTATTGTTATACACCTCAATGAATTCAAAAGCATCGGTGCTCGTTCCTTTTACATTCGTCGAATTCGGCAGCAGCTCAGTAACTAACAGCGGCGGCACATTGTTCGAATCAAACGCAGGCAGGTTCACTTGAACAGAATAATGCTCCGTAACATTGTTTACACGGATGCTGTAGTGCAGTTCCGGCTCTTCCAGCGCAGCCGCAGGAATCAACGCAGTGAACTGATTATCCCCCTTTGATGTCATAGTGATTACCGTATCTTTTGCCTGGGAAGGAGAGCCGTATTGCAGCTTCACTACCGGCAATGCTCCATCTGGGCCAATCTCTAGGTTCGTAATCTTCGCGGTGATAGGAAGATCAGCTGGATCTACACTGCTCTGCGTATGGTGTTCAATCAACGGCTGTTTGTCTCCAGGCACTGGTATAGGAAGTTGTTCGGGTTCTACGGTTCCAGGTGTCGCCGCAGCCTTTCCCGAAATCGCCATGAGACTCATCGTAGAGCTGTCAGCTTGTGAAAATTGATAGAAAATCCCGTTGTTTTCCTTCACCTGTTCTTTTCCATAAGAAGAAGAGATAATTAGGGCATCTCCTGCTTTGCTTTTAATTTGTAAGCTACGCGTATCAGTGTTAGCCATACCACCGCCACCGTTGATACGGAACAGGTTTACGCCTTCTTTCAAGGATGCTGAAGGATTAAAATTTTTGATGAAATCCTCGGCAGGAACATTCAGATTATTGCCGTTCATAATCCAGAAGACGATATTTCCATGCGCCGGGATTACAGCATCGCCGTTGGTTATCCATTTATCTCTGTTATAATAGTAAAAATAATAATCCTTAAAGTTTACTGGCTCATCCGTATTATTATAGACCTCAACAAATTCATAACCATCAACAGAGGATCCATCCGCACCTTTGACATTTTTAGTATCTGGAACAACCTCTGTAATAAGTAATGCTCCTGGATGAGCAGGTGTCGCATACACATCTGCCACTACTGTCGGTTGATTTAAAAGCGTATCGAGCTCAACCTGCTCGTCAAAATGTGCTCCTAATTCGGAAGAGGTCTGCTCTGTGTCCAGCTGCTGTTCTTCAGCATATCCTGCTGGAACCATTATCCCCAACATCAGACTACTTGCAATTACGCTGGATAGAAAACGTTTAGCTTTTGCTGTTATTCTCAAAACTCCGAACACTCCCCATTTGTTTAGTTATGACCCAGTGCATAAATATGCATTGAAGATCATCTGGAAAGTATACTAAGGATATATTATCGCTATATCATTTCAATGTTAAATCTTTAGGTTATCTTAAATATTGCTTAAGCTTGGACTCAGGTTTGCGGGTTACAATAGAAATAGGTTAAATCACAACCATCACAAACACATTCAACAGAAAACCATAAAACGTTATTTGTAAAATAAGAAAAGAGGACTCTAATGGATATAAAAAGAGTGATTATAGTAGGAACCGTAGTTATAGTGATGTCTTTCGGAAATGCTTGGAGTAGCCTTACTGCAAGCGCGAGTTCGCCTGCCCAATGGTCCACTGTAAAAGCTGCAGATCCAGACGAATTATTATTGAAAGCCCTTAACCAACCTACAGATGAAGATCTGTACGATGCCTTATATGATGGCAAGTCACTTCAAGATATTGCCTCAGAGCAAAACACAGATATTGAAGATGTGATCAATCTACAGGTAGCACAGCTAACAGAACAGCTAGATTCAAGGCTAGCTTCCGGAAGCATTACAGCCGAGCAGTATGCAGCACATACAGCCGAGCTGAGGGATATCGTTACGGAGAGCGTTCTCACTTCTTTCGGCTAACAAAGATACATACAGTGGCCGTACAACATTGCTCCGCGCCAACCATAAAGAGGGTGATCCGATAGCCATTTAATGGCTATCGGATCACCCTCTTCTTATATTCAGAGCTATTTAATTGAATTCTTAATTTCTATCTTGCTGTCTCTATTGATCTCCAGTATATCCAGGAAGAACACAAAAATTGGAATACCGAGAATTAGACCCCATACACCCAAATAATGCTCAGAGAATAACAGAACGATAAAGGTGTAGAACATCGGCAGGTTCATTTTGGATGACATCAGCTTAGGATTCAAGAAGTAGCCTTCAACAAAATGTAGTACAGCAATCATAACGAGTACATAGATCGTCATAGCCAGACCACCAATATTGTAGCCAATAATACACAGCGGAATTAGTGAAATTACAAAGCCTACCACCGGTATCAGACTAAGCAGGAAGATCATGATCGACAAGGCGAATAGATAAGGAAAACCTAAGATCCAGAGTCCAATCACCGTAAAGCATGTATTAAACAGCGCGATCAGTATTTGCGCTTCGATCACTTTACCAAAAGATGAGATGAATTTTCTACCGAAATACTCAAGCTCAACATAGAACCAGGAGATCTTGCTATCTTTAAGACGTGTAGTAAAATTGACAATTCTGTTCTTCTCAAGAATAAAGACAAAGCTCAGAATAGTAGATAATACGAAGCTGGTGCCCCAATTACTTATTTTCAGGACGTATTCAAGACCATCTTTCACATAAGACTGGTAGTTCAAATCCTTAAGCTGCGCAAATAAATACTGCACAATATCGTTCTGCGGAATATTTGCAGGGGTTAAACTGGTTAGAAAATTTGTTAACTGCTTAATCTGCGTAAAGACCTTCGGTAAATAATTCACTAAGGTCACTACGATCAGCGCAATCAGAGCTAAATACAGAATAACAATAATGACCTTACTGTTGACTGCCACATATTTATTGATCCGCTTCGTAAGCAGCACTTGAAAGCTATTCATTACATAAGCAATCAAAAATGTTAACAGTACTAAATTGAGCATATCTCTAATACTGAATAGCAGCAGGGCAACAAGACCCAAAATAAAAAAACGCCGGACCGTTAAATTCGCGTAATAACGCTTAAATACTTCCATCAGTTCTCTCCATTCGCCTACCAATTAGTACTCTTTTATAGTCTACAGTAAGGAATTCACTTATAGCAACTAGTGATTCGCCTAAATTGGCGAAATTTCTCACTTTTTGTAAACTCCTAAGGAACATAAGGGTAGATGACATCCATTCCATACAGTTCCTCAGCCTTTTATATTCCCCCAGTGGTGTGTAATAAATTAACGATCCGACTCTTCTGATCATAGTTGAGATCAATATGTAGATCTTTGCATAATTGTATAAATGGAACCATCAAGGTCCCTTTCCTCATTTCGGGCGCACTTCCTATCAGAGCTACTCTTTGGTTATTCAGGGTTAATTCCATGGGCGAATCTACATGTTTGATCTGCTCAAGGGTTTGAATTGCGGTTAGATTCTGACTTCCCCCGTTGATTCGAGAGGCGTTCCGGTCTGTTCTCGCATTGATCCCATCCTGAATTTTAAAAGTCAGCGTAATTCCGAGTGAGTCACAGGCGGATAGCAATCGGTCATTGTAAGATCCATAAGGAAAGGCAATCGCTGAATCGGTATTCCCCAGCTCTTCCTTCAGCCTTTGCTCTGCCTTGGCCAAATCACGAGTAACTCTGCTGTAGTACTCCGTATTCATTTCGTTTCTGTTCTCATCGTCGATATATAATAAGGCACTGGCCGCTGGCCGCTCCCCACCTTCAGCATCCACGATACCATAATGGTGTAAGTCATACGTGTGACTATAGAATCCCATCCCGTCCCGCTTCATTTCCCGCATCTGTTCCCAGGTAAGCTTCGGCACACTGTTCGGATTGGGGTGATCGATCGTAGACACGATAACAAAATTAACTGCCGTATAACCATATTTTTTTAAGATAGGAAAGGCAAACTCATAGAAGCTCTCATATCCATCATCAAAAGTCAGCAGCACCGCATTATCTGGAATCGAGCCATTATTCAGCATAAATGCTCGATATTGTTCCATCGTAATCACATGAAAGCCTTCTTCCTTTAGCAGCTTCATTTGATCCTCAAACCGATCAACCGATAATATCCAGGGAAACTGTGGCATCGGCTTCTCTGAAAGATGATGGTACATCAGCACAACTACATTGTCTCTGTAGTAAATGCCTTTCGGAAGTGGTCCCTGCTTCTGCCAGTCGATACGCATATTAAGCGCCTGTTCGGCAACAGCCTTGGGAATCATAAGCTCATCAGGCGAGGCCGGGTATGTAGCTACCGTCTTAATGATTTGACCGTTCACATTTATAGTAACTGCAGAAGACTCACGTTGATTGTTGATAATAGCAGCGAGGCTTATTAGCAGAACGATGACTAAAAGAATCATATATTTTTTCGTATGCACTCTTTGAATCTCCTTAAAATGATTTCTTATTCACTATGTAACTACATATTCGGTGACAGTTCCACCTACTTTTGGTTACATTTTCTTTTTATTTGGGTTCATACAATAAAAATAGGAGGCGAACCTTAAGCCCGAACTGGCTTGAGGAACACCTCCTGCAAATGGAGATCTATAAATAATTATATACATCTATATGTAATTATAGACAGTCTAAGGCCTATTCTTATCTGCAAAGTAATTCTCTTCGCCAAGCTCGTCCACAAACTGCTGCAGCCAATGATAATACTGAACGGCATGCTCCAGCTTTTCCAGATCCTTCAGACAGAATTGCCGCTCTTCCTCCGATGTATCCACAGCTTGAACCAATCCCTCCAGCTCAGGAATAACCATATCCAAAGCATGCCTCATGACATCAATCTCCCGCTGCAGCTTCATCCCGAAAAAGTTCTTAAAAGTCTGAAAGAAATCCGTTTCCACTGCATATAGATCCTTTCGATCCTGCTTCTCCTCCAGCTTGGTGACCATCTTGGAAGCCATCAAAGAACGAACTCCATAGCTCATATTACTCTTGCTCATATTCATCACTTTCTTCATTTCTTCAAGCGTCATCGGCCGGTCTTCAAAGAACATAATCCCATAAAGCTGCCCAAATGAGTAATTGGCACCATATAAGTCCATCGTCTGAGCAATCGCATCGATCATCGGACGCAGTAGCTGCTCACGTGGAGATAAGTCTCTATTCTCTTCACCATAGGCTACCTGTTTCATAGCTGCACCTTCATTCCACTTAGAATCTGTCCTTTTATTTTACACAAAATAGCAAGTACTTTCGCTAATCTCTTAAATTTTTACATAATCTCGCATCGATCTTTACGCCCGCTTGACCACGTAGCCGCCATATGAGTGTACAATTTTTTTTGAACGGAGGAGCTTTCCTCAGAATTATACCGCAAAAAACAGAAGATGGAATGGGGTATCGACAGAAATATGAAACGCTCAAGATTTATAGGTGAGTTGAAACCGGTGCTCTTTACCTTGCCGGCAATGATTCCATTCGTTGTATTTTGGCTTGCGCCATTACTTTATGTATTTTATCTCAGCTTTAATGAATGGGACTTCATGAGCCCTGAGAAAACCTTTGTCGGACTAACCAACTACCTGGATCTGTTCAGCAACCCTGCCTTCTATAAAGCACTAAGAGTAACCCTGTTATTCTGTGCGGGAAGTGTACTGCCCGTTATTCTGATCGGACTAGGACTAGCACTCCTGATGAATGGGAAACTGAAAGGCTCCACTCTCTATCAGGTGCTGCTTTTCTCCCCTTGGGTCACGCCGACAGTGGCGGTATCGATTGTTTGGTCCTGGATTTATGAACCGGAAATTGGCTTGGCCAATACCGTACTTGATTTCTTAGGTCTAGAAAAAATCGGTTGGCTTCAAGACCCGAAATGGGCGCTGCTCGGCGTTCTGCTCGTGACCATATGGAAATCGGTCGGTTGGGCAATGATTTTTTACTTGGTGGCACTCCGTAATGTTCCTTCTGATCTGCTGGAAGCTGCTGAACTGGATGGAGCAAATGTTGTTCAGAAATTCATTCGCATTATTTTACCGCTAATCTCGCCAACGACACTGTTTCTGTTCATCGTACAGATCATCGGGGCATTACAGGCTTACGACCAGATTAACGTACTCACACAAGGCGGACCGTCGGGTTCAACACGCACTTTACTCTATATGTATTATCAGTCTGCCTTTGAAGCTTTTCAGATTGGAGAAGCCTCAAGTGTCGCAATGGTTCTGGTATTTATATGCATGCTGCTCTCCGTAGTCTCACTAGAGGTTAGTAAACGGACAACCCATTATCAATAACAACTGCTGAAAGGAGAACGACTGATGAATGCAACGATCGTACGCGTGGGCACACTGGCCCGCCATCTATTTTTTGCAGCTATTGCACTGATCATGGCCTTCCCCTTCTATTGGATGGTCACCAGCGCCTTAAAAACCAATGATGAAATCTGGCAGTCTCCACCCACGATCTGGCCGAAAGAGCCGCTGTGGAGTAACTTTTCAGCCGCCTGGCACGAAGCCCCTTTCTTCAGATATATGGGCAATAGCGTATTTGTCGCCGTGTCGATTGTTATTTTGCAGGTGATAAATTCCGGGATGATGGCTTATGCGCTTACGCATATGAAATTCCGCTTCAGAGGGCTGTTCGCTGGGGTTATCCTTTTCGGCTATATGGTTCCTGCCACCGCCGTTTATCTTCCCGGATATTTGGTATTATCCCAGCTTCACTTACTGGATTCATATGCCGGGTTGATTCTATCTAACTGTGTAAGTGTCTTCTCCATCTTTCTAATTCGGCAAGCCTTCCTTCAGGTTCCCCATGAGCTGGTGGAGGCTGGAGAAGTAGATGGTTCCTCGCATATGCGGATTCTCTGGACCATTCTTGTCCCCATTACACGTTCTTCCTTTGCAGTGCTAGCCCTGATCACCTTCATTGATCAGTACAATAACTATTTCTGGCCAATGCTCATCACCAAAGATCCTAATCTACAGCTGGTCTCGGCCGGTCTGCGTAGTTTCTTCACTCAAGGAGGTGCTTACGGATTGAAATGGCCGCTGATCATGGCCGCTAGTGCATTCACCATCGCCCCGTTGCTGCTTGTATTTCTATTAGCTCAGAAAACGATCATGCAAAGCGTCAACATGACCGCTGGTTCCAGCAAAGGATAAGTTAACAATTCTATTTTATAAGAGGAGAATGATGATGAACGTATTGAAGAGACTGTCCGCCCTATCTTTGGTTGCCGGATTTACAATGTTAACAGCTTGCGGAGGGAATACGAATACGGACAATGTTACAGCGGCGAATGGAGCTTCTTCCGCCCCCTCCACAGAGGCTTCACCCACACAAAAGGCACCGGTAACAATCGAATTCTGGTATGGTCTCGGCGGCAAGCTTGGTGAGAATATGGAGGCACTGATTCAGAAATTCAACGCCTCTCAGCAAGAGGTCATTGTCAAAGGTATCGCGCAGGCAGACTACACTGAAACCGAGCAGAAGCTGCAAGCGGCGATTGCTACAGGAAAAGTGCCCGCTGCTGCTCTCTCCTCCAATGTAGATTGGGCCCGCAAAGGATATTTCGCTCCGATAGATGAGCTTATGGCATTGCAGCCAGATTTTAATAAAGAGGATTTTGTCCAAACCTTTCTAAATCAGGGCCAAATCGATGGCAAGCAATATTTCCTGCCGATGTATGGAACGACGCAGGTTATGTACTATCGTAAAGATACTTTTGAGAAGAATGGCATTGATGCGAGCACTCTAAAGACTTGGGAAGACCTAGCTGCTGCAGCTGAGAAAATGACCGTGAAGGACGGCGGTAAAACCACCTTCTTCGGTTGGGAGCCTATGTGGGGTTCAGGGAACATGATTGATGCCGCGCTTAGCAAAGGAGGTACTATCCTTAGTGAGGATGGGAAACAGGTCATGATCGACTCCAAAGAGTGGATCGAAACCTGGGATTTGTTCCGCAAGTGGATTCACGAGGATAAGATCATGCGGATTCATTCTGGGGGCCAAGGCTGGGAGTATTGGTACAAGACAATTGACGATGTTATGAAGGGTCAATCCGCAGGTTACACCGGCTCCAGTGGCGATCAGGGCGACTTGGACTTCAGCATTGTATCAGCTATGGAGCAGCCAGGCTGGGCAGGGGTTGGCGAGGGAAAACCGGTAGCCCAAGCATTGATGGCCGGAATTTTATCCAAAGCTAGCGACAGCGAGAAGGAAGCTGCTATGAAATGGCTAACCTATTTCACGGGTGCTGAGAATACTGCCTTCTGGTCGATTAATACGGGTTATATTTCGGTACGCCAATCCGCTTTGCAAGACCCGGCGTTTGTGTCGTTCAGCGAAAGCAATCCACAGATTAAGGTTCCGTTGATGCAAGCGTCTCATGGTTCTGCACCCTTCCAAGACCCAACTGGCGGCAAAATCAACGATGCACTGAAAATCGCCGCAGATAAGGTACAAATTGAGAATATCCCTGCCGCACAAGCACTAAAGGAAGCGCAAGAAACGGCGCAAGCAGCACTTGATAAATTAAAATAAAGGGCGGTGGACCTTATGTCTGAGCTCATCACTCCACAAGGCAGATACGCTGTAGCCGCTATTCTATTCGATAAGGATGGTACGCTGCTCCAGTTCGTATCCCTCTGGGGCAGCTGGGGCGAATATTTTTTAGAGAGATTCACAGCGTATATGAAGCAAAAAGGACTAAAGATTGCCGAAGAACAGCTCCCTGCACTAATGGGAACGGTACACAATACCCAGGGGAGCATTACCGATTATGATCGCAACGGACCGCTGGCTATGGGAACTATGAGTGATCTCTATGCCATCCTGTCTTGGCAAGGTTATCTGCAAGGTTTATCTTGGGCGGAGTCCATGGAGCTTGTTCATCAGTGCCGTCTGGAAGCGGATGTTATGCTGGAAGAGAAACGCCCTGTTCACTCGCTTCCCGGACTTCATCGTTTTCTTGATGAGTGTGTGAGTGCAGGCATCCCTCTCGCTGTGGTGACCGCTGATGAAACAGATGCCGCAGAGAAACATCTTCAATGGCTCGGTATAAGGCACTATTTCTCTGAGGTCATTGGAACAGACCTCGTGGATCAGGGTAAACCTTTCCCTGACATGGTGCGACTGGCCTGCGAAAGGTTGGCTGTAGAACCTGCGCACACAGCAGTTATCGGTGATACTAATGGGGATATGCGAATGGCTAAAGTAGCGGGCGTACAGTTAGCCATAGGAATCTCTGAAAATGAAGACATTATTGCTTCGTCGCATATTCTCCCGGATGCAGATCTCATTGTGAGATCTTATGCCGAGCTTAGAATCGAGGTTACTCCCTAGTGAAAATAGAAGGAATATGGGCATGGATGTTTCTGACGCTAGCTATTGTGTTCGAGCTCTCAGGGACCATCTCGATGAAAATATCTCAAGGGTTCACGCAGCTCTGGCCTTCCGTGCTCATGTTCCTGTTCTATGGAGCCAGCTTCACCTCTCTGAATTATGCCCTTACGTCTATTAAGGTAGGCGTTGCTTATGCGATATGGTCAGGGGCGGGAATTATCCTGATATCCTTCATAGGGGCCCTCTTTTTCGATGAAAAGCTAACCCTATCCTCCCTGCTATGGATAGCCGTTATCATTACCGGGATCATAGGGCTGAACATTAGCGGCAAGACACATTAGCGAACAGCAACAATATTTCATAGGTTCATAGATCAAGGAGGATGCCTAAACATGAGTACGAACATCACACCTGAGGAAAAACCTGTTGTCACCTTTCAAATCATCACGGATACCCATGTCACCGCTGACCGAAATCATGAGTACAATCTTAACTTTGAGCTGGCACTCCGTGATATAGCAGCGCATGGAGAAGGCAGTAGCGGGATTATGCATATCGGTGATGTCACAGACCACGGATTCCCTGCGGAATACAAAGAAATGCTTCGTATTCTCCATCCGTACAAAGCTGACTTGCCCAATATTACCTTTACCTTAGGGAACCATGATGTAGCCCTTGGAAATTGGGAGTCACGCTTAGGGATGTATACTTCGCAGACTGGCATGTCTGGGCCTTATCATGATCACTGGATCAATGGTTATCACTTTATTTTTCTAGGGACAGAACAAGGCTTGCTCAAATTCTGTGATCTTTCCTCTGCACAGCTGGATTGGCTGGATCATAAGCTCGAAGAGCAATCTTCGCCTGATCAACCGATCTTTCTGTTCCTGCACCAACCACTCAAAGACACCGTAGCTGGATCGCTGGAATCACAAGATTGGTACGGCGTTACACAAGATAAGGAATTAAAAGCGGTTCTTTCAAGATACCCTCAGGCCCTGTTATTCACTGGACATACCCATTGGGAGCTGGAGGTGGACAACACTATGTTCCCTGGCCAAGGAGAAATCGCCACGATGTTTAATGCTGCTTCTGTCGCCTACCTTTGGACGAATGAAGATAAGCATAAGACAGGCAGCCAAGGCTTTTATGTGGAAGTGTATAGAGATAAAGTGCTTGTCCGGGGCAGAGATTTCAAAACAGGAACCTGGATTGAAGCTGCACAATATGAGGTAGCTTATCCAGCGGTAAACGTAATATAATTTTCAATAAAAAAACGATTGTGCACAAGGAGTCCTCCCACGCATCAATCGTTTTTTTGCTGTAGTTATTTAGCTTAGCGTCCAATCGGGGCAACCCGGTAAACCGCTATATCTTCATCTGCAGCATTCGTCTCGCCTTCGATCTGCCAACCAAAGGATAACACCGATGCCAAACGTCCCTTTTCAGCCACGGTCAAAGTCGCCTCAACCGCTTCCTTGCCCTCTTCAAGCTCCAGAACTGCCTCTTTGCCCAGAGCTACCCAAATCCAGCTGCGAATGCCACGAATCGTGTTGTATTTGATCTGGTAGCCTGTCTTCACCGCTTGCTCGAACAGCTCCGGCTGCTCCGACTGCAATGTGCTCAGCTGTTTATAATCAAACTCGTATTCACTCTCATCAACGGGCAAGTCGCCCTCCGCTACTTTACGAATAATATCCTCATTGGACCAGCCCAAGGCGCGAAGTGATTCTATTAATAAAGCATCCCACTGGGATAACTTTACTGTGTTCAAATTGTCTGACATCCTGATTCCTCCCCTACCTGTATATAGAGTCTACTTATTCCATGAAATCATAAGCAACATAATGGCCCGGACTTACTTCCTGAAGTGTAGAAGTCTCAGCCCTGCCGTACTCTTGCGAATATCCATCTAGAATAATTCTTTGATTAGCGCGTCTAGGGTCCGTCTCCAAAATCGAAGACAGCAGTGCCTTCGTATAAGGATGAATAGGATTCTCGTACAGTTCATCACTTTCAGCTACCTCTACTAGACGACCGCCATACATCACACCGATCCGGTCTGAAATATGCCGTACCATCGATAGATCATGTGCGACAAAAAGATAGGTCAGCCCGAATTCGGACTGCAAATCCTCCAGCATATTCACTACCTGAGCCTGAACAGATACGTCCAGTGCTGAAATCGGTTCATCACATACGACAAATTCCGGTTTTACAGACAAGGCTCTGGCAATCGAAATCCGCTGGCGTTGCCCGCCGCTGAATTCATGCGGGAAACGGTACAGATGTTCTCTTTTCAAACCCACCTTCTCCAGCAGTGCCGCAACAGCCTCTTTTCGTTCGTCACCTTCGTGGATGCCGTGGATCTTCATAGGCTCACTGATCAGATCAAGTACATTCAGACTTGGATTGAGTGATGAATAGGGATCTTGAAAGATCGACTGAATGCGTCTGCGAAAAGGCTTTAGCTGCTTCTCTCCAAGCTTGCTGAGCGGCTGCCCGTCAAAAGACACTTCACCATCTGTATAATCATATAATCGCAGCAAGCAGCGCCCAACTGTGGACTTTCCGCTTCCTGACTCTCCAACCAGCCCAAAGGTTTCACCTTGGCGTATCTGAAAGCTTACGCCATCTACCGCCTTAAGCACAGAGGTATCGCGTCCCCACATATCCTTGCCTTTGGAGAAATGTTTTTTCAGATTATTTACGTCCACTAGAATCTTATTCTCACTCAACCGAACCGCTCCCTTCAACACCAGCTACGGCTGGAGTCTCCTGCATACCGTCTGCTAGCCAGCACATTGAACGGTGACCGGGCGATAATTCGATAACCGGAGGACGTTCACTGCAACGGGCAAAAGCATTAGGGCAACGTTCCATAAATGGGCAGCCCGAAGGAGGATTCAACAAATCCGGAGGTACCTTCGATAGGAATCAGACGTTCCCGCGATTTGCCTTCGCGTTTTGGAATCGAACGTAGCAGACCTTTCGTGTAAGGATGCTGTGGGCGATAAAAGATATCCTCTACCGTACCTTCCTCCATCACGAGTCCACCATACATTACGATAACCCGTGTACATACCTGAGCGACCACACCCAAGTCATGGGTAATCAGCGCTACGGCTGTACTAGTATTATTTTTCAACTCTTTAAAAAGATCGAGAATTTGCGCCTGTATCGTTACATCGAGCGCAGTCGTCGGCTCATCCGCAATCAATAGCTCTGGCTTACAAGAAAGAGCCATGGCGATCATGACCCGCTGGCGCATCCCGCCGCTGAATTCATGCGGATATTGCTGTAGACGCTGTTCAGGATTATTAATCCCTACCTGACGCAGGATGCTTGCCGCCTCTTTAAACGCTTCTTGCTTATTTAAACCCCGATGCCGACGGATGACTTCCGTAAGCTGCTGGCCGATTTTTTTTACAGGATTAAGAGAGGTCATAGGGTCCTGAAACACCATTGCTATGCGGTTACCGCGCAGCTTTCTCCACTCTTTTTCCGAAAGATTAGATAAATTCTCACCACGAAATTGAATATTTCCACCGATAATTTTACCTGGAGGTGTAATTAACGACATAATCGCCTTCGCAGTTACACTCTTCCCGCTTCCGGATTCACCAACAATCCCTACGGTTTCTCCAGCATTTATATGAAAGCTAACGCCACGAACTGCTTGATTCTCTCCGTCTCGGGTTTGGAAGGAAACCTTCAAATCCTCAACAGACAATAGCCGTTCTGTCATGATGTCTTCACACTCCTATCTTCGGATCAGCTTTGGTTCAAAGCCAACCCGCAAAATATCGCCCAGAACATTAAAGCTCAATACCGTTAATAGAATCAATAACCCAGGGAATAAAGCCAGATAAGGCGCTTGAGCAATATAGCCCTGCGCGTTATTTAGCATACTGCCCCATGTAGCATTCGGCGGCTGCACCCCGAACCCAAGGAAACTTAAGGAGGACTCCATCATAATCGCCGAAGCGATGCTATTCGTCGCCCCTACAATCACAACCGGCACTAGCCCCGGAAGAATATGACGCCAGATAATTCCGAAATTGCTCTGGCCGGAGGCTTTTGCATAAAGTACATATTCCCGTTCTTTAATCGTCATCGTCTCCGCTCGAATCACACGGGAAATGTTCATCCACATTAATAGTGCAATGATGATAATGATGTTTCCTACACTTGGCTTCAGAAATACGCTGAGCAGCAGCAGAACCAGGAAAGACGGAATGGACATTACTACATCAAGCATCCGCATCAATAGATTATCAATCCACCCGCCAAAATATCCACTGATTACCCCCACCGTCACACCAATGCCAGTAGCAATGATCATTGAAGCAAAACCAACTAATAGAGATACCCGGCCACCATACAATGCGCGGGCAAAATAATCCCGGCCATAGTCATCCGTCCCGAACCAGTGATCGGCTCCCGGTGCTTTCAGACGTGCCAGAACATCCATTGCATTCGGATCATGTCCAGATAAAAAAGCGAATATAGAGCCTAGTGTGAAGATGATTAAAGTAATGAGGGCAAGGGCGCCTAATTTGTTCGTAAATAGCTCATCTCCAACACTTTTCCATTTACTGCGATTCATGAGGTCACCTCGTTAATTTAATTCGTGGGTCCACGAAGCTATATAGAATATCTGCGACCAAGTTGCCGATGATCAGCATTAAAGAAGAGAACAGCGTAATCCCCATAATTACCGGGTAATCCATCCCTTTAACCGCAGTCATCCCCAAGGACCCAATTCCCGGCCAAGAAAATACGGTCTCCGTCACGATTGCACCCGCTACTAGATCGCCCATAGACATCCCGAGCAATGTAATCACCGGAAGCAGCACATGCTTCATTACATGACGGAACAAGATGGTGGTTTTGTTCGATCCAAAGGCATACTGAATTTGTACATATTCCTCTTTAAGCTGTCCAATCGTACTGGAACGGATATATCGTACATAGCTAGCCAAGAATCCAAAGGCAAGGACCGTACAAGGCAAAATCCCATGCTTTAACACATCAACCGCCGATTCTACACCAATCGTACGCATCCCCATAATGGGCAGCAAGTGCAGCTTAATTGCGAATAAATACATCAATAAAATCGCGAGCCAGAACAAAGGCACAGAAATTCCGATATAGGAAATAAAATTAATCAGCTTATCCACCCAACGATTCCGATTTGCTCCAGCAAGCAGTCCCATCGGGATCGCCAGCAAGACAGCAAGCGCAATTGCCGAACCCATCAAACCTGCTGTTGCAGGCAGACGTTCTAGAATTTGATCTAATACGGGCTGATGATTCACAAGGGAATAACCGAAATTCCCCTGCAGTACTTCTTTGATCCATATAAAATATTGAATGTAGGCTGGCTTATCCAGCCCAAGGTTATGCCGGATGCGTTCAATATCATCCGCGTGCATATTCGGCGTAACGAAGGATAATACCGGATCCCCCGGAGCCAGCTTAATCATCGCAAAGCACACAACCGAAACAAAAAACAACATCGGCAGGGTTTGCAGTAATCTTCGGACGATAAGTTGTCTCATACGTTTATTCTCCCAGTTCTATATCGGTAAAAAAGTAAGCTGGATAACCCAGCTTACTTTTTCCCGTTTTTATTTAAGGTAGATTTTCGATAAATCTTCAAAAATAACGACAGGCTTCAAGACTGCTTCTTCAAGACCGCCGTAGTTCTTGGAGACAGCTACAATAGTCTTAGTATTAGCGATTGGATAAATCGGTGCATCGTCTGCAATGATTTCTTGGATCTTCTTATAGATCTCACCACGTTTAGTCACATCTGCTTCTCCTGCACCTTCATTGAACAACTTATCAACCTCAGCATTATTATAATGCGAGTAGTTGGAATCAGCAGTAGAAGTATACAAAATTCTGTAAGCGTCAGGATCGTAACCCATAATATAACCTGCAATTGCAAGTTCAAAATCTGTTGAATTCATATCACTGAACTTCTGACCATATGCCGAGGCATCCATATTTTGCAGTTCAACTTCAGCGCCAATGGCCTTTAGCTTTTGCTGCACGTATAGTGAAATGGCTTCCTGAGCTTTATTTCCGCTCGATACAATCAATCTCAATTTCAGATCGCTAACTCCAGCTGACTTCAGAAGCTCCTTCGCTTTTTCCACATCATTATCGAAAGAAGGTACGTCATTAGTATAGAACAATGCATCCGGAGTCAAGAATGACTTCGCCGGGTCAGCATATTCGCTAGAGGTATAAGCAGCCTGAATGATTTCATCACGGTTTAGTGCTAGAGACAAGGCTTGACGAACTTCTTTTTTCGCAAGAGCGCCTCTATCGCTGTTCGCATTAAACAACAGGTAGGACAATCGGCCTTCACTATAAGGAAGGATCTCGAAATTGTTCGAAGCTTCAATCGTTCCAACATCCTGCGGATCTAGATATTTAATGTTGATCTCACCACTCTGAAGTGCGAGATTCGCAGCATTCGTATCTTTAGCAATCCGGTACGTTACAGAATCAAGATGTGGCTTGCCGCCGAAGTAGTTATCAAATCTCTCGAGTGTAACATATTCGCCCGCTTTATATTCTTTAAATTTAAATGGTCCAGATCCAACAGGATTAGCATTCTTGGTGCTTTTCTCTAGATCCGTCTCATTCTCAAAGATATGCTTTGGAATCGGAAATACTTGCACTAGTGTAGCTTCAAAAGCTGGGCTGACCTGCGGAAGCTTGAACTCTACAGTCAGATCATCCACCTTAACTGCCTTAACGGGTTTATCACCGATGAATAAGTTTGCTCTCAACATGCTGTTTTGCTTCTCATCGAGGATGCTATCAATCGTGAACACGACATCGTCAGCAGTAAGCTTTTCTCCGTCATGCCATGTAAGACCATCTTTAAGCTTCAAAGTATAAGTCAGGTTATCTTCTGACAGTGTCAGGCTGTCTGCCAAGTAGAAGGTCTTCTTACCATCATTTACTTGGAACAGTGGAGCATAGAGCGCTTGGTCAATTGTAAGGCTGACACGGTCACCCGCATAGTTCGGATTTAGAATAACAGGATCAGCAGCGACTCCAATAATCAAGTTACCGCCATCTTTAGGTTCAGTGCTTGCCGTCGTTCCTTCAGTAGCCGTAGGCGTCTGATTTGTATTTGTGGAAGCAGCGTTATTCCCTCCGGAGCACGCGCTAATCAAAAATGTTAACAAAACCAAAGTAATAACTCCAGATAATCCTTTACGCATAAGTTTCTCCCCCGTATTCTATGTTCTGTGTGGCTTGTGTTTTTTATATTGTATATCGGAATACTAGGAATTACAATGGATAGCATTTCACATTAATGTAATATTGAGGGAATCGTTCAGTGATTTATCCATAGCGCTCATCCTTTGCTGTTCATTTGGTCATCTGTATCTAATTATTCGGTTATTGTACAGCAGATCGTTACGAATTAATATATCTAACACTCATTTACTTTACAGAACTTTGAAAAATAAGGATTATTGCCGCTCTCCTGTAAATATATTGAGAACATAAGGATCATCCAAGGAAAGAGGGGCGTTCCCCAAGGAGGTGGCAATGACGGAAAACAAGATTCGCGTATTGATCGGCAGTCCAATTCACCAGAAGCCTACGGTTTTAAAAGAATTCCTGATTTCCCTGCTTCGTCTGAACGTGGCCAATATCGAGCTGGATTTCCATCTAATTGATGATAATGATGATCAGGAATCTAGTCGGCTGCTCCAGGAATTCAAAAGTATGGGTGATCATATTTATCTTCAGAGCTCCGGCTTTCACGATGCGTATATTCGCAATGATACTACCCACTTCTGGAATACCGATTTAGTCTGGAAAGTAGCCAATTTTAAGAATCTCATGATCAACCGCGCCCAAACCTTGAACTATGATTATTTATTCCTTATTGACTCTGATCTCATTCTCCATCCTGATACCCTCAGACATCTAATAGGTACGAACAAGGATATTATTTCAGAGGTGTTCTGGACGCAGTGGCAGCCAGAGACTATGTTTCAGCCGCAGGTATGGATGCACGACGAATACAATCAATGGGAGCTACTGCCCGGTGAAAAACTGCAACCAGAGGAGATTAATCGCAGATTTCATGAATTCATAGCAAAGATGCGGATTCCAGGAATCTATGAGGTAGGCGGACTCGGGGCTTGTACATTGATTAGTCAGCATGCGATAAAAGCCGGCGTTAGCTATAATCAAATTCGCAACATTTCATACTGGGGGGAAGACCGTCATTTCTGCATTCGTGCCGCAGCCCTTGGCATCCCCTTGTTCGTCGATACCCATTATCCGGCGCTACACTTGTATAGAGACAGTGATTTGAGTAAAGTTGAGGCTTTCATCAAAGAAACTACGGAGCCCAAAGCTGAAGCCACTGATACTGGGAACAATTCATCTACGGACGAAGTACCTGAATCAGTAATGCAGACACCCGCCACAGACAATCCAAACAACGAAAGCTCCAAAGAGACAATCCCCCCAGCCAGAAAGCGGCCCAAGCTAACCCTGACCATGGTTGTGAAAAATGAAAGTGGACGTTTTCTGCGACAGGTTCTGGAGGAGCATCGCAAATACATCGACGAGGCCGTCATTATCGATGATGGCAGCACCGATAATTCAGCAGCGATCTGCCTGGAGGTACTTGAAGGCATCCCCGTTCATCTGGTGCACAATACCATATCCAAATTCAGCAATGAAATCGAGCTGCGAAAGCAGCAATGGGAAGAGGTTCTGAAGACGAAGCCCGAGTGGATTCTAAGTCTGGATGCAGACGAAATCTTTGAAGCAAGCTTCGCGGCAAATATCGAACCCTTGCTGTACGCTGACGAGGTCGATCTATTCTGTTTCCGTCTCTACGATTTATGGAACGCCACTCATTACAGAGAAGATATTTACTGGCGCTCTCATATGAACTATCGTCCTTTTCTGCTTCGTTATAAAGAAGACTTCAACTATGTATGGAACGAATCTCCACAGCACTGTGGGCGATTCCCGGAGAATGTCTTCGAGCTTCCCCACCAGCTAAGCAACTTGCGACTCAAGCATCTCGGTTGGTCGAAGGCAGAGTTCCGCTTAGAAAAATATCTGCGTTACATGCTCCTTGATCCCGATGGCCAATACGGCTGGAAGGAGCAATACCTGACCATTCTGGATGAACACCCTCATTTAATACCTTGGGTGGAGTGAGTGTAATCATAAAAATGACGTCCACAAAACCTTAATGGCTTTGTGGACGTCTTTTATTTTCACATAGTACAATCCGTTTTGCTAACTTCCTCTTATTCAGTACGCTGTGGTTCATCGACATCTGGTTTGATTATGCTCACCGTCAGCTCGCCGCCGGATTCGTCTACTTGAATCACTGTACCTTCTGCGGCTTCACCAGCAATGATCGCACGTGCCACACGGGTCTCCAGACTACGCTGGATGAAGCGTTTCAGCGGTCTCGCCCCATACACTGGATCAAAACCTTCCTTAGCGATAAAACGTACCGCCGGCTCAGTTAACTCAAGACCAATCTCCCGTTCAGCAAGGCGCAAACGTAATCCATCTACCAGTTTGTCCACGATTTTCTCGATCTCGCCCAGGGTCAACGGCTTGAACATCACAATATCGTCAACTCGGTTCAGAAACTCCGGACGGAATTGACCACTCAGTTCCTTCATCACTCTGTCCTTAGCAGCCTCCGTAAGCTGACCCTTCTCATCGGTGCCTTGAATCAGATGTGGTGAACCGATATTTGAGGTCATGATAATGATCGTGTTCTTGAAGTCGACCATCCGGCCCTGTGAATCGGTCAGCCGTCCATCATCAAGCAGCTGCAGTAGAATATTAAATACATCGGGGTGCGCCTTCTCCACTTCATCGAGCAGAACAACCGTATAAGGCTGACGCCGCACAGCTTCTGTGAGCTGACCACCTTCCTCATATCCAACATATCCCGGAGGGGCACCGATCAAGCGAGAAACACTATGCTTCTCCATGTACTCCGACATATCGATACGAATCATGCCATCTTCGCGATCAAAGAGAGAGACCGCGAGCGATTTAGCCAGCTCCGTCTTCCCTACCCCAGTCGGACCAAGGAACAGGAAGGAACCGATCGGCCGATTCGGATCTTTGATCCCGGCTCTTGCACGAAGCACCGCATCGGCCACCAAGCTGACCGCTTCATCTTGGCCCACAACCCGTTCATGCAGCGTTTCTTCCAGACGCAGCAGCTTATCCCGTTCGCCTTCGACCAGTCGGCTAACTGGAACGCCCGTCCAACGCGATACAATATCTGCGATTTCCTCCTCGGTTACAGCTTCACGCAATAATCTAGTATCCTGATCCTGCTGTGCAGCTTCTTCCGCCGCTTTCAATTGTCGCTCCAGATCAGGAATGATGCCATAGCTGAGTTCCGCCGATTTATTAAGATCGTATTCCTCCTGAGCATCGACCAGATCCTTGCGGGCTTGCTCCAGCCGTTTTTTGAGGTCGCGGATGCCTTGAATCGCTGACTTTTCCTTCTCCCAGCGCGCCGTCATCCCAAGCTGCTTCTCCTTCAAATCGGCGAGTTCACGTTGTAAGATTTCCAGACGGCGTTTGCTAGCATCATCCGTTTCTTTTTTGAGCGCTGCTTCTTCAATCTCCATCTGCATCAGACGGCGGGTCACTTCATCCATCTCACCTGGCATGGAGTCAATCTCCGTCCGGATCATGGCGCAGGCTTCATCCACTAAGTCGATCGCTTTGTCCGGCAAAAAACGATCCGTAATGTAGCGGTTAGACAGAACGCCAGCAGCGACAAGGGCGCTGTCATGGATTTTGACCCCGTGATGGACTTCGAAACGTTCCTTTAACCCACGCAGAATCGAGATCGTATCCTCAACATCCGGTTCGCTGACCAGCACCTGTTGGAAACGGCGTTCCAGCGCAGGGTCCTTCTCTATATACTTGCGGTATTCATCAAGCGTTGTGGCACCGATACAGTGCAGTTCACCCCGGGCCAGCATCGGCTTCAGCATATTGCCCGCGTCCATCGAGCCTTCGGTTTTACCTGCGCCTACAATCGTGTGCAGCTCATCAATAAACAGAATAATACGGCCGTTACTTTCACGAACTTCCCTCAGTACCGCCTGCAGACGTTCTTCAAATTCACCACGGAACTTCGCGCCTGCTACAAGGGAACTCATATCCAGTGAGAAAATCGTCTTATCCTTCAGTCCCTCTGGCACGTCCTTGCGTACAATCCGGTGAGCCAAGCCTTCTACAATCGCAGTTTTCCCTACACCTGGCTCACCGATGAGGACAGGGTTATTCTTCGTTTTACGGGACAGAATACGGATCACACGGCGTATCTCTGCGTCTCGTCCGATAACGGGATCGATCTTGCCCGCGCGAACCTCTGCTACAAGATCACGCCCGTATTTCTCAAGTACCTCATAAGTAGCCTCCGGCTCCCGACTCGTCACACGCTGATGCCCACGAATCTCAGCAAGGATAGACATCAGCTTCTCGCGTGTTAATCCACGACTGACAAAAAGATCACGCAACTCTCGATTCTCCCTGCTCGAATCCGACACCATGGCCAGCACTGCATGCTCTACCGAAACAAACTCATCTTGCATTTTCGCTGCTTCTTTCTCCGCCTGTTCCAGCAGATGAATCAGCGATTGCGAGGCATAACGCCGTACCGTGCTTGCCCCTGATCCGCTTATGCTTGGCTTACGCTGAAGCAGTTCATCCGTGCTTCGCAGCATCTCAGCTACGGGTACATTCATCTTTTGCAGCAGTCTAGGCAGTAAGCCTTCTTGCTGCTGGAGTAACGCTTTTAACAGATGGAGATTATCGATCTCCTGATGACCGCTGTCTGAAGCAAGCGACTGCGCCGCAGCCACTGCTTCCTGCAGCTTTTGAGTAAGTTTATTGAAATCCATAGCTCTCTCACCTTTCTATTTAAGAATGATATATGGGATCGGCCGTTTGGACCGGGATCGGTTTGATTAGCGGGATTAATCCCGTACATTTGGGCGAATCGGCCGCATTTAGCGCAATCCGTGGCATTTTTGCTCTTCTTTTCGCTCACCGAGCCGAAATCCACGCGATCCAAGGTATTTTTACCTTTGTTTTACCCGACGTGCCTTCACTACTCGTTTCAGCATAAGTCTCTTCTACCTCTCTACCTACCTAATTAATTACCCACTTTAGCCTTCTCACGCTGCGCGCTAGCGCTTTGACGTTTAGCTCTGGCCTCGAAAAGGCTCGATTCGGCTAGTTTACGGTACAAGTTCTTCTCCGCTTCGCTGATTGGCTCAGGGACAACAATCTCAATTCCAAATAAAATATCACCGTTCGTACCATTTTCTCGCTTCAAACCTTTACCCGGGATGCGCAGCGTTTTACCACTTTGAATTCCTGCAGGAATCTTCAATTTCACGGCACCACCACCCGGTAATGGAACCTTCACCTCTCCACCTAATACCGCGTGCCATGGAGCAACTTCAACCGTGCCGTATAAGTCGCCAGCTCGAAGCTCGTATATATCATGAGAAAGAATATGAAGTGCCAGCAGTATATCGCCACCGGAAGCTATGCCATTCTGAGTGTTACCTGCGATTTTTAAAATTGTGCCTTCACTAGATCCCGCCGGAACTTGAACGTCCACAGTTTTATCACCGATCTGCACTCTTACAGTTGCTCCCTTATAGGCCTGCTCCAACGTAATATCCAGCTGCGCCTGCGCCCTACTGCGCGCCTCACCCCATGGATTGCCGTTCGAACGCCCACTACCACTACTAGAAAAGAAATCAAAGCCAGCGCGATCCGCCGATCCCCGATTCCCAAAAAACATTCCGAACAAATCTTCCTCCGAAATACCAGAACCTCCTGCAGAATAAGTTCCGCCGCCCCAGCTTCCACCAAAGTTTGAATCCCACGAAGAGGCTCCGCTCGACGCACCTCCACCACCTCTGCCACGCTGAGCCCCATAAAGCAGCTCCTCATCGTAAAGCTTGCGTTTCTCCTCATTGCTCAGCACTTCATAGGCTTCAGCTGCTTCTTTGAATTTCGCCTCTGCCTCAGGGGCTTTGTTCACATCGGGATGCCACTTCTTGGCCAGCTTTTGATAAGCCTTTTTAATTTCCTGTTTAGTTGCTGTTTTGCTCACGCCCAAAGCATCATAATAGCTGTTGTTAGCCACTCGGATTCCTCCTTTCAACGCTTATTAAATACAACTCATCGTATGTTTCCGAGAAAAGACGCACCATAGCCGGAATCCTCCACTACAATGCGCCTTCTATGCATAACACTATATTAAAGCTCGCTGCCTATCTCTAAGATGCTGAACGGAAACTAATTCCGTCTAAATTATGCTTATTCAGACTGCGAAGCGCTAGAATCTCCATCTTGAATCTCAATGCGTTTCCCTTGCGGTTTTTGCTGTTTTGGAACCTCCAGCTTCAGTAATCCGTCTTTTAAAGACGCGCGAATCTCTTCCACTGCAATATCCTGAACATAGAATCTGCGAAGATATTCACCATATCGACGTTCTCTACGTACAATTTGATGCTCCTTGTTCTCCTCCGCATTCTCTTCCTTCCGCACCGCTTTAATCGTCAAGTAAGGACTGGCATAATCAATGTCGATTTCTTCTTTTTTAAAGCCAGGAAGTTCAGCTTCAATCAGGTAAGCCTGCTCACTCTCGCGAATATCCGTTCTGAAGGACATCGTGGAGCTCTTGATCGGCGCAAAAAAATCATCATTAAAAACATCATTTAAAGACTTAGCCAACATACCAAAAGCATCCTCTCTACGTTTACCAAAAGGAACCAAATCAAACATTATCCATTCTCCTCTCATTGACTTTGACTTTATTTGACCTATGACCTTATTATAGTCCCCTATCAGAGGAATAACAAAACCGATTTAAGGCGATTATTGCTCAAATTCAGGTAAATTAGCTGATTTAAGACGACTAAATCAGTTCTTTTTATTTATTTGACCAATTTTGACCTTTGTTTGATCTATACTTCACAATACAGCACGATTAGTATATGTTTAGGCCCCACATTCCATACAAGCCCGCAATTTCGCATTCATTACAACCCCAAAACATCCTACTCAAAAAGAAATGATATAATGAAAGTCAAATAACGACCATTTTTCTTACAGGAGACCAATTGTATGCAACCAACTTATACTATGGATGATACGCAGTGGACTAAACTCATCCAGAATGTCGCCTATTATTTCGATGACCTCACCCTCAAACGAGGGTTCCAATATTATAAGCAAAGCCGTATTCGTTCGTTCACTATGATGGAGCCATCTAAGATCAGCGCCCTTGTTGAGGGTAGAGAGGATTACCGCGTTACGATTGATCTGGACAGCTTCACTCGATGTCATTGTAACTGCCCTGTTTCAGGTCATTGTAAGCATATGGCAGCTGTGCTGCTCCATTATGCTGAACAACAGAATAGGTCTGTACAAGTTCTAGCTAACGCCAAGGCCGCAGCTTTTCTTCCAAAAACATCAAGTAGTTCACCTGCCGGAGCCGATGGAAAGCACCAGCAGCAGCTAAAAGAACATGCCAGCCGGATCGCTGACGGAGGCATCACGGAGTGGCGCGAGTATTTTGCATCCTGCATCACGCCTCTGGCACATACCACTCGGAATCCTGAATATGTGGATCGAGCATTATCCTCCATTACTAAATTTAAGCCGAAGTTATCACCGGAAAAGGACAAGCTATTTACTCTGCATGCCCATCTTTTTCTTCTAGAAAAGCTGGCTAAGCCTTCCGCTAATCTACCCGGTCAGGTCGCCTTCACTTCATCACTCGGGTATTACACGCAAGTAGCGGTATCAGAGCTACAGGAAGCAATTACACGTCTGTTAAAAAGCACACTCCCGCTGTCTTCCGAGCAGGAGCAGGAATATGATCTGTGGCCGCATATTGTCGAGACCCTCACCTACTTGCGGCGCGAGATGTTGACGGAGTCGCGCGATCGCTTGCGGGATCAGCCCTCTTTTTCACTATGCTATGACCTGCTGTGGAGAAACTGGATTTATCCGAATACAGGTGGAACTAAGCTTTACCTTGATGAAATCAAACAGCTTCAGCAGGCAGAGAGTGAGTTAGGAGCTTCCCTGTCACGCCATGCTTGGCTGTTAGCCCAGAGCCGCATGTATTTTTATCTGAAGGATGACCCGAAGGCTTGGGAATTATTGAATACGGCTGCCGAGCGCCCAGGTCTCCATCCTGATGAGCTGATGAGCTTCACCTCCCCGCTTCTGGATGCAGGTGAATGGTCACGATTGGTGGGCTGGCTTGTTCAGACCGGTCCACTGCTGAGCAGCAGACTCTATAATCTGAATACCTATTCGAACAGATGGGAAGAGGCCGTTCGCCATCTTCCTGAAGCTGAGCCTCAGATGTGGAATACATTAGCCGCCATGTTACCTATCTCTGGAGAAGTATACGAAGAGAAGTTAATTACCTATGAAAAATGGCAGACATGGATGGATTATCAACTGTCCATCGGTAAGCTGCCTTCCGAATTTCGTGTTACAGACCTCCAGCCTATGGAGAAAAACGCACCCGGAGTTCTGCTTCCCTTCTACCACCAGGCCGTCGAAAGATTTGTGCTGGATAAGAATAGACATAGCTACAAAGCGGCTGTGAAACTATTGAAGCGATTATCCAAGCTGTATAAAAAAATGAAACAAGAAGAACGGTGGGAAGAGTTCCTCATTGCCTTCACCACAAAGCACAGCAGACTCCGTGCGTTGCAAGAGGAGCTTCGGAAAGGAAAGCTAATACCATGAACATGCATTTGCGCACGCTGACCATCCGGCTTGCATTAAGCCAGTATGGCGATGCTTTAATATATGGAATGAATGAAAGAGAAGATCTCGTGCCCGGCTTGCAGCTTAAGCAGCGGTTATTCGCCTGGCATGAGGCATCTTTTTATGGTACGGAGTTAACGGTTCAACCAACTGGCGAAGGTATGGAGCTAGTGATTCTACCTGCGGAGCAGGTCCTCCCTTTCTTTGCAGAGCAGAAGCTGCTGGCGCATATCGAATGGAACTGGGAGGGCGATGCCGCCCATCTCACTGAACTGGCGCCACTTCTGGCTATATGTCTGGAGAATAAACAGTATATTCCCGATATCTCCGCTTATCGCGCCGGGAGGTTGCAATGGACCTGGGATGAGGACGCTTTTGCGCAGGTGGCAGCGGAGAATGACACTGCCAAAGGGGCCCTTGAGGCGCTAAATGACGGCAGCGAGTTTAGCCGCGGATTACGCGCGGCGTTCTCCGCCGCCGTATCGCAGAGGTTTTACAGCACGGAGGCCGAGGCAGGCGACCTCCGGAGCGAATTCCCGCTTCTATTCGATAGAAGCGGGGCCCTTGCAGCGGGCATGGATACCGCTGCATGGCTTATCGCCATTGGCTGGAAGGCGGATACCGCGCCTTTCCGGCCTGCACTTCAGCTGCTGGAGCCGGAAGGGGATGAATCCCCTTGGCGGCTGCAGCTGATCCTTCAGGACAAGCGCGATGAATCCGCGCTTGTTCCCATCAGGCTCGCCGATGATGGCGAGCCGCACGGCTTGTGGCCGACAGCATGGTCGGCCCACGTGCATGAACGCGCCGCGGGATGGCTGGAGCGCCTCCGCGGCAGTCTGCCGCCCGAGCGCTTCGCGGCGGGCGGCGACGTGCTGGCTGAACCGCTCAGCGATGCCATCGCTTGGCGGTTCTTAACCGCCGAGAGCCAGCGGCTGCTGGAAGCAGGCTGGCAAGTGCTGCTGCCGGCGTGGTGGGAAGCCGCCAGCCGGAAAAAACCGCGCCTGCGCGCCAAGATCAGCTCCGGCGAGGACAAACGCAGCGGCGGCGAGTCGCTCTTCGGTCTGGATTCGATCATCGATTTCGATTGGCGAATCTCCATCGGCGACGTCGACCTCACCGAAGCTGAATTTGCCGAGCTAGTCGCAAGAGGAGAACGGCTCGTCCGCTTCAAGGGCAAATGGGTCTCGCTCGATCCCGCACTGCTGGCGCAAATTCAAAGAGCCATGGCAGGTATGGACAAGTCGCAAGGCTTGTCTTTCCAAGACGTGCTTCAGCTTCATTTGCTACAAGCGAGTGAGGATGCAGATGCTGAGGCTACAGAAGAGCAGCTTCAAGAGGATGCGGCGCGCCTGCGGCTCGAGGTAGAACTAAACGAGCATTTAATCAGCCTCATTGGTCAGCTCGGCCAGCGCTCACAGTGGCCGAAGCCCCCAGTACCCGCAGGACTCCAGGCAGAGCTACGCACCTATCAGCATGAGGGATATGCTTGGCTGACTTTCCTGCGTCAATTTGGTTTGGGGGCTTGTCTAGCCGATGATATGGGGCTTGGTAAAACCGTCCAACTCATCGCATATTTACTTCATATCAAAGAAAATACCGATCCTAGCTCATCCCGCCGCCAGACCGACCCACCGGGTTGGCCTGCTCTGATCATCTGCCCTACCTCCGTGTTGGGCAACTGGCAGAAGGAATTGCAGCGCTTCGCGCCTTCTTTGAATGTGATGCTGCACTACGGAAGCCGCCGTTTGGACGCAGGCTTCTTCTATGGCGCTGCTTCGCAAGCTGACGTGGTACTCACCTCTTATGCGACTGCAGCGCTTGATCAGGAGTTGCTGAAGGAATTCACTTGGGCGGCAATTTGCCTGGACGAAGCACAGAATATCAAGAATGCTCAAACGAAGCAGTCGGTAGCTGTACGTAGCTTCCCGGCTTTACACCGGATTGCGCTGACAGGAACACCTATAGAGAACAGATTATCTGAGCTGTGGTCCATTTATGATTTTATAACCCCAGGTTATCTGGGTAGTGCCAAAGCCTTTAACGATCGATTCAGTAATGCCATTGAGAAGGAACGTGACGAGAAACGTACAGCGGACCTACAAAATCTCGTGAAGCCGTTCATGCTACGCCGTAAGAAGAAGGATCCTAACATCCAACTCGATCTTCCAGATAAAAATGAGATGAAGACCTACGTTCATCTCACAGCTGAACAAGCTGCGCTCTATGACCAGACCGTAAACGGACTGCTCGAACGTATGCAGAAGTTGGAAGGTATTGAGCGTAAGGGCGCCATTCTTGGGGCTTTGACCGGACTTAAGCAGCTATGTGATCACCCGATGCTTCTGACCAAGGAGGCCCTCCCTGAAACCGATTCGGACAATAAACTGGATACCAGTCCACTCATTAACCGTTCCTCTAAACTTGAAAGACTGCTGGATATGGTGAAGGAACTTCGTGCAGAGGATGAGCGCTGTCTCATTTTTACGCAATATGTCGGGATGGGAAAAATGCTTCAGGCTGTTCTACAGCAGGAGCTGGGAGAGCCCGTCCTTTATTTGAACGGCAGTACCTCCAAACAGGCGCGTGACCGAATGATTGAGCGATTCCAGACGCCTATACCTTCTGTGGACGAAGGATCCAGTCGTCCAGATGCACCACCGACTGATCAGCCGAATGTGTTCATCCTTTCACTTAAAGCTGGAGGTGTCGGTCTGAATCTAACCGCAGCCAACCACGTATTCCACTTCGATCGCTGGTGGAATCCGGCCGTTGAGAACCAGGCGACGGACCGCGCCTATCGGATGGGCCAGACGCGCGATGTACAGGTGCATAAATTCATCGCCCTCGGGACGCTCGAAGAAAAAATTGATGAGATGCTGGAGAGTAAGCAGCAGCTAAGCGATAATGTCATCTCCAGCTCCGAAGGCTGGATTACCGAGCTGTCTACTGAGGCTTTGACAGACCTATTTACATTGCGGCGAGGCTTAACAGACTAATCCTGCCGCTTTCAGATACTCAAGAAGATGCTGGATAGTGTAGCGAAAGATTTGTTTAATCCAATAAAAAGGCAGAAACTCTTTATATCCGAGTTTCTGCTTTTTTTGTTACTGAACGATGGCATAAGATCAGAATCATTCTCTAACCACCAACGAATCTGTGCATGTCATCCTTTACGGCTTAACGAACATCGGTAATGTCCGCGTAAGGCCATTCGATTCCGGCCAGGAATGCCAACCAGAATACGCCGACCGCATATGCGGTGAATAGGACGTCGCGGTACGTAAAGCCAATAACATAATAATAAGTTCTCTTGGCCTGCCCGGAAAACCGCTTCGCCTCCATAGCCACCGCGATTCTATGGGCGCGTCGTATGCTTTGGGCAAGCAAAGGGATCGCGTATCGTTGCAACAGCTGGTAGAAGTTAAATATCCTCCCTCGTTTGCGTATTCCCCTGACTTTCAATGCGTGGTGCAAGGTCTGGAATTCTTCTGCGAGAATAGGCACCAGCCGCATCGCGGCCAAGAAGCTGTAAGCATACTTAGCCGGTAATCTCCCCTGCTGCATTAAGGAGTAGAAGAGGTTTACCGGCCTCGTCGTCAGACCGAACAGAAGCCCGACCGACGCCATGCTCAGTGCCCTGAACCCCAGATGCAGCCCTCTGTAGAAGCTTTCTTCCGTAATGTTCACTAATCCCCATCGGACCCACTCTGTCTCTCCCTTGCCGAAGAACATCATCCCCGTAGATGTAGACACGAACATCAGCAAGAAAGGGGAGGTGTATAACAGCAATCTGCGCAATGGGTGCCCGGACCACGGAAGCAGCAGCATCGAGCCGATGGCTACGTTCACCATGACGTTAAAGTCGTGGATGAGAATAATTGCCGCGAACCAGAGAGAGAACAGAACGATCTTAAGCGTAGGATTGACGCGGTGTAGCCAGGTTTCCCGGTGGGGAAAGGTCAATAACATCAGTAAGTCTCCCGTCTTCGATTCTCCATGACGCTGTGCAGAAATTTTCTACGATCCGCGCATCATGCGTGACCATAATAATCGAGGCTCCCGCCGAAAGCAGCCGCTCAAGCTTCTCGAGCAAAGAGAACGTATTCCGTGCGTCCAGCCCAAAGGTCGGCTCGTCTAGCAGCAATATGTGTTGCCCTTTTACGATCGCCGTCGCGACGCTTAATCGTCTCTTCTGCCCCATCGACAGCTGATACGGATGCCGCGAGGCAACGTCCTCTAAATAAAGTTCTTCCATTAGCTTATACGCCTTCGCACGCCGAATTTCGCAATGAACGCCATCCAGCAACAACGAATACTCGATCTCTTCCCGTACCGAATGTGTTACAAATTGAAATTCGGGGTTTTGAAAAACGAATGCGATATGCTCGGCCGCTTGCGCAACATGCTCCGCTTCCCGGCCTGCTATCTTGCATATCCCTTCGGTCTTAATCAGTCGCATGATCGAGAGCAGCAAGGAGCTCTTACCCGCTCCGTTATGGCCGATGATCCCGATCCATTGACCAGGGGTGACGATTGCCCTCCCTACTTCGATGACCGCCCTGTTCCCTCGTTTCCCGCGAAACCTGTCCATTTCCAGATAGACATCTTCCCGATCGTTTGCGTTTGAATAACGAGTAATGCAGTCTGACCTCCGGGATTTATTCTCGATATAGTCCTCCCAGACGCCCGGATACCAAATTCCGTATTCTTGTAGCTCTCTCCTTTTAGCTGAAAAGATTTCCGTCGGCGATCCGTCAGCGATAACTACTCCTTCACGGGATAACACGACGATCCGATCGAAAAAGTCGATTACGCCTTCGATCTTATGTTCAATGACGATCAAGGTAATGCCTTCGGACAGGCTTCTGATCGCAGACCATACCAGCTCCGTACCCTCGCTATCCAACAGCGCTGTCGGTTCGTCCAGGAAAATCACTTCTGGCTCCATAGCCAGAACGGAAGCTATGGCTAATCGCTGTTTCATCCCTTGCGATAACGATTGGATTGCGATATGGATATCAGGAATTTTCAAGCCGACTTGAGCGAGATAAAGGCGGATCAGACCTGCCATTTCTTCGCGGGGGACGCGCATGTTCTCGAGAACGAAAGCCATCTCCTCGTCCACATATGGCATACAGAACTGCGTATCCGGATCTTGGAATACGTATCCCCATCGCTCGGGAACAAATGTCTCTTCAGCGATCATCGGAACTTCGATCGAACCGGGAATCAAACCGCTCAACACCTGCAGCAGCGTCGACTTCCCGCATCCGCTCGGGCCGAGCAGCAGCGTCTTCTCCCCCTGGTGGAAAGAAAGGGAAATGCCCTTGAACAACAAGGAGTCCTCTCCGGCAAACTTAAGCTTTAGGTTCTTAACTCTCGCAGCTATGGAGACTCCAGGCGTCATAGTCGTGTCAATGCGTCATAGTCCGCCTTGGACGCCGGTCTCAACACTTTGGTTACGCCTGTGAGCTCAAGCGCTTTGGACAGTCCGAAGGCGAAGATACCGGCGATGACGATACTTCCGAGTCCCCTCAGTCCGATCAGCAGCGTATAGTTCCAAGCGGACAACGATTCAATGTAACCGTAGCCGAAATCCAGCACCAACGAACCCGCCGCCGCCGCGAGCGCGGCCAGCGACGTGACCCAGACGTTCGCGTTGCGATAGAGGAAAATCGCGAAGACTAACTCCGCGCCCAATCCCTGCAACGCGCCGTAATACAAGGTCGAAAGCCCCCATTCACTGCCCAATAGCGCACTAACGGAAGCCGCCGCAATCTCAGCCAGAAGCGCCACTCCCGGCTTGCGGATGATGAGAAACGCGAACGTCCCGGCAATGAACCACATGCCGTATATCGTTTGCTCCGCATGGGTACCCAGCGGTTTGACCACGTCGTACATCGGTCCCCAGATTTTATAGATAATTCCGAATACGACCGCGATCACGATGGTTACCAGAATATCAGTCAGCTTCAATCCCCGTGACCTCGTCCCTTTGTCTTGTTGTCCTTGCCTTTGTCCTTGCTTAGCTTGTTCCATGCTTCAACAACTTCCCTTCTAGGTTCTTGGATTCGTTGCTCGCATGATGTGAGTAATTTTAAAAAGCCTACCCATTCATGGGTAGGCTTGCGCATGGCATCAAAAAAAAGGATGCTCGACAATAACGTCTCTACGCTGGCATTACCCAGATCAGATTGACGGTCAGCGGCATAAGGCCGCTATCTCAGCCTGACTTCATCAAGCACCCGTTTATTGCGATTCAACTTCCTATAACTTATATCATAAGTAAACTTTTTACAATATGATTTTCGTTCCTTGGGTATCCCTATCGCGGTATCTAAGTGTAGAACGCTCACCATTGCTCGGACATCTTAAAAGTGACGGCGAGATCATCATCACCTGAGAGTGAGTTAACTACCAAAGTAACCGGCTCATCCTGAAGCTCGTAAGAGAGCCGCTCGTTAAGCAAGTTAACGGCCAAATTCGCATACGCACCAGAGATCCCTGATCCTGTACCTTGCATAATCACCTTTCCACCCGTGACCGTAGTGCAGGTGTAATTGACAAGCAGTGCTGTGTCCGTAACAGGAATATCCGTAGTTGGTGTAGGGAAATTTTCAAATGTCCCATCCAGAGTTCCACCTGCAACGACCATATAACGCACAGGTCTCTTGGATAGAATATCTAAAGCAGCCGGTCTAATTTCAGCCGCAAGACCTTGTGGAATAGTAAAGGCAGGACTCCTCATAAAGCTGATCGCTGCGAAGTCAGTCGATGTAACCGATACGTTATCACGTATTTCCGAGGTTATACGGCTTACTTGAAACACATCCAGATTAACAGCCGTCCAGACACCGTTCACATCCACAAGAAAAACCTGAATCTTTAATTGCTCCTGTGAATACACAAAATTAAATTGAAATAAATCCTCTACAATAGGGTAGGTCTTACTTAACGTTTCCCGATATTGCAGCTCAAATAATTCTTCAATAAAGACTGTCTGATGACTTGCACTATTGGCTAAACCCGTTAAATAACAAGCCGCTCCAGCTGATCCATTGTTAACTACTTCGATCACAACTTGATCTATTGGACGGGTACCGTCGACAGGTAAATTAATGATTGTGCTTGTAGAGAGGACAGGCAATGTCTTCACACCTCCTATTCATATCAAATTATATCTATATGCTATGCAATCAATTTTTAGAATTCTTGGATGATATTAAAATAGAGAAGTGCTAAACAGATATAAAATACAGATTTGCCACCAAATAAAGGATGTGGTAAACTCGACTTAACTTTTTATGAACGGAGGGTTACGTGTGATAGATTTTATCCGAGTTAGAACTTTGCGCGGCTAATTGAATAGCGCTAAAGCTCTGCCCATGTGCAGAGGACTCAGGATAGGTCTACCCATTTAACTCCATAGAAGCCAACAAACTAATACGCCTTCGGTGTCCTTATAAGGACGGTAGCGTTTATGTGAGAATTATAAGGATAAAGTATATCGTGAAACTTATACTTTCTTATAATTTAAACCAACTGCTGCTCGTAAGGGATTAAGTTATCATTTCCCTACGCCCCAGCCGTTGTTTAATTTGATATATCTATGGAAGACCCTAATGTTGTAACGGAGATTTCCCCTTACACATTTGTCTGACGTCCTCTAACGAACCATAAGCACAGGCAGATGACCTGTGTTTTTTTGCGTTTACTATTTACTACTGGAGGATGAATAAATATATGGAACAACTACGAGAAAAAGCTATTATAGTCGGTGTCCAGCTACAAAACGAAACAAACTTCGCTTATTCAATGGAAGAACTCACTAATCTGGCAGCTGCCTGTGACCTAGAAGTTGTAGGAGAGCTTAGTCAGAAGGCAAGTCGGATCAACCCTTCCCACTATATCGGCACAGGCAAAATCCAAGAATTATCTGCTCTCTTAGAAGCGCATGATGCTCCTATTGTTATTTTTAATGATGAGCTGTCTCCTTCACAGATTCGCAATTTGGAGTCCTCTCTAGGCCGTCAGGTCATTGACCGGACGATTCTGATCCTGAATATTTTCGCAGAACGAGCGAAGACCAAAGAAGCTCAGCTGCAAGTGGAAGTAGCTAAGCTGCAATATATGCTCCCCCGATTAACAGGTCTCCGAGAATCTCTCGGCAGACAAGGTGGTGGTGCTGGGCTGAAGAACAGAGGCGCTGGTGAAACAAAGCTGGAGCTGGATCGCAGAAGAATTGAAGAACGGATTTCAGCATTACAGGTTGAGCTTCAACAGCAAGTAGCAAGGCGCCAAATTCAGCGGAAGCAGCGGCATAAGAATGAGGTTCCTGTCGTCTGTCTCGTCGGCTATACGAATACCGGCAAGTCCAGCTTAATGAATGTAATCGTGGAGACGTATCATCCAGGCTCTAATAAGCAAGTGTTCGCCAAGGATATGTTATTCGCTACGCTGGAGACATCCGTTCGGAGCATTGAGCTACCGGATCACAAAACCTTTTTATTAACAGATACCGTTGGATTCGTCAGCCAGCTTCCCCATCATCTGGTCAAAGCCTTCCGCTCCACGCTCGAAGAGGTGACCGAAGCTGACTTATTGATTCATGTAGTCGATATTTCCGATCCCCAGCATCAGCAGCATATGGCTGTCACCGATGAGACTTTGAGAGCGCTCGGTGCGGACCAAATTCCAACGGTTTATGCCTACAACAAAGCTGACCTAACGGACCTACCTTACCCTCACCTTGAGGGTGACAATGTCTATCTTTCCGCCAAACAAAATAGCGGGATAGCTGAACTTACAGATCTGATTCGCAGCCATGTTTTTACGGATTATGTACAGTGTCAAATTCTGATTCCATTTGATCGCGGCAATGTGGTCTCCTATTTTAACGAGCATGCCCATGTCCAATCGACTAGCTATGAAGAAACAGGCACAAGGCTTGAACTGGAATGCAGAAAATCTGATTTCGAGAAATTCCGCAGTGACTTTGTTCAGCTTTAGGCTATAAGACGCAGCAAAGGGGTTGTCCCATAAGTCATAAATGACTCAGGGACAGCCCCTTCTTCTACTTATTGGTGGAAGCGAACCCGGTTAACTATCCGAAATATTTCACTTATTGTGCAAGCAATTTATCCAACAAGCGAATGATCATCGCAACCGACTCCGCACGGGATGCAGTATCATTCGGTTTGAACAATTCGTTGCCTTTACCAGTTACTATGCCAGCAGTTGCAAAAGCATTAATTTGTTCAGAAGCCCAGTTCGTAGCTACATCCAAAAATAGATTGGATGCGTTAGGAACATAGTTTATCAGACGAGCAAGCATTGCAACGATCTCAGCGCGGGAAATTTCTTGATTAGGATGGAAAGAACCATCACTATATCCCGTGATTACCCCTTTAGCTTGTAATGCTGCAATCGATTTTGAAGCCCAATGTCCTTGTGTATCAGAGAAGAATGAACCGCTTGAATTCGGTAGACCAAAAGCTTTTGCTACCATTGTGGCGAACTCGGCGCGAGTTACCTTTTGATTCGGATGGTAAGAACCATCACTATAACCCGTTACAATCCCCATCTTAGCTGCACGCTCCACTACGGAGGCACTCCACGAAGATGCCGGAACATCCGTAAAGTGTATAGCGGGAGCAGACTTCTCTTTTTCCACGATAGCCTTAACTGCCTCTACATTTACCTTGTCGTTGAACACCAGCTTTGACGCTGTTGGCGCTGTTGGCGTTACTGTTGGCTTCGGTGTTGATGTTGGTGGCGTTGGCGATACTGGTGGCGTTGCTGTTGAATTTGGTGTCGATGCTGGTGGTGTCGGTGTCGGTGTCGGTGTCGGTGTTGGTGTTGGTGTTGGTGTTGGTGTTGGTGTTGGTGTTGGTGTTGGTGTTGGTGTTGGTGTTGGTGTTGGTGTTGGTGTTGGTGTCTCAGTTTCCGTTGTTTTCTTGACAGAAAACTCATCGATCAATGTACCCGCAATTGTACGTGCCTTCACATGAATCGCATCTTCTGTAATTTCAATAGCGGAGTACACAGGAACGTCTTCATCAAAAATATAATTCAAATAATTATATTGCGTGCCATCATAGAATTTCCAGCCTGAAGCACCACCATCAAGGTATACAGTGCCCTCATTGGTAGCTTTATTTGGCTTTCCATCCTTCATTGGATAGGTCCGTGCATATACATGATCATGACCAACCAGAACCAAATCGACTTTTTTCTTTTCTAATATGGGTGCAAAGTAGGTTTGGGTATACTCAACAAGGGATTCCCGACCATTCTCTGTATGATAAGCTGGACGATGGAACATAACGACAGTCCACTTTTTATCATTCTGATCCAAATCTTCTTTTAACCATGCTGCTTGAGCAATCATCTGTTCCTCTACGCCTTCTGAGTTCAATACGACGAAATGAGTATCATCGACTTCATAAGAGTAAGCATATTGCAGTTGGGATTCTGGTCCGTTCTCTGGGAAATTCGCACCTTTGGTGAACACATCTTTTCCTTCACTCTTCACATCATGGTTGCCCAGTGCTAGTGCAGTCGGAAGTTTTGTTGCATAAATAGAAGATGCTAGCCAGAACTTTTGCCATTCTTCGAATGCGCCGCCTACATCAACCATATCTCCACCGTGCATAATAAACTGTGTTGATGGATATTGTGTCAATGCGTTAGTCATTAGCGCTTGATAGGTTTCTAATCCTTGTAATTGATTCGTATGGGAATCCGTAATGAATAAGAATGAGGTCGGTGTTTTTTTATCCTGATCAACAGTAGAATATTCATTCCATTCTGACCAATGGTCCTCATAGCCTACACGATATTTGTAAGTAGTATCTGCTTTCAAGCCCTTAACCAGGACATTATGAAACCGGATTTCGCCTTTCGTTCCATTTTCCTTCATGCTAAGCACCTGCAGCTCACTCTCGGCTTGCTGTTGCCTTACCATATTAACGTCTGGGCTTACTCCTGCTCCCCATTCACCAGCTTCAATGTATTGAATATAAGTAGAGGTTTGATCTGGTTTTGTTTGCCAGGCAGCACTTAGTTGTGAAGACATATCCTCTGTCACATAGGTTTGAATATATTGCGCTTCATTCGTACCATACTGCTCCACAACTTCATAATTGACAACCTTACTGTTCTGATCACCGATGACAGCTTGAACTTGATAGGTACCAAGTGCCAATGTAGTGAGATCTGTTGTTAACTGTCCTTTAGCATCTGTTTTGCCTAGGCTGCTGTTCAATAACTGACTACTAACATCAGCTTCCGAGATATAACCTGTTGTTTGTCCGTCTGCGAGAATAACCTCGTAAAATCCATTCTTAGCTGCTGTTGAAGCATAGTAACGTTCACCAGCATTTGCAACCATGATTACATTAGAAGATGTATCATCATCCTCATATACACTAGACGTAACAGTGTTAACTGTCACGACTGAGCTTTGTTTTAATAATCCAGTAAAAATAATACCCGCACCTTCATACGGCTTGCCTCCATGGTCTAACACTGTAAATGTAGAAGGTGTACCCAAACCAACTCCCGTCATTTTCAGCTGATAGGGGAAACCGATTGTATAATGAATAGGCGCGGCTAAGGGTGTACTCGTCTGAACGCCGCCAGCAGTAAGACTCGCATTGCTCATTGTTATGGTTTTATACGCTTCGCCACGCTCTAAGACGGCATGAGAGCTCACTCTGAAGTTAACAGTAACGGCATCATGAGCTGCCGCTATTACATTATCAAGTGCTACTTGAACCATACCGTGCTCATTATCAATATCTGAGGTTAGGGAAACTCCAGACGCCTGAGTAATGCTTTCAACTTGAAGGGTGCTTGCATCATAATTTAAGGTGAATTTTGCCTGTTCTGCTTTCAAGTAGTCTTTGATATTAATATGAACAGGATAGATTTCATTACTTACTGCTTCTTCGTCCGCAGCCATGAACAAACGCTCTCCTGCATTTATTGTGAAGGTGAATGTTTTTGCTGCCGGGTTACCTTTCTTGTCCTTCACTTCAATAGCAAGCTCATGATAACCACCATCTACATATTCTCCCGGGTAAGTTAATACATTTGTATCTGGAGAATATTGCACTTCATCCGTAATATCCGTACCATCTAACTGAACAGATAAGGTACTCAAATCCAGACCTGATCCGTTATCGGTCAGCTCAACCTTCACTTCATCAAGTTGAGTATTTAATACTTCATTTTCAACAGGGGCTATAGGTTTAATGGCAGGAACATCCTTATCCTCTTCAACCTCATCATAGATAAAGGTAATATCATCTACCCAAATAGAGCCCTTGTTTTTCTTGCTCATATCCGATTGTTTCAATTGGAAAAACAATTCAAGAACAATCGGGCCCGGTTTACCTTGCGGAACATCTGCCTCGATATATTTCCAGCCTGACCAGTTGATACCCACTTGATTTACATCATAAAATTCTGTTTGGAAAGAAGATCCGCCTATATCTCTAAATTTTGTCGTCAGCAAATGTCCTTCATTGTTTGCATAAACCCACATGCCTACTTTAGTAGGGTAACCTGTTACTGGGATATTCCCCGTTTTATACCCGACTTCAATTTGAGAGGGATTATCTACTATGCCGATCATATCGTAATCAATTCTAGCAGAATATTGTCCATTTCTTACAAGCTTCTTGTTATCTTCTAAGTGCAGCGTAGCATTATACATACGTTTAGGATTAAATTTCACATCATTGATTCCATCTTCAAAATCTTCGACCACGACGGATGGCTTAGCATCATCTGCTGCGTAGGCATAATTATTTTGACTAAAACCTGTATTCAACCCTCCTACTAGCAACGTTATTGCTGATGCAATCACTATTGTCTTACGTAATGTATTCATAGCGCTTATCCTTCCCCCTATTAGTAAAGTATTGATCAATGAGAACTATAACAGTTCAATGTAAATTTAAACCTTTGCTACTATTAAAGATTTAGATTGTATGCAATGAAATTTCTTTCTTAACGCATAAATAGCTACTCAAGCTTCAATGATTACGAACTAAAACTATTGAATCACGAAAAAAAGACACCCTAGATGGTGTCTTTACTGAATCTACGTATGGCGGATCAAACGGATGGGAACTGATTCCAGAATGCCTATTGAATAAGTATGGGCTGTTTCTTTTGTAGAACATCTACTTATGAGACAGCCTCTTTTTTCAGGAAGATTACTCTTCTTGGTTACCCTCTTAGCTTTTAGATCTTATAAATGTAACTTCTAGTCCCTATTCTTGAGAACACAGTGCAATCAGAGCCTCTATTTTCCGCTCCGGGTAAGACCGAACCTGAAGATAATCTCTGTAAATAGTTAAAATCAGGATGAATGGATTCATTCGTAAGAAACGCTGAGGTATTACTTCCGGGCACTCTTTCTTCATTAAGAGAGTCTATAATGATTTCCGCAGTAGTTATCCCAATACCGTGGCCATAGAACAGGTCTTCTTCAAGCTTAACCGCATTCTCACCCTGCCATTCTGGCTTGCTAGGTGCATGATCTGGATTCCTGAAATACACAATATCTCCCCGCAGCATCTGATCCTTATTATAGTTCGTAATTAAGCGTAGATTCTCGTCGTAATTCCAATCCCATAAGAACAAATCCTTAAAATACCTATTAAAGGTTTCTTCACCTATAGCTTCAATTATCGCCCTGTACATAACAATGACCATGGCTGTCGCGCATTCGAAGGCATATAAATGTCCATTCTGAAAAATGTCTTTAATCCCTACCGAAGGCGCCACACCAGCGTTCAGCTGTAGTCCTCCAATATCTGTACGCGTCCAAAACTGCGGGTTGCAGCGCGACTCATCAAATGTTGCAAAATCCGCTCCACTGTTATTTAAAGCTTCGGCCGATTCCACGATGCTGTCTCTCATTTTCCGTTCAAAGTCAAGGGCATCGGGTGAACGAACTTCCTTCACCATGCTTAGTCCCTCCAATATTATAGGTTCTAAATATAGGTTATTGTACGTGTTCGCTGCCCAGTTGGTGCTTAATTCATTTTATTCCCGTGACTCAACAAACCACTGATTAAGCTGCCTTGTCTCTTCCGTCAAAATATCCAAATATATAGAAGTGCGGTATCCCGTATCCTTTAAGCTTTTTCCCGTAATCTCTGCTATGCGATTTAATCTGTACAGCAATGTGTTGGTATGAATATGTAAAAAAACGGCGGATTCCTTCAAGTTTCCACTGAGTGATAAATAAACGGCGATCGTTTTTAGAAAATCACTTTTATGCTCGCGATCATGCTCTTTTAGCGGATACAGCAAAGGACTTTTACGGGTTCGACTACGTTTTTGCTCTATAATAGCCGGAACATACGCCCAAAATCCAATATCCTCATACAATAATAACTCTCGGCCATGAAAAGGCAGCAGCTTCTTGATCTCCAGAATGGACCCCGCTTCCCAATACGCAATGGCTGCCGACATATATTCGGTGTAATCCAGGCTACAGCCTGCGCTTAGCATACAGCCCTCACTCTTACGCATATCTTCAATAATTTTTCGCATAAAAGAAGACAGTCCACCCGTCCCTTCCATACGAAAGCTGAATGAAAACAATATAATCAACCGATTATGCTCTGCAGTCAGAAATAATAATTGCATGCCTGAATAGGAAGCCATAGTTTGCCGAATCCGAAGTACAAAATGATCATTGATGACTTTGTCACTCTCTAACACGCTAATATAATATTTCTCCGGCAAAAGAATTGACCAAACTTCCGCATCCTGCTTGATGTTCGCTTCATTGTCATAATGGGAGGTGAGCAGCTTCCAGAAAAAATCCTCCTGCGTTTTCTCCTGCTTCGTCTTCCACCCCCGCTGCTTCAATAAGTAGCGCCCTACGATGCCCGCCGCTTTCTCAACGATATTCTCCGCGTGTCCCTCAACTAGATTGCCTGCATCCACTACCCATATGTACCCGAGAATTTCCTTCTGATGTTTGATGCAAATAGCGAGTCGGGGTCCAAGACCTACCTCCATCACCGCAGGAATCCGAATCGGACGTGTAGCGTTCTCAAGCTGCTGCATAATCCCCTTCTTACGCAAACCAATAATGACAGCGTTAGGTACGCGTTTTCCAATAATGGTTGAAATTCTTGCAGAATCACTCTCAAATTGATGGGAGCTGTATCCGATCACATGGTGATTGCTGTCCTCAATGGTAACTTGAGATTGAAGAGATTCACTAATAGCATCCGCCAACGATTCCATACTATCGAAGAAACGATCAAACAATGGATCCTTTTCCGTCACTAGCCCCACCCCTGCCTGAAAAATAGCCGAACCTTGTACTTTAGAGTGATTTTATTATAGTATGCGTGCTCCCCGCTGACTATAAGATAATGGGATGGGGGCGCGATGGCTGGGACCTTGAGATCGCCGGATAGAGGATTTACGAGGTTAACAAGTTACATGGGGCGGAGTTGCTGAGTCACAGGTTAAGTTGGTTGCGGAATGGCGGGATTATGGAGTCGCGCGGGACGGAGTTGCAGGTTACGTTGATGCGGGTGACGAGAAGTGAGGTGACGGAGTGGCGCGACAACACTTAAACCGCTACTTGAGAGAGAGCCCTTATAGTTTTTAGGGAATTCCTCCCTGTAATTGTGTCTCTTTAGGTTTGCCTGCTACTAATCAGGGAAAACCTCCCTATAACTCCTCCAATTCAGGCACAATCGGGGATATTCTTCGTATTTATAGGGATAAATTCCCTATAAATAGCATTTTAAGCTTTTTTTACGTAATTTATAGGGAGGATTTCCCTAAAAATCATCACCAACAAACATCCACCCGATCCAACGATCTTCATAACGCAGTCCTACAACCTTTAACACCGAACTAGTAGATTTCTGCTGGATCTAGCACACTGAAGCCACTCCTAGCTACCTCCTAGATCAAACTAGCAGACTTCTGCCAGATCCTCCCCACACCGAACTGAGCCGAAAATATTACTCCCAGAACAATAAACAGCAAACTCCCATAACGGAAATTTGCTGTCTATTGGTTTCCAAATATTTTCAAGCATTTTGAACGCATCTATTTAGCTCTATTTAGCTCTATTTAGCTCTATTTAGCTCATCGTGAACGTCTGCTCCATGGCTTGTTCTACCGAAAAATGTTTCTCACCAAGTGCTTCAGCCACGGCTTGGCAAGTGATTTTACCATTAGCCACATTTACACCGCTTCTTAAACCGGCATTATCTTGAATCGCTTTGATCACGCCTTTATTGGCAATTTGCAAGGCGTATGGAACAGTCACATTGGTTAAAGCAATCGTCGAAGTTTTGGCCACAGCACCCGGCATATTAGCAACAGAATAATGCAGTACGCCATGCTTAATAAATACAGGATTATCATGTGTGGTCACTCTGTCGATCGTCTCCACGATACCACCTTGGTCAATCGCCACATCAACAATCACCGAACCCGGCTTCATGGTCTTGACCATTTCTTCTGTCACCAGCTTCGGTGCTTTCGCACCCGGAATCAGCACCGCACCTACCAACAAATCTGCCTCAGCTACCACTTTGGCAATATTGTAAGGGTTCGAGATTAGCGTATTGATCTGTGCACCAAAAATATCATCTAATTGACGTAATCTTTCTGCACTGAGGTCAACAATTGTAACATCGGCACCCAATCCGATAGCCATTTTCGCGGCATTAGTACCTACTACACCACCGCCGATAATGCTAACTTTGCCACGACTAACCCCGGGAACACCGGAGAGAAGAATCCCTTGTCCGCCATAGTTCTTTTGCAAGAACTGAGCGCCAAGCTGAACGGACATCCGGCCCGCCACTTCACTCATCGGTGTTAATAGCGGCAAGGTACGTTCATGAACAACCGTCTCATACCCGATGGCAAACACACCCTTATCTTTGAGCGCAGCGGCCAGAGAAGGTTCAGGTGCAAGATGCAGATACGTGAACAAGATAAGGCCTGGACGGAAATAGGGGTACTCGCTTTCCAGTGGTTCTTTCACTTTCATCACCATTTCGGCAGAGCTCCAGACGGTGGCTGCGTCCTGAATCAGCTCTGCCCCGGCAGAAGCATACTCTTCGTTTGGAAATCCGCTTCCCACACCAGCCCCAGCTTCCACCAGCACTTGATGTCCTTCTTTAATAAGGCTAACTACACCCGCAGGTGTTATGGCTACACGATTCTCATTATTTTTAATTTCTTTAGGCACTCCGATAATCATCATTCATCTCTCCCGTCTAATGTAGATCCCTTATGTAAAGAATAATAACATACGTTTAGTATTTCCAATTTGGTAAAAAATTAAAATATTATCTATCATCATTGTGTTTTTACACAAAGGATTCGTCTTAAACTGCCTATCAACTTCAGGTTCATTTGGTACCCAACACAACCCTAATCATTATCTCATAAAAAAAGACACTGCTTAGAGTGCCTTTTTGACGATTTTGTATGAAATTAAAGCACTACTACCATCATGTAATGTTATGTTTAGTAACACGTATTAATTTGACAGTAATAACAACACTGTTTCTAGGATTACATTTACCCCTTTTTCACAATCATCATAGGAGGTAAACTCCTCTTCACAATGACTTTTCCCCTTCACACTAGGTACAAACACCATCGCGGATGGCAGAAAGCTTGCTACGAACTGAGCATCATGCCCTGCGCCACTTGCGATCTTCCGGTTAGAATAGTCCAAGGCTTGTGCCGCTTGCTCCACTAAATTACATATTCCCCGGTCAAACCAAACCGTCTCTCTGCCCCAAAGCTTGGTCTTACTTACTACACAGTCCAGTAGCATCTCCGGCAAGCTATGAATAATGGCTTCCACCTTACGGACAATCTCCATATCTTTATGTCTTGCCTCAATCGTAAAGATCACTTTATTAGGAATAACGGTATGAATATTAGGAAGCACATTCATTCTGCCCATGGTATACACCAGTTCAGAGTCGAGCGCACTAAGCTTGCTTCTAAGCTCCGTGATCAAATCCGTGGCAGCGAACAAGGCATCCTTGCGCATTGCCATAGGCGTGGTGCCCGCATGATCCGATTCCCCCGTCACCTCAATTTCATAACAGGCCATACCAACTACACAGTCTACCAGACCAATCGACAGTTCTTCTCGTTCTAGCACAGGACCTTGCTCGATATGAAGCTCCAAATAAGCAGTGGCTTCGGTAATTCGATTAATCGCTTCCCCCTTATATCCACTTTCCTCCAGCGCTTCGCCAAAGGTAATGCCCTCCGGATCTTTTTTATTCAACATTTCTGCCTTATCGAACTTACCGGCCAGCACACCAGAGGCCATCATCGAAGGCTCAAAGCGAGCCCCTTCTTCATTTGTGAAATTCATAATGGTCACCGGCAGCTTCGGCTTTATCCCGTGGTCCTCGAGTGTGCGAACTACCTCTAGTCCAGCAATTACCCCAAGAACGCCATCGAATCTTCCACCTTTTTTCACAGTATCCATATGCGAGCCAATCACAATAGGCGGGCCAGACTCTACACCCGCAAGCGTGGCGTACATCGTGCCCATATCGTCCACCTTCACAGACATGCCCAATTCTTCACAACAGGTACGAAAATAATTTCGAACCTTCACGTCCTCTTCCGTCAGCGATAACCGGGTCACGCCGTTGTTATCTGTACGCCCATAATCCGCAAATGCCTCTATCGTATTCTTTAATCTTTCTCCGTTCGCGAATATTTTTTGCAGCTGCATCGCAGGTCCCTCCGCTTCGAGCGTTCATGATTTTATAGACTTTCTATATATGTTATACCAATCGATATGATTGTCATTTTACATACTGTAATAATTATTATTCACGTGATGTTACAACGAATTAGAGGTAGCCATAAGTAAACTAAAGTAGTATATACAATCTTTTGATACGAAGGGTAAGCTTAAGATAGCTGTTTATCCAGTTCTACCAAGGAAAGGAGCCAGCACATGAATCTAAGCATTGTGGTCCCTGTATACAATATTGAACATTATATGACCCCTATGTTTGATACACTCCTTGCCCAAAGTGAACCGCATTTCGAGGTCATTATCGTGGATGACGGATCTACGGATCACACCTACAATGTGATAGAAAAGATCCTCTCACTTCATCCCGAGCTTTCTTGCAAAGTCATTCGAACAGAGAATCAAGGGGTTAGTGCGGCTAGAAATAGAGGCTTAGCAGAAGCCACAGGCAACTATGTGCTGTTTCTGGATGGAGATGATTATATCTCTACAGATTTAGTAAGGACCGTTCATACCTATACTCAACCATCTGACCCCGAAATTATCTGCTGGGGATATAGCCATGTCACAGAGGATGGAGTTGCTACTTTGAGCTACGCCTCTGCATATAGCGACATCACAGGCAGTGAAGCGCTGACTCATATTTTCGTGAACAAAAGCTTGCGAATATGGACAGGGAGCATTGCGTACAAACGGGAATTATTACTCCTTCACGAACTCCAATATACGGAACGCTGTGTGAATGGAGAAGATCAGGAATTTATCTACAAAGCTTTATCCAGAGCTACTAGAGTCATCACATTACCGGATATATTATCGTTTTATTTACAAAGAAATACGTCGATTTCCAATAGCTATAATGTGAATAAATTTGATGTCGTTGATGTATTCAAACGGGTCGATGCTTATTTCGAGGCCCATCCCTTTGAGAATTTGGATATGATATCTCCTTATATAAGAAATCGCGAATTGATCGAGAATTACTTTTTCAACCTAAAAACCTGTCTAAATGAGACAAAAGGCGAAAGCATTCAGAAGTTACTTCGCGACATCGATCATACCTATCCGGAACTAAACCAAGAAATGTATGAACTCATAAGACGTTATAGAGGTAATGATCGAAGATTAGCCCTTTATATCCGAACATTCTTAATCTCCCCGCTTCTATATCACAGATTCATTTCTGTGGAGAAAAGCTTATCCAGGTTCAAGCGAAAGGAATTTAGAATATGAAAAAGCTGCTGATCTATGCCTATACCGAATTTAATCTGGGCGATGATTTATTCATAAAGGTGTTATGTGAGAGGTATCCGGATACCGAATTCAGAATCTGCGCTCCACGCTTATACAAGCTGGTCTTCAAAGAGATCAAGAACCTCAGAGTTTATCCTTCCGATACATTCTTTTTTAGAGGCATTGCCTTTATTTGCAGAAGGTTAAAGATACATAATCTGGCGCAAAAATATATGGCCGATCACTCCGATGGTGTCGTTCATATCGGCGGCTCGATCTTTATGCAGGCAGAGCATTGGTCAGAGCATTTCAAGAACGCAGAAACCATTCGGAATAAGAATAAGCCCTACTATTTATTAGGATCGAATTTCGGCCCTTATACAGATAAAGAATATTACGAGGAACATAAGCGCATTTTTAAGGACTATACCGACATCTGCTTTAGAGAAAAATATTCTTATGATTTATTTGAGGATCTGGATAATGTCCGTTTAGCGCCAGATATTATTTTTCAGCTTGATCCACCAGATCCTCAAGCCGAACCCGAGGATTACATTGTCTTATCCGTCATTAAGCCTTCTATTAAAGGTCTGAACGGCTTTGACAACCTCTATTATGAAAAAATGAAAGAATTCGCAATTTATTTCATTGAAAAAGGCTACGCTGTTCATTTCATGTCCTTTTGTGAACATGAAGGGGACCAGCTGGCGATTGAAGAGATCCAGAATCTTATGGGGCCCTCCTATGAGGATGCCATCCAAGTGCATTTATATAAAACAAATATGGAAGAGGTTTTGTCCGTTCTAGCCAATTCCAGCTTTATAGTTGCTTCAAGATTCCATGCGATGATCCTGGGCTGGGTATTGGGCAAACCTGTGTTTCCTGTGGCTTACAGCCAAAAAATGATCAACGTAATGGAAGATGTCCAGTTCAAAGGATTATATGCTGATTTCACTACACTGGAGCAGCTCCAGCCTGTACAGGTGTTTGAAAGTATGATTACCCACTGCATGGATGTCACGCCACAAGTCAAACATGCCGAAGAACATTTCGAGCAGCTGGATAAGTATTTATCGCTTTACGAAAGGAGGATACGTTATGAGAGCCAAGCGGAGCATTCTTAACTTATCCTTTGGACTCGGGAGTCAGCTCATCACGATCATCCTTGGTTTTTTTATCCCCCGACTGATTATGGTCAACTATGGCTCTGAAGCTAATGGTTTAATCGCTTCTATTGTACAGATCATTAGTTATTTGGCCCTGCTGGAAGCCGGAGTAGGAGCCGCTTCGATACAAGCCCTATATAAGCCAGTGGCTTCGGATGATAAGAACCATATCAACTCTATTCTGGCCGCCACCTCCAGCTATTATAAAAAAACAGGCATTTATTATTTTTTCGCCGTCCTTCTAATCGCCACCCTGTATCCATTAGTGATTACTTCTGAAATCGATAAATTATCGATTACGCTCATTATTTTACTCACAGGAATGGGCGGGGCGATCAATTATTATTTTCAAGGAAAATTCAAAGTTCTGCTTGCTGCAGAGGGAAAAAGCTATGTAGAGACATCTATAGTCACTGTAGCTAACATTCTGAACAATGTGATTCGGATTCTGTTATTGCTTCAAGGGGTTAACATCATCGCTGTGCAAGCTTCCTATTTCATATTAACCGTACTTCAAATCGTCGTCTTCTATATCTATATCAATAAACATTACAAATGGATCAACCTAACTCTCAAACCAGACTATGAAGCCATTGGTCAAAAAAATTCCGTGTTAGTCCATGAGATCTCCTACTTGGTGTTTAGAAATACCGACGTGCTGATCCTGACTATATTTACGAACTTAAAGATCGTCAGCATTTATGTCATGTACAACATGATTTTTACGATTGTTGATAACATCGTCCAAACCATAAACGGAAGCGTGAAAGCTGCTCTCGGTCAGAGCTTTCATGAGAGTAAAGAGGCCTTTATTAAATTTTATGATGCTTACGAAGTGTATTTTATGGGGCTCATCTTCTCGATACTAACAGTGGCCTATATTCTGATTCTACCTTTTATGAAATTGTATACCGCAGGGGTAAACGACGTGAATTATATCGATATGTGGCTGCCGGTCTTGTTCGTAGTCATCAAATTATTAACCAATGCCAGAGCTTCTTCCAATAATGTGATAACAATTGCCGGACATTTCAAGAAAACACAGAACCGTTCCATTCTAGAATCCGTAATCAATCTAGTCGCTTCTATTGTCTTTGTAATCTTTATGGGAATTTACGGTGTACTGATGGGAACCATAGCTGCCCTCTTATACCGCTCCGTAGATATTGTGGTCTATGCTAGCAAACATCTGCTGAATCGGAGCCCTTGGGTCACCTTTAGAAGATGGCTAACGAATGCAGTGGTTTTTGCGGGCATTATTCTGATCTCTAGCGCCATCCCTATCCGAATCCATTCCTATGTGGGGCTTATGTTGTGGGGTGTACTGCTAGGGCTTGTAATCCTGCCTATATATTTCGTGATCGCCTCCTTAATGGAACGGGAAGTTTTCCTGTATACATGGGAGCATCTCAGAGGATATCGGGCGAAGCTCAAGCATAAGGTTCTGGCTAGACCTAAGGTAAGTAGTGTATCTAAATAACACATCAGGAGGACTCGAAATGGATCATAGCGAGGTTTTGCAGCAAGCCTGTTACGTCTTTCTAAATGACCTGAATGATGAAATAAACCATTCATCTGCCCTTCAAATGGATGATCAGGAAATCTTTCAACGATGCCGCCTGATCCTAGATAAAGAACAAAATCCGCAAATCAAAACCTTTCTAGAAACCCTATCCGAAGTGATCCGTGCTTATCTCACAGGGAGAGCTTCAGAGGATGCAATAAGATTCTATCTGTCAGAGCAATTCAGTATCGTAAACGAAGAGATAGACGGGTTAATCCATGGGATCGTCGCAATCAAACATCAGTCCTCAGATATGGCTATCTCAGACTCCACTCTCCTTTCCTTTGCCGATTATCCTAAGGTCAGTGTCATTATCACTACCTACAATAGAAAGGCATTCCTAAATCAAGCGATCCAAAGCATCTTAATGCAGGACTATCCGCATAAAGAGATTACAGTTATTGATGATTGCTCTACAGATGGCACGGAAGAGTTAATGCATCAAAGCTTCGGAGGCGAGTCACAGGTAATCTACATGCGAAACGAAAAGAACAGCGGGCCGGGAAATAATCGCCGTATAGCTTTTGCTGCTCATGGTAATGGTGAGTATGTTCTTTTTCTCGATGATGATGACTATCTGATTGACATGAATTATTTAAGTAAGGCTGTAGAGTTTCACAATCACCATCCCGAAATATCATTTGTGGCTGCTAATGTTTTTCTTGAATTTTCAAAGGCCAAGCAACTGAAGATCAACAGCCTACAGCTAAGCAAGATTATTAAGAAGCAGGATTATTTCATGAATTTCGAGAAAAAAGGATATCCGAAGCCCTCCTCCACCTTAACAACTGTCTTTAAGCGTGAGGCTTTAATAGCTATGGATATCCTAAATATGAACATGGTTAATGATGCTTCTATTTATCTGCGTTCCTTGTTGGTCGGTGATGCCGGCTTCATAGATACACTTGCCGGTGTATACAGATTACACGGGGACAATATCACCTTTAATCTGAGTCAGGGATTCTTAATTGAGAATCTGGAGGAGAAGCTGTTGATTAAGAATATGGCCGTTCAGAAATATGGATATAGCGAGCCAGAAATGGCGGAATGGTTTAACCATAATGCTTATGATACGATCTCCTACTATTTATTAAATTCTGCAAAAGACGCTACAGACTTTAAATTCATGTATCATTGGGCTCTTAACCATTGCCCGCCTATTTACAATCAGTTAAGAAATGAATTCCGTACGAAGCTTATTAAAAAGCAATTATTACGGATCTCGTTACTTCGAACACTGCTCGGAAGATGACTCGCGCATTAGCTTATCGAGCAGCAAAAAGAATCCTTTTACCTCTTCTTTAGGAATGTCGGCGTACTTGTCTCCAATACTGATCTCACAATAAGAAGTATCTTCTCCCGTTGGTCTTATCGCTGCGCTTAAACCGATTCCTGTTGACTCATATACAGAAGACAGGATCGGTTCAATGCTCTCCCTAGACATTTGAAAATGCATATGAAACATGTTGGAGACAGGCTCAGCAGGTAACGTAGTCACCCCGTAACATTGATTAACTAAAGCAGCAAGCTCCTTAGCCCCTTCGTAATACTGCTGCATCTTATCTACTCTTTGCTGGTAGTAATAATCAGAGGAAATAATGTATGGATACAGACTGATTAGGTCGCCACCATGCCGCCGTTTCCATATCTTCGATTGCTTCGTAAATGCCTCACCGCCTGCAAGAATCGCGCCTGCAATTCCTCCGATTCCTTTATACAGTGAGATATAGACACTATCAAAGAGGGCGCAGATCTCAGCAGCTGTCTTGCCATAATAGGGAAGCGTCTCAAGCAATCTTGCGCCATCCAAATGCAGCTTAATTCCCCGAGCACGGCAATGTGCAGAAATCGCTTCAAGCTCCTTATACTCCGGTAACTGTCCACCAATCTCGCGCTGCGGCAATTCGAGCAGCAGACAAGCAATATCTTCCTTCATATGTAATACATCATCCAAGGTGATTAGTCGATCCTTGTTCGCAAGTAGGACAGGCTCAATATGATGCAGTTCCTTCAACCCATCCTGCTCATGGATCTCCAAATGACATAAAGGATGATAGGCGACGCTCTTGAGTCCTTTTTCATCACACCATATTCTTAAAGCGATTTGCTGTGCCATTGTTCCACTCGGAAAGAAGACCGCTGTCTCTTTACCCAGAAGTTTCGCCATCTCCGATTGAAAATCCTCAATAACCTTCCCCGATCCATAAATATCAGACGGTGTACTATTTTCTACAGCTTCAAAAGCTTCCTTCAAGACTTGAACCTCTCGATTTCCATGTCCTACGATCCGATACGTCGTTTCATTAAAGGCCTCTTGCACTGATTTTTTTCCGTTCATTGGTAGAATTGCCCCTTCCGTGTTTGCCTTGTCCCTAATATAGACGAATTTCAAAAAATCCCATCTTAATTTTACCCGATCTAAGGTGAAAAAACATGAGCGCTGTGCTACAATATTGGAATTGCAACGGCAATCTTAGGGAGGGTTATTGAATCACATGCTTATCATTGGTATCGCCGGCGGCACCGGCTCGGGAAAAACAACCGTAGCCCGCTCCGTCATTGACCGTCTTGGAACGGGAAAGGTAACTTTCATATCTCAAGATAACTACTATAAAGATCATTCACACCTCAGCTTCGCTGAACGTGAATCCATCAATTACGATCATCCTTTCGCTTTCGACAATGAGCTGCTTATTGAGCATCTTAAATGTCTGCGTGAAGATCAGACCGCATATGCACCGGTGTACGACTTCACAGTTCATGCCCGCTCCACTACGGAGACTGTAGAACTGAAACCAAACAACATTGTAATCATCGAGGGACTCCATGTTCTATCCGACGAGAACCTCCGAGATATGCTTGATATCAAAGTCTTTGTGGATGCTGATCCTGATGTACGCATCCTCCGCCGGGTACTCCGCGATATCGAAGAACGTGGCCGGAGCATCCAATCGATCCATCACCAATATTTGAGCACGGTTAAGCCAATGCATGAAGCTTTTATTGAACCATCCAAGAAATACGCCGATTTGATCATCCCAGAAGGTGGCCATAATGAGGTCGGTATCCAGTTGCTGTCTATATTAACTGAGAAACACCTGACGAATGATTGGACATCCTCTAGTTCTTAAATATCTAGTTCTACCCTGGCTGTCGAGAGAATCTCGATGGCCTTTTTTTTTTTTGCGAGCTCATCCCCAATCCCACCATGGATTATTCAAAGAATAATCCCTCCGCATTATGGTAATAGCTAAATTACAGCAGCTTGCGGAAGAGGGATAACAACCATGGGATTTCTGAACAGAACAATAACCAAAGTATTCAAAAACCCTACAGTAGGGCACCCGAACCCCACTAAAGAATTACCTAAAGAGCCTCTCAAGGAAAACCTCCAAGATAATATTGAACATATAAAGACAACGCTCGGAAATAGCACAGACCTTGTGGTCAGAGATTTCTTCATCGGCTCCAAGCAACAGATGAAAGCAGCTATTTTCTATACGGATGGACTTGCTGACAGTAAAGCTATTCAGGATTTCATTCTGGAGTCTCTTGTCTTAGAAATTCCAGATTTGAGCTTAGAACCTGAGAAAGACAACTATTCCTTATTAAGAAATCACATGCTTACCGTAGGTGATATCAAAGATGCGATGGAGTTCCATGCTTTGTTAACCTCCCTATTATCCGGAGATGTGATCCTCTTACTAGATGGATACGCCAAGGGTTTCACGATTGGCATGCGTGGCTGGAAAGATCGTGGTGTATCGGAAAGTGCCACCGAAACGGTGATCCGCGGACCTAAGGAAGCCTTCACAGAAAGCTTGCGTACTAATACCGCCTTAATAAGGCGGAAAATAAAAGACCCTAATTTGTGGTTAGAAACACAACAAATCGGACGCGTCACCCAAACCGATGTAGCCATTATGTATATCAAAGGAATTGTAGATGACGGGATTGTACAAGAAGTACATAAGCGTTTAGATCGGATCGATATTGATGGCATCTTGGAGAGTGGTTATATTGAGGAATTAATCGAGGATGAAACCTATACTCCATTTCCAACCGTTCATCATACCGAACGTCCTGATGTTATTGCCGCTGCGCTTATGGAAGGAAAAGTAGCTATATTAGTAGATGGAACGCCTATAGTCATGACCGTTCCTACTACCTTTGTTTCCTTCATGCAGACCGCTGAGGATTATTATCAACGTGCGGATGTTGGTACCTTAGTTCGGATGCTCCGTTATCTCTGTATATTCATTTCATTACTAGCCCCATCTTTATATGTAGCTATTACTACCTTCCATCAAGAGATGTTGCCCACAACGCTGCTCATTAGCTTAGCTGCTCAACGGGAAGGCGTGCCGCTTCCAGCGTTTATTGAAGCACTTCTAATGGAGCTTGCTTTTGAGATTCTAAGGGAAGCCAGTGTGCGTATGCCTCAAACCATAGCCCAATCTGTCTCTATAGTAGGGACATTGGTTATTGGAACAGCTGCAGTAGATGCTGGCATTGTTTCTGCCGCCATGCTCATTGTCGTTGCAGTTACCGCGATCTCCAGCTTTGTTCTGCCAGCCTTTGATCTCGCCTTGACAATCAGAATGCTTCGTTTCCCAATGATGTTTCTAGCCGCTTCCTTTGGATTGTTCGGAATCATTATTGGTGTTATCGCTATAGTGCTTCATATGTGTAGCTTACGCTCCTTTGGAATTCCTTATATGAGCCCGTTAGCTCCGTTTAATCTTGCTGATCAAAAGGATACCTTTTTCCGAATGCCCCGCTGGGCTATGTTTACCCGCCCTAAGCTAATCAATCAAGCAAATATGGTTCGGGTGAAGAGTACACCACCGGAAAAACCGGGAGATCTAACGGAGGAATAAACTATGAAACGAAGAGCACTTCTGCTGTGTATGGTTATACTCGTACAAGTATTCGTAACAGGCTGCTGGAGTCGCCGGGAATTAAACGATCTTGCGATCACCGTCGGGTTGGGCATCGATAAGATAGGAGATCATTATCAAGTTTCTGCACAAGTCGTTTTACCCAGTCAGATTGCAGGCTCAAAAGGAGGAAGTCCTCAGTCACCCGTAAACCTTTATAAAGCGACTGGAAGCACCGTTTATGAAGCCGTAAGGAAAATCACAACCCTTAGCCCCCGCAAAATTTACATCGCTCATTTGCGAATATTGGTTCTGGGCGAAGATTTAGCAAAAGAAGGAATTAGTCAAGTTCTTGATCTCTTGTCTAGAGATACGGAAGTGAGAACTGACTTTTTTATAGTCGTATCCAAAAACTCCAAAGCGTCAGACGCTTTGAAAATATTAACCAGCCTTGAAAAGATTCCTGCCATGCGATTATATTCTAGTCTGGAAACATCGGAGAAACAATGGGCACCAACATCTACTGTGACATTAGGAACACTGACAACAGAGCTTGTAACTAAAGGTAAGAATCCAGTCTTAACAGGGGTTGTCATCGATGGAAATGTAGATGTGGGAGAAACTCAGACGAATGTTGAAACAGTAGACTCTCCAACAGAATTGAAATACTCTGGATTAGCCCTATTCAAAGAAGACAAATTGATTGGCTGGCTAAATCAAGAGGAATCAAAAGTATATAACTATTTAACCAATAAGGTGAAGAGCACAGTATTCTACATCAAGTGTCCCGAAGGAGATAAGGTGTCTCTTGATGTATTTGAAGCCCACTCCAAAATAAAAGGTAGCATGAAAACCGGCAAGCCAGAAATCAGGATCGAACAACATATAGAATCAGATTTAGGAGAGGTTCAATGTAGAAATCTAGACCTGACCGATCCAAAGACCATCACCGAATTAGAACAAATCGCTAACCAGAAAGTAGTGGATTTATTCGAAACTACGATTAAAAAAATACAACAAGAATACAAATCCGATATTTTTGGCTTCGGCGAGGTCATCCATCGCTCTAACCCACAGGAATGGAAGAAACTGCGGGACAATTGGGATCAAACCTTTATAAACCTTCCAGTAAGTGTAAAGACGGACATTAAGATTCGACTGTTAGGAAAAGTAACTAACTCTTTCTTAGAAGAGATGAAGTGATGCATTGGAGGGAACGAAGTTATGCTCGAAAAAGGTAAACTAAGTATTCGTCAGCTAACTATACTGGTTATGCTTCTTACCATCGGGGATTCCATTCTCGTAATCCCCCCTTCCACTACACACTACGCCAGACAAAATGCCTGGATTTCCACTTTAATAGGGATGGCAACAGGTTTGCTAGCCATCTATATGTACAGCAGGTTCACAAAGTTATATCCCAAATTAACCCTTATTCAGGCGATTCAAAAGGCTTTTGGAAAATGGTTAGGGACGATTTTATCGCTTATGACTTTAATGTTTTTTCTTATCGTTACCGTTGGAAGTATGCGTGAGATCAGTGATTTTGTGATTTCAGAAATGTTGCCAGGAACCCCTATTCCGGCTATTCTAACTTTATTTATACTTATCGTGATTATGGCAACACGACTCGGCATAGAGGTCGTAGGCAGAACTGGTGAGATCTTTACTCCCATGATTATTATCCTATTTCTGATCCTTACGGTAGCAATTATTCCTCAGATGGAAATTGTCAGACTGCTGCCCATAATGGAGGATGGATTAAAACCAGTGCTGAGAGGATCTATTTCCATTACGGCTTACACCTTTTTAGAGCCGGTTGTCTTTCTAATGTTCCTCCCTTATGTAAACGAACAACAAAAGATAACAAAAAGCTTACTTCAGGGTTGTTTCCTAGGAGGTATTATAATCTTCCTGACACTGACTGTTTCCATATTAGTGCTAGGTTCGGATCTGACGACTAGAGATATATATCCAAGTTATAACATAGCAAGGCGAATATCTGTGGGCGGATTCTTCGAGCGAGTTGAGGCCTTGATAGCTCTACAGTGGATGTTAACCCTGTTTATAAAAGTAACTTTGTTCTTCTATGCTTTCATTCTAGGGTTATCCCAATTATTAAAACTAAAGGAGTATCGAGTATTAACCTTACCCACAGGGTTAATTTTGGTTGCACTAGCTCCCCTTATTGCCCCCAATTTCACATATTACAACACGGTATTTGATAATTATTGGGTATACTATGCTATAACCTTCGGGTTATTTCTACCCTTGGTGTTATTAAGTGTGGGTATGTTTCGAAGGGCCCTAAGCAATGATTTGAAATCCGGAAACTAAAGATAGTTTGGGAGGTTGTGAACATTGGGTATAGTAGTGACCCTCATAGTTGTAGCCGTTATTGCAGCCATTGAAGTGCCTCTTATGTGGAAGAAAAAATTAATCAAGGAGATGTGGGCTTTCTCATTTCTTCTGTTGCTGGGAGCTTTCTTCAGTCTTATCAATGCGTTACATATCTCGGTCTCTAACCCACTGGGATGGATGATATTTATCTATAAACCCATTTCCGATACGATAAGTGCCTGGTTATCCTAAAATGGGACTAAACTCATATAACGTAACAATCCGAATCCGAGTAGGGTCACCGAATGCGGTGAGAAACCGTGTGATGCTGTTGATATCGTTAGATTTAATCTCTTGCGGTTCTATCTCCCCACCCCGATTCGTAAATAAACTTAAACATATGAACTGCTTGACACTACAATATAGACCTCGTAGATTCTCTAATCATTAATTCTGCAGGGAAGATCTGATGCGCATGATTTACCTTCTTATTAATGAGATCAAACAAAATCTTAATCGTTGCTTCCGCAATTTCTACTACAGGCTGTTTGATGGTAGTAATGGAAGGATTATAATAGAAGGAAATATCCAGTCCGTCATAACCTGCCACAGAGTACTCTTCTGGAACTCGCTTACCTGCTTCAAATATTGCTTTACAAGCACCGATGGCCATACTATCTGATGAGGTGAAAATAGCAGTAAACTCTTCCCCTGACTCCAGCAGTTCTTTTGTAACCGCATACCCATTTTCCATACTATAGCTGTCAATATTCTCTTTCATCCGGCGTACTAACCGTTCATTATAAGCTATCCCATGATCAGAAAGAGCCTTCTTATACCCTTCATATCTCAATTTACCGATACTCACATCATCTTCAGGCGCGGTAATGACTGCGATTTTCTCATGCCCTAGATTACATAAATAGTCCACAATTTTATAGCTCTCATTAAAGTCATCTACAGATACAGAAGAATAGTCACTTAGATCAAACTCTTCCGTCATTCCAATCGTACTCAGGACAAATGGAACCGTCAATTGCTGTAATTTTTCTTGAGAGTGTGAGAATAATCCCCCCAGGAACACAATTCCCTTCAGGCGTTTTTCTTTCTCCAGCTCAATTGCCACTTCGATCTCATCCTGATTCTCATCGACACGTTGTAGGATGAAGGAGTATTTCTTTCGCTGGATCTCTTTTTCAAATACTTTAATCATCGGGCTGAAAAATGGGTTAGATATCCCTTTGATCAACACTGCAATCGTTTTCGAATCGGAACGTTTTAAATTTCTGGCACTGTTATTCGGAACATAATGATTTTCTTTGATGACTTTCATAACCATCGCTTTTGTTTCTTCATTAATATCCGGATGATTATTTATAGCTCTAGATACTGTAGTCACGCCAACCCCACATAATTTAGCGATATCTATAATAGTCAGTCTCTCCATCTCTATCTTTCCTTTACACGTTAAATAAGAAAGTAGGGGATTCTTGAAGAAAAGACTCAACAAGAAAAGCACCCTACTCGCTTCTACATACATATTCTATTTAACCCTTAACGGCTCCTGCAACGACACCTTCGATGATGTACTTTTGACAAGTCAGGTAGAAAATAATGATTGGCACAATCGCTAAGACCAGCATCGCCATCATAGCTCCCATGTCAATCGATCCATATCCACCTTTTAGGTACTGAATCGCAATAGGAATCGTTTTATATTCTGTACCAATCAGCAGGTCTGGCAATAGAAAGTCGTTCCACACCCACATTACATTAAGAATAGCTACAGTTACAGCAATCGGCTTCAGGATCGGCAATACCACTTTAAAGAAGGCTTGTGGCGGATTACATCCATCGATCATAACCGCTTCTTCAACCTCAAGAGGGATAGACTTCACAAATCCACTAAACATAAACACAGACAGCCCTGATCCAAATCCTAAATAGATCAAGATAATTCCGATTGGATTGTCCAGATGTAGAACGTTAGCCGTTTTAGTCATTGTGAACATAACCATTTGGAATGGTACGATCATTGAGAACACAAAAGCATAATACATCATACCTGTAAATTTTGATTTGACCCGAGTAATATACCATGCGGTCATGGAAGTGAATAACACGATTACAGCAACCGAACACACCGTGATAAACAAGGACATTCCGAAAGCACTGAAGAAATCAATCTTCGCTATACCGCTAGTATAGTTCTTCAAACCAACAAAAGTAGTTCCATTAGGGAGTAAGAAAGGTGTATCACTAATGTAAAACTTACCTTTAAAGGAGTTCATCAGAACAATAAAGATCGGAGATAAGAACGCAATGGCCAAGACCAACAAAATGGTGAAAATGGAGTAGTCTTTTGCTCTAGTCTGTTGCATTAGTTCTCAACCTCCTTTCTTCTAGTAATGACAAGTTGTATTAAGGCGATTAAGGCTACCAGTGCAAAAAATACGACGGCTTTCGCTTGACCGACACCTTCCCATCCTGTTTTTCCGTAGAACGTATTGTAGATGTCGAGTGCTAACATCGAAGTCTGCTTAGAAGGAGCACCCGCAGTCAACGCTAAGTTTTGGTCAAACAATTTGAATGAATTCGATAACGTTAAGAATAAACAAATGGTAATGGACGGCATTACGAGTGGAATCGTCACATTACGTAGAATCTTCGAACGTGAAGCTCCATCAATTCTTGCCGCTTCTACTATATCCTTAGGCACATTTTGAATACCTGCAACATAGATAATCATCATGTAACCTATCAATTGCCAATTCATAAGGATGATTAATCCCCAAAATCCATAAGTTGCGTCAGAGGTTAAAGTAACTCCAAATTTGTACAAAATACCATTGAAAATCAGCTGCCAGATGTATCCTAAAACGATACCGCCTATCAAGTTAGGCATGAAAAAAATAGTTCTAAATACATTAGTCCCTTTTAGCTTTCTAGTTAACAACATCGCCAGTATGAAGGCGAATACATTAATCGTAAGAACCGATAGAACTGTAAACTTAACCGTAAAACCCAGTGCATTTAGAAATTCTTGATTTGAAAATGCTTTAATGTAATTGCCAAACCCGATCCATTTTGCATCATTGACGGTAGTAAACTCTGTAAAGGATAAATATATCCCCAGCAGAAAAGGTACAACAAACGCGATCCCAAAGGCTATCATGGTCGGTAACGCAAAAAGAGCAAAATATTTTCTTATCGATTTTTCCATGGAGTCTTCTCCTATCTCAGTATGGAAAATGATGAACTAGATGTAATTTACTCGAATTGTTGCTTAGTGCCACTGAAATCCGTCTCGACTCCAGTGGCACTAAGCTTATATCTGTATGACAACTGAGAATTATTCAATCATCTTTCCACGCCTTTTTTATTTTGCTTTTTCAGCCTTCCAAGTATCCTTAAAGATGGTTACAACTTCATCCCAGGTTTTATTCCCTTGAGCATATTGCAAGAGGGCATCACCAAAGACATTTTTGAATTCTTCACTTGGGAATGCTGCAAATGTCCAAGCTACGGAGGTCAAATCTTTTTCCATCCAAGCGGAGACTTCTTTAGCCAGTGGATCTGCTGGTTTTTCATTTTCTTCAAAGGTATTGAATGGAGCGATGAAACCTAGATCGTTCGTTACATAAGCTTTACCTTTTTCACTGGAGAACAACCATTCCAAGAAAGCGATAGAAGCTTGTTGGTTCTCAGCAGATGCTTTGCTGTTGATTGCAAAATAGTTTTCTGTACCTACAGCCAGACCTTGTTTCTCTTCGCCTTCCATACCTGTGTAGATAGGCAAGAATTTAATCTCATCTGCTTTCACTACGTTACCGTCAACATCATTGATTTGTGACCAAGCCCAGTTACCGTTTTGAACCATAGCCGCGTTACCGAGTGCGAATTCAGCCATGGAATCAGCTACAGACTTACTGCCTAGCAAAGATTCTTTAGTCACAGAGTTCTTGATGTAAAGATCGAAGATATTTTTAAATTTATCATTGTATTTGAATTCAACTTCTTTAGAGGCTAAACCGGCAAGAACTGTGTTATCAAACTCAGTGTTGTCCTTGAATTCATAATACAGTGGCAAGTTAGCCAAGTGAGTCTGCCATCTCCATTGCTCACCAGCAGCGAGGGAAGTGGAAGCGAATACGCCTTTAATACCCAGTTGATCTTTTTTAGCGGTCATATCTTCTACTACTGCTTTCAAAGTGTCGAAGTTATTGATTTCAGTGGTGGAAGAGATCGACACAGCTTTATCAGGTAGCGCAAAGTATTTCTTCATAATCGCATCGTTGTAAATAATACCGTATCCTTCAACGACGTAAGGGATACCATATACACCTTCACCTTCAGTTACAGCCAAGCTCTTGTCGGATAGGTAGCTGTACAGCTTAGTATCTTTCAAATCCAAGGTGTAATCCTTCCATGATTGAAAACCAACAGGTCCGTTGATTTGAAAAATCGTAGGTGCTTCGGACTTAGAAATTTCCGATTTCAATTTCGTTTCGTAAGTACCTGCAGCAGCCGTTACGACTTTCACTTTAACTCCTGTCTCTGCTTCATAATCCTTAGCGATTTTTTCATATATTTCTGCAATTTCAGGCTTGAAGTTTAAAAAGTAAACCGATCCTTTTTTGCCAGATGAAGCGTTTCCATCATTTGTTGCTGTATTGTTCTCTTTATTACCGCATCCTGCTGCCAAGACTACAACCATAGACATTACCAACATGAGCCCTAAGTATTTTTTGATGTTCTTCATTTTTCTTCCCCCTCATACTTTTTATTTCATAATTTCATTTGAAGACGTTTCCGAGTAGCGCTACCGAAATGATGTCAGCGGTTACATTTAACTTAAATATCTTTTTTTATTTTTCCGGTATCCTTATCGGTAACGTTTTCAATTGAAATATTAGCACACCAATTTCCACATTACAATAGCCTTTTTATTGGTAAAACTAGCCATCTGAAATCTTCGAACGCTATAATAGATAAGTATAAACGCCTTCGGTGTCCTAATAAGGACGTTGATCGTTTAAGCGTGAAATGTAAAAATATAAGATAAAACGTGAAACTTATACTTTCTTGTATTTCACAATAGTAAATAGGAATAGGTGATGGCATATCTTATCTCTGATCGAGAAGTATGAGTTACAATTCTCTAATAACAATTATTTTGGCGATATTGGAGTGGAGCCCTCCTACACCATTGTAAAAGGCGCTCTCCCGGTACTTGTGTCAGCTCCGCATGCCATTAACCACTATAGAGAAAATGCTGTAAAACCTGCGGATATGTATACAGGTTCACTTGCTCTGCTATTACAAAAGCTCACAGGTTGTCATTGTATCTATTCCAATAGCTTCTCCAAAGAAGATCCCAATTACATCCTTGGCGGAGAATATAAAGCTGCACTTGGAACAATTGTCAAAGAACATCAAATTAAATTCGTTATAGACCTGCATGGGGCTTCTAAAGATAGAGAATTCGATATGGATTTAGGCACATTACACGGAACATCCATACAAGCAAATAATATAAATGAGGTTGTACGTATTTTTTTCAATAATGGTATTACCAATGTTCATCAAAACCATACATTTTCTGCATCTCATCCCGGAACGATCACTTCATATTCAGCCAAAGAATTGTTAGTTCAAAGTGTTCAAATTGAAATTAATCGAAATTATCGTAACCCGAAATCCTTTGATTTATTCCAAAAAACCATTCATTCCCTCGAACAAATTATCAATCAATTGGGAGGCGCCTAACATAAATATCGAGCAGACCTTCACCATATTAGACAAACAAAGCTATACTGCCAGAGAAGAAATTACGATGAATCCCGATGAGCTGGTTGATTTAGGCTTAGTTCACCATATTTTTGTCGAGCTTACAGCAGAGAATGGCACTCAGGTTAGCTGTTTACTTTTATCAAAAGGTGATATCCCAAGAGGGAGTATACAATTATCTAAAAGAGCAAAGGACAAGCTAGGAGACTGCCCCTTAACAGGATTAACCATCACTAAACCGGAGTACAACACAATCCTTCGGGGAATTCCTAAAGTGAACGAGATTGCCAAACCTTATGTCAAAGCATGTCCAACACTCGTCCGTAAATATTCGAATCATGTCGAGCTGATTAATCCTAAGAATGGCTTTCGCATAAACATCACTCTAAAAGAGGATCACACAGCCAAGCCGAATACGCTGTATTTCAACAGGTACATCATGTTGTTGCTTGAGACTCAGGCCACTGAGGATGATCAACTAATCATTACCCGTGCAAGAACAAGTCCTCAATCCAAGCCAGGCATACATAAACTTATACATCTGGGAATCAAACGGCCCTTAACCGCATTAGGAAATCTTTTTATTGGCAAAAGAGAGCTTACGCTAAGAGTAGGACATCCCTACCCTTTTGATGAGCACCAAAACTTATGCCGAATTCACCCCAATGTTAGAAAACTGCTGGGCATGGAAGAGACCGATAAAATCGTCATTTCCTACAACCATAAAGAAATCGCCGTCCCCATCTTAGACATAGATACGGAGCATATTGCCCAGCTAATCAAGCTAAATGAGGAGAATGAGCAGCTTAAATTTATCGACAGCCACTTATTTATCGGAATCACTGCTTTGTCACGAAATGAATTAGAAATCCCCAACATCGGCACATCGGTTACTGTAAAAAGAAGCATGAACTCTCTATTTTTAAAACACTTAAATAAGCTGGTCTTGCCCGTAATCGCTTTATTGTTTACAGTAGTGCAGCTGTATAAGGATTTGAACTGGAGCATCGCTCTGACTGTTGGTATTTCCGTTGTACTACTTCCGATCATCATCTATACAACACTATCCGAAGAACGAGCAAAAATTAACTAAATGGAGCGATGATCGTGAAATTCACTTCACAATCCCAGGTAGAAGATATGATCTACAGCTCTTATCTGAGAGCCATTAACAACATCACAGAATCTTTGGATGAACAAGTTAGACGACCGGAATTCACCAGAGCATTGCTGGATCTAGTCGGAAATCCGGATCGAGATCAACAATACATACTAGTCACAGGCAGTAAAGGTAAGGGCTCCACCTCTAGATTTATCTCCTCTTTGTTAAGTCACTTAGGATATAAAGTGGGCTTATTCACCTCACCCCATCTGGTTGATTTCAACGAAAGAATACGGATTGACGGGAAGGCCATATCCACGGACGATTTTGTACGATTAGGAAATATAGTTGGCGAGGAATTCCAAAGGATTGAAGATCAGCTTGCCACAGATGAGTATCAAGGTCCTGTTGGTGTAGGTCTAGCGATTGCGGCGTTGTACTTCAAGGAGAATCTTACTGACTTCAATGTGATTGAATGCGGAAGAGGTGGAAGATTTGATGACACCAATGTTCTGAAGAATGACTGGGCTGTCATCACTCCGATTATGGAAGAGCATGTAGCTAATTTGGGAGCTGACCTAAACAGTATTACGCTTCATAAGCTGGGCATCGTCAAAAATAAAGCAACAAACGTATATATCAGCAAACAGAAACCGAGCGTACTCGCGACTATAAAGGAGAACCTTAGCGCCCATTCTGCACAGTATTATGAGGAGCAATTTGGGGCTGATTCTATTGCGATTGGACCGGTTGGAACTACTTTTGATATTCGGACAAATCAAGCGATTTATCCATCCTTAACGATTCCGTTATTAGGGCAGTTTCAAGCACTCAATGCAGCTACTGCAGTCGCACTATGTGAGGATATTACAGGAGGTTCCCTCAATAGGGAACTCGTTGGCAATTGTTTTGCAAAACTGCAGTGGCCGGGGCGCTGTGAAGTGATCTCTCATGATCCATTAACGATTATTGATGGGGCGATTCATAAAGAATCTGCAAGCTATTTGGCTGAACTTATTCAACTCGTTAATCCTGACCGCAACCGCTCTGTAACTTCAATCATCGGTGTCCCTAAAGATAAGGATTATACAGGAGTTATTGAAATGATGAGTACGGTCTCGGAGCAAATCATCGTCACAAAGCCTGATATAAGTCATCTTTCTTTTCCTACAGATGCACTTCATATCGCCAAACATTTTATCGAAAAAAGCTACGAGTTCCCTTATTTGGAGGATGCTCTCTCACACCTAAAGGCAAGCTCTTCCTCCGAAATTATTGTTATTGTCGGCACGCAAACCTTTATCGGAAACGCCAAAAGATTATTCGGGCAATCGCTGCTCGATATCGGATTATAACTGATCCAAGCGCTGGAGAATTACTTCCCTATAAAGATCAGATAGAGCTGGCACCTCACTTGGATTCTGCTTACAATACTCATCTAACATCACCTTATGATTGACTTCAATAACCATGAGGCCTTGATTTGTCTCTAAAATATCTACGGAGCAGAAATCAAGGCCTAGTGCTTTAGAAGCCCGGGAAGCAAGCTCCGCTAGCGTCACTCGTTTGGCATGATCGTTAACTTCAATCGCAAGAGCCCCATTAATCAAATTATGCTTCCAGGAATGCACTCTTTTTTTGCCAAGGAATACACGCGCTTGATGATTAAAAGTTACGATTCTATACTCAATCTCCGCTTCATAATAAGGACCTATCGCCCCATTAAGCTGCAAAGAAAATAATAAATCCAGCTTTTCGTGCAGATCGGCTATCTCATTAATTTTATAAACATGATTTCCCTGCGCCCCGTTATCCTGCTTCACAACTACCTGCTTATTGAACTTATAAAAAGAACGCTCGGCTAATTCATAAGGATCTGAATGATTAAATTTTGCGTCGGGATGTGCTAAATAGGTATGTTCTACAGCCGCAACATCCTCTTTGTGAAGAACGTCATAAGTTAGAGATTTACTCATAGCAATAATTGTAGAGGCACTGCTATTCAGACCTATTTCAGCGTCTACCATCACAAAGGATTTCAATCCATCCGACGCTCTATATACGAAATTCGGTGTAACTTCCTCAAAGGTAATCCCTGAGGTTGTAACAGAATGCTGGATCATTTTTAAGTAAGGCCTAGTCGTCATTCAGTTTCCTCATTTCCAACAAAATAATACCAAACCTAATCATAGCATGAGAAATATCAATCGAAAACATATTTATATGTTAGTTAAGCTAACAAACACACACTCAAAATCTTGATAAATAGGCTCTTTCTCAGAAAATATATAGAGTTTATGTTATGTTTTATGACTGATAACGCTTTTACAGAAAAAATAAGTGTTGATTATTTATTAATCATCCTCTATGATAAGCTTATCAAGCGAACCAAAAAGTTAAAGCGGTTAAACTTTTGATTTTGAGTTTCTAGTATTATTGCTATTAAATAGTGTTGTCATGATCAAAAGTTAAAGCGCTTATACTTTAAAACTGAAAGGTTGATGTGTCATGATCAATCGCGAGAACAGGCGGCAGACGTTTTATATGTATCTGTTCATTTCTCCTTGGATTATCGGCTTCCTTGTATTCGCCCTTTATCCTATTTTGTCATCGCTTTACTTCAGCTTCACTGATTATGACATCATTCACCCACCTAAGTTCATCGGGCTCGCTAACTACACAGAGATGTTTCACAATGACCTGTTCTGGAAATCGGTAGTTGTCACGCTGAGATATACCTTCATCGGTGTTCCCATCCAGCTTGCACTTGGTCTTGGTTTTGCGCTATTGCTCCACCAGACCATTCCTCTCCGCGGCTTTTTCCGAACAGCAATGTATTTTCCAAGTATGGTATCCGGCGTGGCTATGTCCCTGCTATGGTACTGGATCTTCAACCCGCAAATCGGGCTCTTCAATTACATTCTTTCCTGGTTCGGCATTCATGGACCGGCTTGGCTGATGAACCCCGACACTGCGCTATACGCCTTAATCATCATGACTTTCTGGACAGCAGGCTCAGGAATGATTTTATTCCTCGCAGGACTGCAAGGCGTACCGGCCAGTTTGATCGAAGCAGCCAATCTTGACGGTGCTGGACGCTTCAGAATTTTCTTGAACATTACCTTACCAATGATCTCTCCTGTCCTGCTCTTTCAACTAATTATGGGGCTGATCGATTCTTTCCAAGTCTTTACCCAAGCTTTTGTCATGACTCAAGGAGGTCCAAATTACTCAACCTGGTTCTATGTGTATAATCTCTACACCAGTGCTTTCAAAGAATATCGTGCCGGTTATTCCTCAGCCTTGGCCTGGGTGCTCCTCATCGTAGTTATGCTGTGCACCGCACTAATTATGAAATTATCTAACCGTTATGTTCACTACGAAGGAGGCGGACGCAAATGAGTACAGTAAGAGCGCTAAGCCCCCAGACTAAAGGAACAAGACGCCGCCGGAAAGTGGAACCTGTTAAGATTTTCAGCTTTATCACTTTAGTAGTAACAACCTTTCTGATGCTGCTTCCTTTGTTCTTCATGGTCTCCACTTCACTTAAGTCCAAACGCGAGATGCTGAAGTTCCCGCCCACCTTTCTACCGGAGAGCTGGCAGTGGAGCAATTACACAGAAATTTTTGATACCCTGCAGTTCGGTACGCTTTACAAAAACAGTTTAATTATCGCCGGTCTCAGCGTTGTAGGTACATTAATTTCTTCGGCGCTGGTCGCCTATGGATTCGCCAGATTTAGAGGTAAAGGGAATCAGATATGGTTCATTCTATTATTGAGCACAATGATGTTGCCTTATCCAGCCATTATGATTCCGCAATTCGTACTCTTTTCACAAATGAACTGGATCGACACCTTTCTACCCTTGATTGTGCCTGCTTTCTTCGGCTCAGCTTATAACATTTTCCTGCTGCGCCAATTCTTCTCCACGTTGCCTGAAGAGCTGTTTGATGCCGGACGCATTGATGGCTGCGGCGAAATACGGATGTGGGCTACTATAGCACTCCCACTCTCCAAGCCTGCCCTAGCCACTGTAGCTATCTTTGCTTTTATCTACAACTGGAACGATCTGCTTACACCGGTGCTATACCTAAGCTCTTCAGAGAAGTTCACGCTACCCGTCGGGATGGCTTCTCTCACCTCATCGAGATTCCGCATTCCACCATGGCATCTGCTGATGGTCGCTTCAGTTCTGGCTATGGTTCCAATCGTTACGCTGTTCGCTGTAGCACAGAAACAGTTCGTCGAAGGGATTGTACTTACAGGGATTAAGTAATAATCTGCCAACAGGGCGGCCAAATATACTTGAAATCATGGAGGGTTTAGCTAATGAACAAGAACAGGAAAAGTAGTGCGCTTTTACTTGCAACAACCATGCTAGTTGTTCTGGCATTGTCAGGCTGTAGCGGAGGTAAATCGGCTGGTAACACTCTATCCGAAGGAAATGGCGGCTCGACCAATTCAGGAGGCAAGGCAGAAACGGTAACCATCACCCATTACACAATAGATTCAGAGGACCGGACATTTGTTGAGAAATTAATTCCTGATTTCGAAAAGCAGCACCCTAACATTAAAGTGAAAGTGGAAAAAGCACCTTATGAGCAGTTCGACAGCAAGCTGCAAACGCTAATTGCCGGTGGCAAATCACCAGATGTGACAAGTCACTGGGGTTATGGAGGTTTCGCAGAATACTACAACAAGGATATGCTGCTCGATTTGACCGACCTAATTAAAGAGGATGGTTTCAAGCCAGCGGATTACAACATCCCAGAGAACCTCATGAATATCTATAAGGTTAAAGATCACACATATGGTATCCCAGTTAATATGTATGTCACCTTAATGCTCTATAACAAAGACATGTTTGATGCTGCCAAGCTGACTTACCCAACAAGCGATTATGAAGATAAGAGCTGGACGTTTGAAAAGATGGTCGACCAAGCTAAACAAATGACTCTCGTCTCCGATGATATTGCCAAAACACAATATGGCGTAGACTTTACCTGGTCTGAACGCGATATGCGGCCATTATATTTTGGAGCGCAGCCTTATTCAGAGGATACATGGACTAATGGCGGTGTGCCTTCTGAGACTTATTTTGATTCCCCTGAAGTGATTGCCGCCTATAACAAGCTCTTTGATCTCGTCTTCAAGGATAAGGTCTCCCCTTCCTCTGAGTGGAGCAAAAGCGTAGCCGGACAGAACGGCGATCCCTTCGTTGCAGGTAAAATCGGGATGTCTATCGGTGGCTCATGGAACCTTGCAGGTGCGAATGACTTTCCCTTCAAAATCGGCGTAGCCGCCGTACCATGGGGAGGAAACGATAAGGTGCGCAGCACACTTTACGTCGATCCGCTGCTGATCTTGAAGGACTCCAAACATCCGAAGGAAGCTTTGGAATGGATCAAATATTTGATCACTACCGAAGTGCAGGAGAAATCCATTGAGCTTAGTGGCGGTAACCCACCCGTCAACACCGAAGCTGCTGAAGCTTACTATAAACATTTTGACGGCATCGATCCACAAGATATCAAAAATGTCTACGAGGGTGCTGTGAACTATGGCTTCGAATCCTATAACCATTTGATCACCAACTACTCGCAAATTAATGACATGTTCATTAATGAATTGCAGCCAGTAGAAACTGGACATAAGACGGTGGAAGAGGTGATGACGACGATTCAGAAAAAAGTTACGGAGATCATTCATCGTTAATATTTGGCAAGTATGCCGTCCCTTTAGGGACGGTATGCCTGTTTGAAATCATACGTTCAGCGGACAGTCTGCCAACCCTGTATACTGAAGGTAGAAAACAGGATCGGAAAATCTGCCGCGAGGAGAGCTTGAGATGAAAGTGAGTATTTTTGATGTAGCCAAAAAGTCGGGATTATCCGTTGTAACCGTATCCCGGGTCTTAAACGGGGCCGAATCGGTACGCGAGAATAATCGCCAGAAGGTGCTGGAGGCCATTAAAGAGCTGGATTATCGCCCTAATGCAGCGGCACGCAGTCTGGCAAGCGGTAAGACGGGAATTATCGGTATTATTGTCACCACGCTGCAGGATTCCTTTTTTGACGCGGTGGTCAAAGAGCTGAATGAAGTATTAGCGATGCATGGTTATTTTTCAGCCATATCCATCTCAACAGGCATCGAATCGGATGATAGCCATTATTTGATCCAAGAAGATCGTGTAGATGGTTTGATTCTGCTCTCTCCGATAGAAGAGGACAATTATATTGTGGAAATGAAACGACGAGGCATCCCTTATGTACTAATCGATAACCAAAAGCCTGAGAATGACACCTACTCTATTACAATCGACAACTTCAAAGGCGGATATATGGCTACCCGTCATCTGTTAGCGCTCGGCCATACATCAATCGCTCATCTCTGTGGACAGGAAATGTTCCGTAGTACACGGGAGCGGCGTGCCGGATTCCTACAAGCGCTTGAGGAAAAAGATCTTACTCCATTTGAAATTGTACATGGCGAATTCGAAATTGAAATGGGATACGATACCTGTAAGCGTTGGCTGAACAAAGGACAGTTACCTACTGCAGTATTCGCTGGCGATGACAATATCGCCCTTGGCGTTATCAACGCGCTGATGGAAGCTGGCATTCGGGTACCCGAACAGGTAGCTGTGATTGGCTATGATGATCATTATATCGCTTCACAGCTTCATCCATATTTAACAACGATCCGTCAGCCCTCGGACAAAATTGGATTAGCAGCTGCCGAAATGCTCTTAAAGCGTATCTCCGGAAAGATGAAGCGCGGAGCTGGTGTAAAGATTGACCCAGAGTTAATAGTACGGGAATCTACTACTTCCAAGTAATTAAATAATATAAACAAGGAGTGACAACCATTGACTTACTACTTGGGAATCGATGGTGGAGGCACCAAAACCTATGCTCTGCTATGCGATGAACATGGCAATGTTCTCGGTAAGGGCAGGAGCGGTAACGGCAACCACCAGACAGGCGCCCTTGAGGCAGCCCACAGTATTCGAGAGGCCACATTCGGGGCACTAAATGAGGCCGGACTCCGATTGGAGGACATCCAACATACTTATCTTGGGCTTGCCGGTGCTGACCGCGAGGCCGATTATGCTATTCTCCATCCAATGATTCGCAAGATCGGATTTATCAATTACACCATTAACTGTGACACCATGATCGGATTACGTGCAGGGACGACTCGCCCTTATGGAGTTGCACTAATCTGCGGCACAGGCACCAATTCGGCTGGCAGAAACACGCAAGGAGAGTACTATCAGTGTGGTGGTTTTGACTACATGTATGGTGACTTCGGCGGTGGCGGTGCACTCAACATTGAAGTCTTTCGTTCTGTCATAAGAGCTTGGGATGGACGGGAACAACCTACCCTCTTGACCGGACTTCTACTCAACTTGCTAGGTTATGAGGAAGTTGCAGATATGTTTAATGATTTCCTCAATCATTGGAAAAGGGTCCCTGTTCATGCTGCACGCTTGCTCTTCGAAGCAGCAGCTGAAGGAGATGCTGTAGCCTTAGAGATTCTAAATCGGCAAGGCGTTGAGTTAGGGAAGTCCGCTGCTGCAGTCATCCACAAGCTTGGGATGGAGCAGGATACTTTCGATGTGGTTCTGGCGGGAAGTCTGCTAACCCGTGGGGATCGCGGCTGGATTCGCGGACCTATTGAGAAAGCTGTACAAGCCGCAGCCCCACATGCAACTGTGGTGACTCTTGCCACAGAGCCTGTAGTAGGTGCCGTATGGTCTGCGATGGATCAAGATGGTTTGACCCTTAGTAGTGAAGTGTATGAGAGTATGCGGCAATTTCAAGATTATGAATCGATCCAACAAACAAAAAAGACAGGAGTGGTTGATCTTGGCAACTAATCAAGGATTAAAGATCGCAGTTATCGGTGGGGGTTCTTCGTATACACCCGAATTGGTAGAGGGATTTATTCTTCATTACAAGGAGCTTCCTGTTCGTGAACTATGGCTCGTAGACATCGAACCTGGACTTCGCAAGCTGAACATTGTTGGAAATCTCGCTAAACGTATGGTTGAGAAATCCGGGCTACCGATTGAAGTTCATCTTACAACAGACCGCCGGAAGGCTATCGAAGGCGCAGACTTCGTCAGCACTCAGATGCGTGTCGGTATGCTTGATGCCCGCGCACGTGATGAATCGATTCCTCTTAAATATGGTGTCATTGGTCAAGAAACGACAGGTCCTGGCGGAATGATGAAAGCACTGCGTACGATCCCTGTCATTCTGGATGTATGCCGGGATATTGAAGAGCTGGCTCCTAACGCATGGCTGCTCAATTTCACCAATCCTGCAGGAATGGTCACTGAGGCTGTTCTGAAATACTCCAAAGTAAAGAGTATCGGTCTCTGTAATGCACCTATCGGCCTAATCAAGCAAGTATCTTCCAAATATAACGTAGCTGCCGACCGTGTATATGCTGAGTTTGTGGGTCTGAATCACTTGCACTGGATTACTCGAATCGACGTTGATGGTGAAGATAAACTGGATGACATGCTCACAGAGGGCTACAGTGCCAAGAACGTGCCCGCCCGAGAGTGGAATCCAGAATTCCTACAATCTCTTCGCGCCGTGCCTTCCTACTATTTGAAATATTTCTATATGACGGATGCCATGCTCGAAGAGCAGATGGAATCGTTTAAGCAAGGTATCAACCGTGCTGAAGTCGTCAAACGCGTAGAAGAAGAGCTATTTGAGCTATACGCCAACTTAGAGCTGAGCGAGAAACCGAAACAGCTAGAACAACGCGGTGGAGCTTTCTATTCAGAAGCAGCAGTTAATCTCATGAGATCGCTCCATAACGGTTCAAACGACATCCAGACCTTAAATGTTGCTAACCGTGGCATACTGGACTTCTTGCCAGATGATGCAAGTATTGAAGTGAACTGTGTTGTCACCAAGAACGGACCACTACCTTTACCATTGACTAAGATTCCACCGATGGCCAAAGGGCTTATTCATGCGGTCAAAACCTACGAGCAGCTAGCCATTGATGCCGCTGTAACTGGTGATCGTGCGCTTGCCCTTCAGGCAATGGTACATCATCCACTCGTTCCATCTGTAGATGTGGCGGTTCGGATGCTGGATGAAATGCTGGAAGCCAATAAAGAGTTCTTGCCGAACTTTTTTGGCAAACAATCATAGAAAAGAGGCGTCAATATGTCAGCTAAAGCGGTTTGGAAAGGCGATGTCAACCAAGCATTATGCGCGTTTACATTTGATGATGGGCCTTCCCAGCTTCCCGTTGAATTATGGCTGGATGTTCTAGAGGAGGAAGGGGCGGTTGGTACCTTCTTCTTCACTGGAGAATGGATGGATCAGCATCCAGAGAAGGCGAGATTAATTCTCTCCCGGGGTCATGTGCTTGCTCCGCATACGTATCATCATCGGCGAATGGCCCAAGTACCAAAGACGGTATTCTTAGAGCAATTGAAGCTGACTGAGCTGGCATATCAAGACGCAACAGGTCTTCCGTCTCCCAATTTCATGCGTTTTCCATACTGCTCCTACCGGGGTGAGAATCTCGATTGGCTGACAGAATGGGGCGATTATCTGGATATTGAGGGCGTTGATTGCGGAGACTGGGCAGGTATTCCTGCAGAAGAAATCGTTGCCAACGTTGAACCTAAGCTAGAGAATGGAACCATTGTGGTTATGCATAGCAATGATGTTGCAAAGGGTTCACCGGATGCATTAAGAGCACTTATTCGGATCGCCAAGCAAAGAGGCTTGGAGAGTGTCGGCGTACCTGAGATCCTAGGGTCCATTGGCGTAGAAGTAAACTATAGACCTTGGAAAATAGCCGTAGAAGTTCCGGCGGAGTTAGATCATTCCGCGGAAAATTGGGTCCCTATAGAAAATTGTAAGCAGCTTGCCGATCTCGCGGCCCAGACAACTGAGTGGAACATTCCGCAATATACACTGCATTTCACTTCTGAAAAGGAGTGGCTGGAGCATCTGGAGAGTCCACTAGTAGAGGTTGGAGTGACAGAGGATCGCGAGTTGTTTACCCTACGGCAATTTGATGGCAGCTATTGGGGATATGTACGCGCCGGTGTCGTAGACAATACCCTCATATTATTAGATTATGCGGCTAAAGAAGCGCAAGCCGATACCTTAGTGTACTTACTTCGCTGGGCTGCTGATACTTCGATCAGACTGGGCTTAACCCGGATTGAGGCAAGGCTGAATATCCGCAAGATGAGCGAAATGTGCAGACAGTTAGGCTGGCAGTCAGAGATTCTAAAAGATCAATAAGAGACATCATCCATACTGATAAATAGTTGCGGTAAAAAACAGCGGTCCCCCGTTATTGGTGGATCGCTGTTTTGCGTTGTGGGAATGGCAAATTGTAAGTTGTCGTTCCTTTCGGTACAATCAATTCTAACATCGTATGATTCCATCAGAAGGGGTGATTTCTTGCGTAAAGATACCAAAACCATCGGCGAGGCGGCTAAGCTGCTGGGCACAACCATTAAAACCATCCGTTATTATGACGACATTGATCTTTTGAAGCCATCGAGTCATAGCGAAGGTGGACATCGGTTATATACGCCCGAAGATATTTCCCGCCTGCGGCTGATCACTACACTGCGTTATTTGAGCTTCGGCATTGACGAGATTCGCCAAGTCATCGCTGGAGAGATTCAGCTCAATACAGCACTCAACTGGCAAATCGAAGCACTGGAGACGCAGGTTAGTACACTGACTAATATGATTTCGATTCTACGCCAAGCTCAAGAGCATCATTCATCAGGCAATTCCATGGATTACATGAATGAGCTGGCTGACTCCTTGTCCATGAATGCTGCTAAACGAAACGAGTTCATCTCCAGCAAAATAGAAGAAATACAGCCGCTCGGTCAATTGCCGTCCGAATGGCAGAATACTTTTTTGTATTTGTTCAATAAATATATTATCAATGAAGTCAAAGTGACGGCCGGGCAAACCATAGCTTGGAATGAGCTGCAAGCGCTAATGAATGATGCGCAGTACATGGAGGAGCTCGTCCGATTCGAACTACCCTTCTTAAATATGGTCAAGCACCCTCGTGTTCCCGCTGCATCTTGGATCAGAACGCTGGAGAGTATCCGAATCCGGGTGGAGACAGCCCTGCAACACAAATTATCAGCAGACAGCGCTGTTGTACAGGCAATTGTTGAAGATTTTGTGATGAAGTATGCAGGTCCAGAGCAGTTCCGCGATAAGGCTGCCTTTTTCCGCCAATATGCTCAATGCATGCAAACTGCTCCTTCCAAACGAATAGAACGCTTTAATAAACTGTGCCTGCTCCTCAACCCCAAATGGGATGTTATTGTAAAAGGAAATGCCTTGCTGATGCAAGGATTACAATGGAAACTCGAGCAGGACAACGCTCATTCGGCGCCTTGTTGAAGTGTGAACTTCGGATGGTCTCCCAGGTTGATGTTCAAATATTGCAAGGGCTGCCCTTTCAAATAATGGTCAAAAAAATCGAGCGTGTACTCATTAATCAGCTCATGCGTTCCACGCACATCCACGCCCTCCATCCATTTAAACAACGGGGTGAGCAGATATAGATCGGAGAAGCTCATATGTGTGCTGTTTTTGAATGTCATCCAATAGTTTCCGCCAACGGTTACCGGCTCATAACGGGCAAACAGCTCATTATAGTAGGCTGTAATTTCGTCTCTGTTCGCTCCCAATGCGGCGATCTCTTCATCAGTGGTTTGGTCTACTCCTTTTAACGTTTCATCGGCACTCATGAGCAAAAAAGGCTTCTTTAGGCCGTCTGCAGGAATCCGCTTTTCACCGTAAAGTACCCCATCCATATCGATGCCTGCTTGTATTCTCTGATCATCCAGCAGCATTTGCACCGTCGTAGCTCCCCCAAAGGAATGTCCGAACATGCCCATATGTTCAAGATCGATCCGGTCAGTAAACAGACCGCTAGGGTCGTTCGCAGACAAGGCCTCCATTCGATCAAGCACAAACTTCGCATCTTCTACCCAAACTTCATTACGCCGATCCATAAAAGAATACTTCATTTGCTCATAGCCCATTTTCCCCTCTGAATCAAACTTCACCACAGGCTTATCTGGAAATGCTGAAGCTACGCTGCTATAAGCATGTTCAATCCCAACGACAATATAGCCGTGACTTGCCAATTGCTCGACTTGAAACGTGTTCTGATTCTTGTAGCCCATAAATCCATGCGAGAAGAGCAGCACAGGATATTTAGATTCTGTATCGGCTAATCCGGCATTCGCAATAGCATGGGTATTGACTAGCTTAAATCCTGAGAATAAAAACTCCGGCAAGTGCAAAAATTCATGCAGTCCTTCTATATACGGAGCAGGATCAGATAAATATGGCGCCTTTTTCCCAGTAGCCTCCGAACTTGCCGGATACCAGATTTGTACCATTAATTCGCGGGAATCACCGGATGTTTTCGTAAATTTCTCTTCTCTTGCAGAATCGGTCCAATGGTAGGTGACGGTCCCTATCGCGTAAGGACCTGTGGGCTCCGCAAAAGAAAATACAGGGAATAGGATCGGCAGCGCAATGGACACAGCAGCATAAACCACTCCAACTCCTCCGAGAATTAGCGCCCTCCAGCGCTGTCGCGGCTTTCTTTCTGCCCTTGCTGTGGATCGGAAGAAAGGCCTTACCCCTCCTACAATCACCCATAGTGTGACCAGATACATTGGGATCATCGGCCACCGAAAGCCTTCCACGAAAGCGTGGACAAGCAGTAAAGCAGCAGAAATTCCGCCGCCTATCAGCCACCCGCGTTGTGATTTGGGGCGTCCTAGTATTAACCCACTCAAAATCAATACATTAAATAAGACAAGCATGATTTCAATCCATCTCATAATCTATAATCCTCCTTGGATTTCTCTACTGGCTGTCGACCTGAACCAAGTATAAAACCTCCTGTTAGAGGAGAATCAAAAAAATTAATTCGAATGGAGGATTGGGGCAGGACTGAGGGAAAGATTGTCCCTGATGATATTGAAGGCTTATAGCATCCATAAGATGCTACTTCAGCGTATTTCTCGAATGACCTGTTCAATACCTGAGGGAATATCAGGCTCTTTTACACTAGATACATTGAGCTTTAGAATCCTCTCTTTTTTTGCAAAATAGGGAAGGTAACCGCTATCCGCCAATTCCACTCGAATGGACTTTTTTTGCAGCCGTTTGATCATCTGCTCTGCTCTAAGGTTATCCTCCAATTTCAGATAAGTATGAACACCTAGCTGACTGGCTGGAACATAGGAATAATGCTCTTCAGACGCTGCATTTGCCTCCCTCATAATCGAATCGTGGAGGAGCATTGATCTTTTTCCGTAGCAGGAACGCATTTTTTTTCGGTGGCGCTCGAACATCCCGCTTTTCAAATACAACTCCAGCGCAGCTTGCGACAACATAGAGCTATCTATATCCATCAGTCTTTTGAATCGGTTAAAGGACTCACAGAGCACCTCGGGAAGTACGGCCACACCAACGCGCAGACCTGGGAATATAATCTTGGAGAAGCTTTTTAAATAAATAACATGTGATGTATTATCATAGGCATAGATCGGATCTTGCTTCGCATCCTGCTCCAAATCTGCCATGTAGTCATCCTCTACGATATACACATCGTATTTAGCTGCAAGCTGGGCAATCGCCTTCTTCTGATTTCGTGTAAAGGAAACGCCCAGCGGATTATGGAACCGTGGAACGGTATAAAAGAACTTAAATTCACCAATTTTAAATAACCGCTCTAATTCATCCAAATCCACCCCATCATCCGAACGCCGTATCCCCTCTGCCTCGATTTCATATGTCTTCAAATACTCCATAAACAAAGGATAACTCGGCTGTTCAATCAATACTCGCTCCTTACCATTCGGAAAAGGAATACGGGTCAAGAGTCCAAGGGCCTGCTGCACACCAGAGGTGATAAAAATCTGCTTTGGATCAGCGAATACCTGATAAGAAGCCAGTTGTCGCTGCATTTCACGGATAAGAGACGGCAGCCCCTGCGGTGTTCCATAGATAAACAGATCCTTACGGTACATATCAATCGCTTTATTGATGCAATGTTGAAAATCCAGATATGGAAAAATATCAGGGTCTGGTGCAGATGCCGTAAAATCGATCCAGTGCGAACCTTCCTCTTTCCGCTGTCCACTGCGTTTCATGACATAATATCCGCTCTTTGAAGCTGAGTAGATTAGATGTTTATCTTGAAGGTCCTGGAGTGCACGAATCACCGTGCTCTTATTGCAATCATAACGAAGTGCTAGTTCCCGAATAGAGGGTAGCTTGTCGCCTTCTCGATACGTGTCTTCAACGATTTGTAATTCTAGATCATTGATTATTTCCGAATACTTATACATCCTCTTCACCTTCCTCCGAATCTAATTTGTACCGGTACAGATGAACAATAATTACATTGTAGCATAGCTATTCTAGCCTTAGAATAAAGAGCATAACAGGACCGGTCCTAAATGCGCGCAACACTTTGGAGGTCATACTGATGAATAAATCTTCTACTCAAAAAGCGATCATAGCTGCGGTCTTGAATGCTGTTATTGTCGGATTTTCTTTTATATTTGTAAAAATGGCCTTAACCGTCTCTGACCCATTCGATACATTAGCTCACCGCTTCACATTATCTTTCCTTGCCGCTTCGTTATTTGCATTTCCAGGGTGGCGGCGGGTGAAGTTCGGAATATCCAAGGCAGCAGTGGTAATCCCACTTGCTCTACTATACCCTTCGTTGTATTTTACGCTTCAAGCCTTCGGGCTTCTGCATACAACCTCATCTGTAGCAGGCATTATTCAGGCGACCATGCCTATCTTCACCATCATTTTGGCGACGTTGTTCTTGAAGGAAACTACGAGCGGCTTTCAGAAGATCTCTACACTAATCTCGGTTGCGGGCATTATTCTTATCTTTGCCATTCCGGGTGTCAGTATATCTTCCTCTAGTCTTTGGGGAGTTTTACTCATACTGATCTCAGCATTATCCCTTGCCGGTTATAACGTCGCAGCCCGAAAGCTAACACGTACCTGGAGTCCCAAGGAACTTACCTATATGATCACTTTATTCGGGTTTATATTCTTCAATGGACTTTCCATCATTAAGCATGGTTCGGCAGGAACCTTGAATCAATATTTCACACCTTTTCAGGAGCCTAAATTCATATTCTCCATGATCTATCTTGGGGTACTCTCCTCCCTCGTGACCTCCTTCCTTTCCAACTACGCATTATCTCGAATGGAAGCATCCCGCGTGAGTATCTTCGGCAGTCTTTCGACGGTTGTCTCTATTCTCGGCGGTGTGCTTCTGCTGAATGAACAACTGGAATGGTACCATTGGACCGGCACCGTGATGATTATCGCCGGGGTAATCGGAGTGAATTGGCGTAAAAAGGCTAGGCTTCAAGTAAAGAGTGGAATTGAGTTGGATTAGAGGGAACCTGCAGATTTGCAGGAATTATTGCTTAGCCATTCTTCGTATCATGAAAAAAAGACACCCCTCGAGGTGTCTTTTTTTACTTTTACCTTTTCTATATCTCAACTTTGTACCCAGCCGCGTTAATTGCTGTTACTTAGCTGTTTCTAGATCCTTGATCTTCTCTTTATAATGGTCCAACAGATTAGCCAGAGCTTCCTTAATTACGGTGGCATCCTTGGATTTAGCTGCACTATTCAGATCTTCTTGAGCTTTAAAAAAGGCTTTATCAGCTTCACTAAGGTCTGCCATGGAAATTGCTATTGAAGTCGCCGCTACAGCTTTAATTGAAGTAGTAGTGAATTCAGTATCCCGCTCCATATCATCAGGCAATACTAATTGAGCACTGTGGCCCGCTTCAATATAACTCACTGGCAGGGCATCGTCGGATAAAATTTCTTTTGTGAATTGAACTCCCTCCACCGGTTGCGCAGGCACAAGCCCGGTAGCTCCGGTCACACTGAATCCAGCATTCTTATAATATTCGTCCAAAGTTTTCTTCCAATCTTCTAGGGTATTAGGTGCATAGGTCTTAGCTAGCTCCAAAGGATCTACCCAATCCATCTTAGTTAAGGTTACAGAAAGTGCTCCACTCGTTGCTGGAGTAACCACCGCTGCTTTTGTTGATTTCGCGCTTTGATCCTTAGCTTCACTAGCTGCGTTCACTGCAGTCGGTGCGGCAACTGCGGACACTAGTAGGGCGGACAACGCTAACTTTTTAAATAACATCTGTTGATTCATAAATACAACACTCCTTGTCGATTTGAATGATCTTACAAGTCCAAGCATACAAAAGGGGTGTGGCATAACATTGGTTAATTTGTGGAAAAACGATGGCAGACCCCTATACCCACCTGCAGATTGATATACTTGTAGAAGAATAATCTGGAGGTAACGAAATGAATACCAACTATCTCATTGCCGTAGTAGACGATGATCAACATATACGTAATCTTGTAGAAGCTTATTTACAAAAAGAAAATTACCGCACGATTGGCCTTGGCAGCGCTGAGGAAGCATGGACCTTATGGCAGACAAGCCCCCCGGATATGTGGGTGCTCGACGTTATGCTGCCCGGCATGGACGGGTACGAATTTTGCCGGCGAATTCGCAACGAAGCCGAAGTACCCATTATTATGATCTCCGCAAGGGATAATGAAGTGGATAAAATATTAGGCTTAGAGCTTGGCAGTGATGATTATCTGGTCAAGCCATTCAGCCCTCGGGAGCTAGTTGCTCGCATTAAACGCCAGTTACAACGGTGGTATAAAATGAGTAATCCAATGGAATCCGCAAGTAGTAGTCCACACACACCGACGCATATTGAAGTTAGCCACCTACAGTTATTATTGGATGAAAGACGAGTGTTCTGGCATGGAAAGGAGATTGAACTCACTAGCAAAGAATTCACCCTTCTAAAAGTGTTCGCAACTTCTCCGAATCGCGCATTTACAAGAGATGAGCTACTAACCCATGTATGGGGCGATGACTATTTCGGGAGCGACCGTGCCGTAGACCATTTAATTAAACGAATGCGAAAAAAGCTGGATCTGCTGCCGATTGAAGCCGTGTGGGGACATGGCTATCGCATGCGTATTGAGGAAGGAGTGGAAATCAATGAAGCTAGCTCATCAGATTAATTTTGCTTTTAGCATTGTATTGGTGTTACTCCTGTCTATTACCGCTTTCGTGATCCACTTCGTGCTGCTCAATCATTTCGTAGGAACACAAAAGGCGGAATTACGAACCCTTGGTACAGCCATGTCAGCCACTATGATTCAAGAGAGTGCACAAAGGGCCGATATAGAGACTGAAATCCGTACATTGCCAGCGTTCATGTCCTCCTCTGTAGGCGCAGCAAACGTCGAAGCTATTCTTAGCGATGAGACAGGAAAAGTATTGTCCACCTCATCGAATATGAGTTCGATCACGCTAGACTCCACTTCGCAGTTTGTCGCAGGTCAGACCTCTGATCTCCAGAGCATTTGGAATGGAACAGATACCAGATATATAACAGAAGTGAAAGCCACGCCAATAGGCACGCTAACTCTGCTTACACCCATGAGTGCAGTTACAACGATTGAACAAGCGCTGCTCAAAAGACTACTGATCGTTTTCGGTGCAGCAGGCGCATTTATGTTCCTATTTGCTCTATTTATCACAAAAAAACTAATCCAACCTCTAATGAAGCTACAGCAAGAGCTGAAAAAGGTAAAAGAACGCCACTTCTCTGAAGTTAAGCTGATTAAAGCTGGTGGAGAGATTGGCGCTGTTGCTAAATCTGTATATGACATGGCTGGCGAATTGAATCGTTTTAACCACGTGCAGAAGCAATTTTTCCAGAATGCCTCCCATGAATTAAAAACCCCGTTGATGTCTATTTCTGGTTATGCTGAAGGGATCAAGGATGGCATCTTCGAAGGGGAAGGCATCGATAAAGGTCTGGATATTATTATGAGTGAGAGTAGTCGTCTGAAGAAACTCGTTACGGAGATGACCCTACTTGCCAAGCTGGATAGTGAAGAAGATATATTTAGATCTAGCGAGATCCCTCTGGACGATTTAGTCGTAGAAACGATTGAACGTATGAACCCTCTTTTAATAAAAAAAGGGCTGACTCTACATGTAGCGTACGATGATTGTAAGCCACTTACGATCCGGGCTGATAGAGATAAGCTGCTGCAAGCCCTTCTGAATGTAGTTTCCAATGCCACTCGTTATGCCAACAAACATATCTACATTCATGCTTTTATTAAAGATGAACAAGTTCAACTATCCGTTAGTGATGATGGTCCTGGCATTTCAGAAGACCTGCTTCCGTACCTGTTCCACCGATTTGTTAAAGGAAAAGATGGGGAATCAGGATTAGGCCTAGCCATATCCCGTGCGATCGTCGAGCGCTCCGGAGGTCTGATCACGGCGAGGAACCGTACAGATGGTGGAGCGATAATTTCCATAGGCTTCCCTTTATTTATCCATAATTAATTTTAAACTCATGGGGTGGGAATAATATAAATTTCACTTCATAGTAAAGTTAGTTACTAATTTGGGTAAAGTATGGAGAAGAACAATTATCCCTTAATACAGATAAGGGTTTGGACATGCGGTAACATTTTTTTCAAAAAAGGAGATGTCAACATGAATAGACTCGAAGGGAAAGTTGCAATCATCACAGGTGGAGCTGGCGGTATCGGTAAAGGAATGGCCATGGCATTTGTTAAAGAAGGTGCCAAGGTAGTTATTATCGATCTCAACGAAGAAGCTGGTAACCAAACCATTAAGGAATTACAAGCATATCAACCTGAATCAATCTTCATTCAAGCCAATCTAATGGAGCACGATAAACTTTCAGGTATTACACAGCAGGTGGCTGAGAAGTTTGGAAAGATAGATATTTTGGTCAACAATGCACATGCATCTAGAATGAGTTCGATCGAAGAAATGACACAGGAGGATTTGGATTTATCTTTTAACACCGGATTCTATCCTACCTTCTATTTCATGCAAGCCGCACTACCTTATTTAAAAGAAACTAAAGGAAAGATTATAAACTTTTCATCGGGTGCTGGGATTAATGGCGATGTCAATCAAGGTTCCTATGCGGCCGCAAAAGAAGCCATCCGCGGAATTACCCGTGTAGCCGCCAATGAATTTGGCCCATTCGGGATCAATGTAAACCTCATCTCTCCTATCGCTAATTCACCTGGCATGATGGAGTGGGCAGAAGCGAACCCAGAGTACTACCAAAGCATGATTTCGAAGATCCCTTTGAGAAGACTGGGCGAGCTGGAAAGTGATATCGGCCGTGTTGCAGTATTCCTAGCTAGCGAAGATTCCGACTATGTTACGGGTCAAACGATCATGGTCGATGGGGGATCGATTAAATTACGATAAATTATACTCTATCCTATGAATGACTAAGAGATTTCCTTTTTTGGAGATCTCTTTTTTGCCTTCAATTCTCCTTATTATTCGTTTAATGACCATCGGATTTAGGGTAATAATAAAGTAACATGCTATTTATGCATATGCATAATCTAAAACATCCTGTGTGACCCGGAGGTATTAAAATGAACAAGTTTGACGCTATTATTATTGGTTTCGGTAAAGGTGGAAAGACCCTTGCCACAGAACTAGCTAATCGAAAATGGAAAGTAGCCGTGATTGAACGCTCTAAGAAAATGTACGGTGGAACTTGCATTAACATCGCCTGTATCCCTACGAAATCCTTAGCTTATCAAGCCCATCAAGGGGAAGATTATATAGAAGCGGTCCATAATAAGGATCAGCTTATTTCAAGTCTACGCCAAAAAAATTACGATAATCTAAATCAGAACGAGAATATAGAAATTATCAATGGTGAAGCTTCCTTCTTATCGGAACACGAACTCCAAGTAAAGGATGCAGGTGAGACGAAAATCTTAACCGCCGATAAAATCTTCATTAATACGGGCGCTGAAACCATCATTCCTACTATTGATGGGATACAAGATAGTAAGTTCGTATATACCAGCACATCCATTATGGATCTTAGGGAGCTCCCAACTAAACTAGCCATCATTGGTGGTGGTTATATTGGATTGGAATTCGCTTCGATCTACAGTCAATTCGGCTCACAGGTTACGGTGCTGGAGGGTTCCTCGAAATTCATTCCTAAAGAAGACCGCGATGTCGCGGACGCCGTCCTCCAAACCTTTACCAAGAAGAACATTGAGGTCAAACTGAATGCAAAGATTATAGGACTGAAGGATGTTAATGACGGAGCCATCATCTCCTATACTATAGACGGTACTATTCAAGAGTTGGAAGTCGATGCTGTGTTAGTTGCAACGGGGAGAAAACCAAACATTGAGGGTTTAAATTTAGAAGCCGCCGGTGTTGAAGTGACCGATCGGGGGGCCATTAAGGTAGACCCTTCTCTAAAAACCACTGTTCCCCATATTTGGGCCCTCGGCGATGTCAAAGGCGGTTTACAGTTTACCTATATCTCACTAGATGATTATAGAATTGTAAGAAATGATCTTTTCGGGGATCATTCCCATACCACAAATGACCGTGACGTTGTTCCATATAGCGTATTTATTGATCCCCCACTATCCAGAGTAGGAATAAGTGAAGAAGCCGCCGTGGAACAAGGACTTGAAATCAAAGTCGCTAAGTTACCTTCAGCAGCTATCCCCCGTGCCCGCTTAATCAATGAAACCGAGGGCTTCCTAAAAGCAATTGTAGATGCAAAAACCAATAAAATCCTAGGAGCTACATTGTTCTGTGCGGAATCCAGCGAAGTGATTAATATCGTGAGCATGGCAATACAAACAGGGCAAGATTTTACCTTTCTGAGAGATCATATCTTTACTCACCCTACAATGAGTGAAGCTTTGAATGATTTGTTCTCACAGATCAAAGAATAATACTACATGCATGGCAAACAAAAAGACACCCACACGGGGTGTCTTTTACTTTTACTATATAACACGATGCTGAACCCACTTCTTACCCATGAAGCGCCGTAGAAATATGAATCCTCTAATTCCCCACTCACAGTTCATAGCTAACCAAACCCCAAGTAGACCGAAATCAAGAACAATCCCTAAAATGTATCCGAGTACTACACGGAACAACCACATACTCAACATAGACACCATAGATGTGAACTTGGAATCCCCTGCTGCTCTAAGCGCTGACGGTGTTATGAAGCTAACAGACCACAGCGGTATTTGTACGATTGTATTAATAAGTACAATTATGAAGATATCCCTCACAATCTCTGCAGGTGGATGGAACATCGACACTAGCGGATGGAAGAAAGGCATAACTAACAATCCCATCACCACAAAGGAAAGGGAAGATGCTACGAGAAACGATTTAATAAATTTCCGGGCATCCTTAACATTATTGCTTCCCATACATTGTCCGACCACTGTAATAATCGTCAAAGACAGCGCATTACCCGGAATTTGCATAATCCCCGCAAAGGAAGAGGCAATAGCGTTTGTAGCAAGCGCGTAAGTACCGAGACTGACGATAAAGACTTGCGTCAGAATCTTACCACCATTAAAGAACATCTGCTCTGCCGCAAAAGGCATACCGATGAACATTATTTTTTTGAGCATAGAGAATTGAACAACCAATAAGTCACGAATTCGAATATGCAATTCATTGTCCATCCGGAACAAATAATAAAGAGCGCATATCGCACCCAAATATCGGGCTATATTTATAGAAATGGTCATCCCAAGAACGCCCATATGCAAAAGGTTAATAAATACGAGATTCAAGAGGACGTAAACTAAATTCATAATGAGCGATAGCGCAAGCGAGGCTCTCGTCCTTCCGATTCCTCGAAGAGCACCACAAACTGCCTCTACCACAGCTATTCCAAGATAGGAGATGCAGCTCCCAATTAAATAGATTCGGGCGTTGTGCATTACCTCTGGCGAGGCCGCTCCAAATAGTAAGTTGAGCAGCGGATTGTGAAAAAGAATGCCAAACATACCAATAACAAAAGCCATAAGGGAAACCGATGAAGTGGCGCCTGCGGTAGCTTTTGATACCATAAGACTATTGCCGCTTCCTTTATACTGCGCTACGACAACCGTACCACCTGTTGATACCGCGATAAACACACTAATGAGAAAAAGATTAAGGGAATCAATCATGTTCACCGCACTGATAGCCGCCACACCGGACGAACTGATCATGGCCGTATTCACTAGATTTAGCCCCACTATAAAGGCCTGATCTACCAGAATAGGGATAAATAAAGCAATCATATGGCGATAATCTAACGATTCTCCTGAAAAATATTTTTCAAGAAACCGCACACTTCGCTTCGTATTGACATTTACAATAGGTTCCATCTTCGCTTCACTTCTTTTACATTAGAGTTATCCAAATTTGAAATATCCTTATAAATAGAAAAAGGCTCTTCAGGTTGAAGAGCAATTCAAAAGTACAGCTAATTTATAAGCACTTAGGTATGCGGTCGAGAGGACTCGAACCTCCACGGGGATTAACCCACACGGACCTGAACCGTGCGCGTCTGCCAATTCCGCCACGACCGCACAAAATATAAAAGAACCATGCAGTGCAGAACTAAATTATCATATATTAGCGCAAAGGGCAATACCTAATGTGAAAAGAAAAAGTGTACCGAGTCCCTATTAGGGATCATCGATACACTTTTTAGAAGAACTATCGGATTATGAAGCTTGTTCAAGCATACGGTAGATAATGACTGCCGCTTGAGCGCGGTTAGCTATGCCCTTAGGTGCAAATTTACCACCCTCAACACCGTTAACAATTCCCATTTGGGTCAGTTGTGCTATAGCATCCTGTGCGTAAGGAGCAATACTGGACTTGTCTGCAAACTTGCCCAGCGCTGCATTCTTATCAATCGGCTGTAGTTTATCCTTCAATGCATTAGCAATCATAATCGCCATCTCTTCACGAGTCACTTCACGACCCGGTTCAAATTTACCATTTCCAGAGCCTTTTACAAGTCCGGCTTTCACCGCAAGGGCGATAGAATCCGTGTACCAAACTCCTTGTTTAACATCGCTAAATGAACTGGTTGTTGCCGAACCCGTCAGATTCAATGCGCGAACCAGCATCGTAATAAACTCTGCTCTAGTCACTGTTTTGGTTGGCGCAAAAGTATTTGCATCCAATCCTTTTATAATGCCCTTAGCAGCCAATGCTTGAATAGCTTCCTGTGCCCAAGCTACCTTACCCAGATCTTTGAAGTTTGCTGCTGGAGCAGTAGTTGGCGCTGGTGTTGCTGTTGGTGCTGGTGTTGCTGTTGGTTTCACGGTTGGAGTAGGTGTTGGAGTTACAACATTAGAACTTCCATCGCCACTACCCGATCCCGTATCAGCCTTCTCTTTGTTCGTAATACGACCTTCAATAGCTGCCTTGATCTCTTTGCGATCAAACGTATTCACAATGTAATCGTAGAATACATCCAAATCAATAGGACCAGCCAGTGAATTCTTACCTTCAGTCAGAACCTTGTAATTATCCCCACCCGCAGCCATAAAGTTATTGACTACTGCCGTATATTTCTGCGTAGGATTAATTGGTGTTCCATTAGTTAACGTAAGACTCGTAATACGATCTGCCACTGGCAGATTCATAATTGCTGTATATTTCAGTCCCGAAATTTGTAGCGTCTTGATATCTGGTTTTCCGTCAGCTGTCACATTCCATTGCTGCTGAAGTAACGTTTTGATCTGTGCTCCAGTTAGCGTCAGCTTCACTAGTGTATTACCGAATGGCTGGATTTTAGCGAGATCGCCAAAGGTTACAGGGCCTTTCGGAAGATCTGCACGGATACCACCTGGATTCATAAAGGCAAAATCAGCAGCACCTGCTTTGTCATCGAAGTCAGCAGTACGCATAGCGTCAGCGATCAAATTACCAAGTGCGCTTTCTTTGGTGTAAGCATCGGTACGAGTTATAGTTCCGTCTGTTGTACCGACTGGTTGGGTAAGTTCGGGATGTTTCTTAAGGTAAGCATCAACCAGTGCCACACTTCTCGGATCTGGCGTTACACCATCGTGATTGGTGTACGTTACTACAGCAGACTTGTCCTTCACATCACCTGTTTTAGGATCAATGGTCAGCTTAATATCTTCAAATGCCATACCGTAAGAATACGCTTGTACAATTAGCTTACCGTTTACAGTTCCGTTTGCCAGACCATGGTTGTCACCAGCAACGATAACGTCAACCGGAGAATCAGCAGGAAGTGCTTTGGCCAGATCAGCAGCTTCACCTGTAGTAACTCCATTTTTAGTAGTGGCAGGATCATGTGCAAGCACAACAATCGTCTCTACGCCCTCAGTTTGGAGCTCCTTCGCATATTTTTCAACAGCCGCTACTTCCTCATCAGGTGTGAGGAAATATACACCTTCTGTGCCGGAAGGTGAAACTTTGCTTGGTGTAGCCTTCGTCACAAGTCCAATAAAGCCGATCTTTACACCACCTACTTCTTTGATTACATAAGGTGCAATAATCGGTTCGCGGGTTTCCGCTTTCACTGCATTTGCATTTACATAATCAAAATTCGTACCTTTATGGGTAACGTTCTCGTTCTTAGGGTCCACACCGCCTTTCAATTGTGTCATTAATGCATCGACACCTTGGTCAAATTCATGGTTCCCCAATGATCCAACATCAAATCTCATCATGTTCATCCACTCAATCGTTGGCTCATCACGCTCAAGTGAAGATACTGGAGCTGACGCACCAACAGAATCCCCATTATGAAAGAGCAAGGAGTTGTCATATCTAGCCTGTGCTTCATTCAGATAAGTTGCAAGAATTGCAGCTGTTCCCACATTTTTGTCATTCACAACAGAAACTGTATCCAGTTGACCGTGGAAATCATTGATTCCCAGAAGGTGAACTTCTACATCTTTAAATGGGAGAGCCAGTTTATAAATACTAAATCCCTTAATATCTTTTGCACCAGTGTCCTTAATGTTGGATGGCATAACCGCTGCTGCATCCGGTGACGATGTAAACGTAATATTCACTTCATCTGAAATAGGAGCCAAAGACCAGTTGCCATCTGCAGAAGGGTCTATAGTACCTACTTCTTTAATGTAGTCCATGAGGATCTGGCGATTCTCATCCTGAGAATCGACTACCATCTCTGAACCTTTCACACCCGGGAAGTTCCCACCACCACTTGCGCGGTAATTGTTAGTCACAACAATAAAATCTTGGTTCGGATCCAACGTTTTACCGTTATACGTAATTTGCTTCACACGACTCGATGAAGCATCGTTAATTGTTCCGGTAGGGGTATATTTTGCAGGTTTAGTTACATCAATTGTGTATTTAATGCCATCAATGACATCGAAGTTATAAACCGCAAAATCTCCATTGAGCAAACTTTGTGAAGCTATGCTTTTCACATCGATGGTATTAAATGCGCCCGCACTCATTTCAACCCATTCCTTAACAACAGAGCCTTTGACTTTAATAGCTTTCAGCGTGTTGTCATACAGGTACAAGTCACTCGCACTGCGAATAGTCAGCGGACCTTTCTCAATACTCGTATACTCAGAAGGACCGTTGCGTCCAGCCTTGAAAGGAGCACCTACGCTGAGAATCGGAAGATTTTTATACTGTGGAAGGTTAGTATTAATATACTTCTCCACATACCACTTCTGGGCATTGGTAACAATTTGCACGGTTGGATCATCCTGAACCATTGCGAAATAGCTGTTCATCGGAGCGGTAGTAACGCCGAGCTCTTGACCTGTATAGTCAATAGTAGCTTGGTGGTCTGCTGCAACAGCAGCATCAACAGCAGCATCCGGTTTAGCATTGGCTATGGAGCGGGTCGAAGCTTTAGAGTTCTTTTTGTCGACTTTCCATTTGCCGCCTTCCTGCACCAGATTAAGATCAATCAGACCCAAGTAACCCCCACCATAACCTGCTTGTACAGCCGGAGTACTATTAATGTGGCCGTAAACATTATCAACAACGGATTGAGCGTTATTATATGGTAGTTTTGTTAATGGATCTTTAAAAGAAGCATCAAGCGTTGCATTGTCACCTGTTGGGAACACTTTGTGGGTGTGTGAGAAGGTAATCGCATCGATGCCTTCAACTTTGCTTAAAAGATTGATAGCATTTTCTGCATCAGTGCCCGCAACTGCAGTTGCATCGAAGCCGGTATGTGCCATTGCTACGATTACATCGGCTCCCTGAATTTTCATGTCAGGAACAAATTTCGCTGCAGTTTCTGCAATGTCCTTGGCGATGACACGGCCTTCCAGATTAACCTTGTCCCATTCCATAATTTGAGGGGTTACAAGGCCAAGTACGCCGACCTTAATTTCCTGAGGTTGGTTATCGCTATCCATTATCGTCTTGTCGATAATTACATAAGGTTTAAAAGCATTTACGTCATTATCTGGATTACCATCTTTGTCATCAATATATATATTGGCATTTACATATGGGAAATCGGCACCGCTCAATGGATTATTATCATAGCCTTTAATAGTACGATTTAAGAATTCCAGTCCGTAATTAAATTCATGATTACCAAATGTGGCCACATCATATTGCATAATATTCATAGCCGCAATCATAGGGTGTAGCTTGGTCTCTGATTCCATCAGGTTACTTTCGTTCGCAATATAGGTCCCTAGTGGAGTACCTTGAATCAGATCCCCGTTGTCGAGCAAAAGATTATTAACAGGATATTCGCTTCTAGCATAAGTAACCAACGTAGCCGTTCGATCGAGCCCTACTGTTGTAGAGGCTGCATTCTTAAAATAGTCCCAGCCGTAGACATTCGTGTGTACGTCCGTGGTGCTCATCAACCGTAGTTTGGCTGTGGTATCGGATGCGGCTTCGGCTTTGTCCGGACTCCAAACCGTACCCAAAACGACACCACCTAGTACCTGTGCTGAAAGCACTGCAGTTGCTAGTACAGAAGCGAGAGGCTTGTTCCATCGTGTCTTCCATCCCATAAAGATTTATTCCCCCTAGTATTTTTACATAATTTCGGTGATATTATATCACACAAACATGACGAAAAAGTATAGGATTGTAAAATTAATATAAATTCGTGTCAAATATAATAACGTGTGAAGAAAGACCTAGGTCACATTGTGTTTTTATTAGATCAAGAGTCTCTAGACATACAAAAACACACCTTATACAGATGCACTCTAAGAAAGCGCATACATAAGGTCTAAAAGCGTCGAATCTTTATCTGACAATAACTCTCTCAAGACCCACTCATGATGGCAGTAAACCCAATGCAAATTGCCGTGATTAAAGACAAAGGTGACATCACAAGTCTTTCTTTTTTACTCTTCGATAATATATTCATTACGGTATTGAGAATTAGATAGACTGCGAAAAAATAACATACGCTTCTATCAAAAGGTAATCCTATAGAAATCACGTTTCCTGCCTGCAACAAGTACAAGATTGCAATCGATTGTATAACAACTGAGATCGCACACGCAATCCTCATCTGTGAGGGCATGATTCTATGTTTGCCACCCATTGCAAATTCACCATAAGGTAATCCTAAAGACAGTAATATGTAAAGAATCGCCGCTCCCGCAAAAGTAATACTCCCAATCCATGCAGATAACACCCTTCCACCCCCTTCACTAATTGGTATTCAAATCTTATAACCTCTCCTCATCAATTTTTGGACTTTATTTTCATATTAATGATGAACTCGCACAAGCAACACCGGAATATCTGAGTAATATATAATTAAATAGACCAATGAGGTGATCCACAAATGTCAAACAGAGCAAAAATTCGCAAGCGAGCTGAACAGCTCAAGGGTAGACCTGTATGCGTTACGCTTCATGATGGACGTACGTATGTAGGATGGATAACTGGCCTCGATAAGGATGGATTGACCCTTTCCAAACCACGTAAAAATAAAAATAAAAACAAAAAATCAAAAAAACACACTTCTTCCCGCTCCCGGAAAGCGAACGTATCCGGACTCATGCCATTATTCGGCTCACTCTTCGGAATGGGAGGAGGGGCTGCTGGCGCTGCCGAGGGTGCAAGTTCAGGCGCTTCAGGATTCGGTGGAATTATGGGCTTCGTAGGGATGATCCAAAGAACAATGCCGGTTGTGAAAATGGGCTACAATATGATTAGATCTATTTCCCCATTCTTGAATGGGCTGAAGGGTTTAATGGGATAGTCAAAAGACACCCCGCAAGGTGTCTTTTTATTTTTCCTTATGAACTTATCAGTTTCTTCAAAAGTATCCCCGCAGATCTTACCCGTGGGCGCTTTAGATGCTCCTGTACGTAGCGATAGTCTGTCAATTCAACACTAGCATCACGAATCGCATAGGTAAAATCATCATCAAAGGGTAGACGGTATTCCCAGACTCGCTTCTCCCAATGTGGTATATTTGCAAGCATCCATGGATCGTCGATTCCGGGATGAATATAGGTTTCACTAACACCATCAGGTAGCGAATATAGCTTATCAATAATAGATTGTTTGAAACGATCGTACGTCTCACCCTCCTCTACACCAAAAGGATGCGACAACAAGTAATCAGGAATCGGAACTCCAAGTGTATCGGCCAGCCCGGATCCAAGTGCAACAGGACGTTCAATATTTTTCAGCGATCCTAACAGGGGATCCTCAGGATGGATGTATCGAAAGAACCGTGATGGCAATCCCCAGCGCGAAGTTCTCCACAACGTCTGCGGAAGCAAGCTGCGTCCTGTTTCCATGCCATATAAACTTCCCATATGGTTGTCTACATGACTAATCACGATTCCGGATTGTTTCACTCTCTCATACTGCGCAACAATCTCCTTTAGCACAGCTTTTGTCTGCGCCCCCTGTTCAAACTCTTTTACCGTCTTATATTGATGCCCGCCATCGTCATGTAGTGAAGAGTCCCCCGTCAGGCTGCTCCAGCGTAAAGCCTCAAACTCACTAGTCATTGTCAAATGAAGGCCCACATTTCGTTGTTGCCTACGGCTACACCATCTAGCTGCCTCCTCGAATCCAGGGGCCACCGCCATTATCGTCGCTGAAGATACTTTTCCTTCTTCTAACAGATGCATAATCGCCTGATTCATGGCAGGGCTTTGCCCAAAATCATCACAATTGATGATTAATCTTTTGCTCATAGTCAGCATCACCTCTCAATTGCCCCGTAAATGTGAATTTAATCGTAAAAGATATGACAACAGATATGGCTAGCAGACATAACGGCACCACGCTTATTAAATACCGGAACGTTGCTTCTGGATCAGACCCTGGATCATCACCACCCTTATAACCAAAGATCATCCCTACAATGAAAAAGGCGAGCGCCGAGATTAATCCGCTCGAACGAGTGATAAATCCACTTACCGCGGTATAGATGCCTTCTCTTCTCAGACCTGTCTTCTCCGCATCCTCATCAATAATTTTGCCACCTACGATTGCCGGGGTTACTAGAAATCCTGCTAGTCCGAAACCGACAACAATACCAGCGGCTACACCACTTACAAGATCATAACCGAACCATAGCGGAATGACAGATAAAGCATATAGGATAAGCGATAGCCGCCATGCCTTGACCCCATCCATCTTACGAATAATCCAATACCACACGAACACTAATGGAATAACCGAGACAAAGACAGCTGCGAGCATAATAGACACCTGTGTTTCTGAAATATGTAGAACATATTTTGCATAAAAGGGAATCATCGAGCTTACAAGTCCATTCACCGTTTGGGCAAAAGAGTTCGAAATATTAAACACCCAGAACTTCTTATTCCGAATCGTCTCCCGAAACGCCGGAATGAGCTTCAATGGTTCGGTCTTAGTAGTCTCTTTCTTCTCTTGAACGTTCATCATGCATAAGAACATAAACACGCCGAAGACACAGGCATACACAATAGCCATATTAGAGAAGTTAATCGCTGCGAAAAGGATTGGCGTTAGAGCCGTACCGATTAACAGAGCGACCACTTGATACCCTTGCTGAATCGCCGAGGCTTTTGCCCGAATACGATCTCCACGGAAGAGCTCCGGAAGCAGCGCGCCATAGTTCACCCACAAGACCGTAGCCACAGCCTCATAGAAAATAAGCGTCACTAGAAACCAAGTGAAGAGTCCATTCTCGGATAAACCGCCGGGGGGAGAGAACACCAGCACAAACGCCAGCATAAACAAAGGGATCGATCCGAACACCCAGGGTCTACGCCGACCATAGCGGGTATTTGTCCGGTCTGACCAATATCCAAACAACGGATTATTCACCGCATCCCAGATCAGAAAGATTGTTCTGGCCAGTGTAGCAAGTCCAATGCCCAAGCCCAATTTCTCCACATAAAAATAACTGTAAAAAGAACTAAAAGCCTGACTGGGAACCATCATCGCAAACATTCCAAAAGCAAAGGTGTACGGCGAGTTCATCCATTTATGCTTCACTCACATACCTCCATATAGTAAATCATCTAGTTGTAATATATTACCACATATACTGGAAGTTTAGTGACAAATTTGCTCCAATCTAATGCGTTTCCTCCTCATAAATGGAGGGATAACCGCGCATGCTTACACAGATCAAAAAAAAGTGCTCAGTAGTATAAACTACCAAGCACTTTGCTTCTGCCACTATAAAACGTCTTTCAGCTTATTCCGACTCTGAATATCCAAAGTGGAATAATCACGAATTTCGCATCTTTTTCCATTGACGTCAGTCAGAATGATGCGGTTAAGACTCGGGTATTGCATATGCTCATGCAGGTTACGCATAACGATACGAGTCTGCCCCAGATTCGTTTGCAGCTCCCAAATCCACATATCTGCCTTCTGTTTAATGGAATCAATTCGGGTCACAACGGGAAGAAAGTAGCGCAGCTGCAGTTCTTTGTCCACTTCCCCCCGACTTTCCTCATCCAGCTGATCAATGTCACGAATGACACCAATCTCCTCACTCTTAGAATTCCTCACAGAAATATACTGGGTGTTGTATTGAAAAGGAAATATACGAAAAAGGACTAGCTCTTCATAAACCTTACCTTCTACTACCCCTTGAAATACCCCACCTTGACTACGGTTAAAGGAAATCAGACCCGGTTCAAAAATGTTAATTTCATAGGGATCTTTATCTTGAGCTTTCAATTCATCACTGACACTGATTGGATCACTCATGCACTTCTACCCCCTTAATCTGGGACATTTCTTTCTGTGCCTCGACCAGTTTGAAGTAAGCCCCTTCTACTGCTAGCAATTCTTCATGCGTACCCACCTCAATAATCTTACCGCGTTCCAGCACGACGAGCCGATTGGCATTTCTTAAAGTGGACAATCGATGAGCAATGGCGAATGTCGTTCTACCTTTGACCAGACGCGAGATGGCTTCTTGGATTTGCCGCTCAGTCACTGTATCCACAGAAGCCGTTGCTTCGTCCAGAATTAGAATCCGCGGATCGTGAATTATTGCTCGGGCAATAGACACTCGCTGCTTCTCCCCTCCGGATAACTTATGCCCACGTTCTCCTACCCTTGTGTCATAGCCATCAGGTAGCTGAACGATGAAGTCATGTGCATTGGCAATTTTAGCAGCACGCATAATTTCTAGCTCTGTAGCATCCGGTTTAGAATAAGCGATATTCTCAGCAATCGTGCCGTCGAACAGGAATGTCTCCTGCAGCACTACACCGATCTGACTCCGGAGGTCAGACTGGCTAATATTTCGGATATCCACTCCGTCGATGGTGATGGTGCCCTCATCTGTGTCATAGAATCGGCAAATCATATTGATGAAGGTCGACTTCCCAGCACCTGAATGTCCGACCAGACCAATCATCTCTCCTGCGCCTACTTTTAAATCCACGTTCTTGAGCACAGGGTGATGCTTTTCGTATCCATAAGTGACCTGTTTAAACTCTACCTCACCATTAACACGACCAATATCAGCTGGGTTCGTCGTATCAGGCACATCCGATGGTGTATCCATAATTTCAAAGACCCGATCTGCTGCTGAAATCGCATGGCTGGCCCAATTGATCATTTGACTTACCCACTGCAAAGGTCCGAGGAGCATCCCCAGGTAAGTAACCAAAGCGATTAGCGTACCAATAGATAATTGTCCGTCAAGCACCGTTCTGCCGCCATAATACCAAATTAAAAGCGTACCAACGCCAGCAACTAACGCAAAAGCGGGAAACATTCCCTGCCACAAGCCTTCAATCCGGATATTGTGCCGCACCAATTCCTTATTAGCGACAGTATAACGGGACATTTCCGTAGTTTCCTGACCAAATGCTTTAACCACACGAATTCCCTGCAAAGAATCGCCCACCAAAGCGTTTAGTCTAAAAATAGATCTCCACTGCTGGTACCACCGTCTGCCAATCATCGGCCATAACACAGTCGATAGAACGACCATAAGCGGCATAGGCAGCATGGCTAGCAGCGTTAGCTTCCAATCCATACTAAACATAATGGCGAAGATTGCGATCACCCTTAATGATTCACCCGAGACCCATATTACGCCATCTGTCATGAATTGCCGCATCGCCTCAGAGTCATTATTTACCCGTCCAATGAATTGCGAAGACTGTCTTCGATCGAAGAAAGATAGCGACAATTTCATCAAGGAATGATATACATCATGACGCAGATCACCCATAATTTTCGAGCCAATCCATACCCCGATAAGTCCACGTACAGTCTGCATTAGAGTAACCATCAGAGAGGTGGCAGCAAGCCCAATTACAATCCATAGTAACGTTGAACCCATGTCCTTTTTTGTTAGCACGTTATCTACAATCATTTTCGTCAAAAAAGGTGGAACAAGCTCTATCAATGTAGTGAAAATCAGCATAATTGCTGCTGCGATCATTTGGATTTTATACGGCTTCGCGTAACCTAACATTCGAAATAGAACCTTGCCGTTACTTTTACACACCGGACAGGTCTGAGAATCGTCTGGTAGCGGATTGCGGCATTTCGGACAATGTCTTGGAAATTCTTTTTCAGAAGCCGTTGGCCGCTCCTCCCCTTTAGCTACAGCAGCAATTAATTTAGACGCATATCCAAATATAGAGGTAAGCGATGCGGTATAACGTATAAGGATAATTGGACCCTCTTTAGTATCGACAAGTAACGAACCGCCACCAATCCCACCTACTACTCGAGCATCGGCTATACTCGAAACAAAAAACTTCGAAACCATTTCCCCGTCCGTTCCCCAAACGGACACTTCCTTCTCTGTCAATACAAGCCATTGCTCACCGAATTGTCCATCATTCATTAAATCAGTTCCAAAGTGGAATAACGGCTGTTCCGTAAGCTGCATTTCTATAGACTTGGGAAGTTTATCAACATATGGCATTCTTTTTCTCCCCTTTCTTTACCCACCTATTTACTCACATATATTTACAGCGGTAAAGATGAAAGAATGACTATAACTGTTTTGTATAGTCACTTGGACAACCCAAAAAAGACACCCTTAAGGGTGTCTTTTTCATTATTTTGTATGATACTGGCCATGTCTTAAAAACAAATCCAGATCGATTCATTTTTATGTATAACGGGTCAACAAATGCTCCTGCGCTAATTTCATATCTTAACCAAATCGATCGGATTCCAGAAATTCTATCGTTATTTTCGACGGCGAATATTCATGCGATTATACATCACTAAACCGGCGACGACCATGCCCAGTGTACCTATACTACTCGCTACTTCAGTCTGCATACCAAACAAAATACATACGTTAGTCACCAGGCTTCTCGTAAGCAACGCGACAATAATTAGCATGATCGGACGCCAAAAGTTATATCTTCTCATTTCAGTAACACTCCTAACCCAATTTTCTTAAGCGCTTAACCTAAATTATCTATGTGTATTATAGCATAAGTAAGTAACCGCATACATTTTACGTAATGCTAATAGCCGAAAAGGACATTATCTTCAAAGTATCTCCGAAGGAGATTGCCGAAGAGCGTATGTAAATTCATACATTTCGATCTAGTTAGAGCATAAATCAGTAACTAACATTCGTTTTCGTTCGACTTTTGGTGTAGACTTATCAGTTTTTACGGATTATAATAACAAACATACACCAAAAGACGAACATTAAGGCGGATAATATGAATAAATATATGCAAATATTCCTAGGGACTTCATTTTCAAGTAAATCACCTAAGGAAATTCAAATTTTAAAAGATCACCTCTTCTGTATAAATAGAGATGGAATGATAGAAAGGATCGTTTCTCCAGAAGCGCCGGACTATCAACCATTACTAGATACTTACCAAGACCAAGGCAACTTCCATCGATTAGGGGACGGTCAGTTTTTCTTGCCCGGCTTTATCGACTTGCATGTTCACGCGCCCCAATGGGCTCAATCTGGAACGGCATTAGATATTCCACTCTATGACTGGTTAAATACTTACACCTTCCCATTGGAATCTAAATTTTCGGACCTGGATTTTGCAAAAAAGGTCTACGATGATGTGGTTGACACTTTACTCGCGAACGGAACGACTACAGCTCTTTATTTTGCAACGGTGCATAAAGAAGCCAGTTTACTGTTAGCCCAAATCTGTGCGGATAAAGGGCAACGCGGACTCGTTGGAAAAGTGGTAATGGATGATCCACAAGGAAATCCAGAAAGCTATCACGATGCTGACACCCAAACGGCACTAAAAGATACGGAAGAATTTATTTTAGCTGTAAAAGAACTAGCCAAATCGACTAAGCAAGGCGTTTACCCTGTAGTGACACCTAGGTTCATTCCAAGCTGTACAGATAAGGCATTGCAAGGTTTAGGTGAATTAGCCGCTAAATACGATACTTATATTCAATCGCACTGTAGTGAAAGTGATTGGGCGCACGGTTATGTAAAAGAACGATTCCAGAAAAACGATGCTTTTGCCTTGCATGATTTCGGTCTGCTCAGTGATAAATCAGTCATGGCACATTGCAATTTTTTGGATGAGGATGATGTGGATTTATTTGCGGAGACTGGAACGGCTATTGCACATTGTCCGATCTCGAACGCTTATTTTGCCAATAGTGTCATTCCGATCGCACATTTCCATTCCAAGGGTGTGGAGATTGGTTTGGGGTCTGATATTTCCGGAGGTTTCTCACCTAGTCTATTCGATAACATAAGACAAGCTGTAATGTCTTCAAGAATGCTTGAGGATGGCGTTAATCCCTCCCTTCCTGCACAAGAGCGTGGATTACTAGGATCACGAATTACGATTGATGAATCCTTCTATCTTGCTACTGCTGGTGGCGGAGAAAGCTTAAGTTTACCTATCGGCCGGATATTAGAAGGCTATACGTGGGATGTTCAAATCATCGATACAAAAGTACCATCGGCTAGACTGCCTCTCTTTGATGGGAATGAAGATTTATACGACGTGTTTCAAAAAATGATGTATCTAGCTCGACCTGAGAATATCCGCGAGGTCTGGGTACAGGGTGAAAAGGTTTATTCACGTTAAGGACCGAAAAAACTAGAAAAGTTAAGGTGGGCATCTGAGTGGAAACACAAGCAAACGTACAAGATCAAGCACCATTAAAGTCACAACTATTAACCGTTCTACCCGATGAAAAAGTTTCATTCAGTAAATCCATCATCTTAGGCTTTCAACATGTATTGGCCATGGACGTTTATGTGGTTCCGTTCCTGATTGCAATGTTAATCGGCTTACAGCCGAATCAGTCAAGCGCGTTAATTCAATCTACCTTTATTGCTGCTGGACTTGCAACGATTGTGCAGACTTATTTCTGTATGAAGCTTCCTATCGCTCAAGGTCCTTCCTATGTTCCGCTTGGTGCGATCGTCAGTATTTATGCCGCTAGTGGCGGCGGGGAGCTGGGCTGGAGTTCCGTGTTAGGTGCCAGCTTAATCGGTGCGATTCTAGTTATTATTTTAGGCTATGTCGGGATCTTTAATAAAATCGTTAAGAACTTTATCCCACCCATTGTAGGTGGTACGATCATATTCATAGTCGGTCTTTCTTTATTACCTGTTGCTATAAGAGACAATATCTATGGAGCTTCAGGCGCTTCAATCAATCAGAACGTTTTGTTAGCCCTTATTTCAGCGGGCACACTCCTTTTATTCGTGATTCTCGGTTCTATGTTCCGTAATAAAGGATCGATCTTCCGAATTATTTCCGTCATGATGGCATTAGTAGTTGGATGTATCTCTGCTAACTTGATGGGTGTGTTAGATTTCTCAGCGATTAGCAAAGCGAACTGGTTTAGCATGCCGCGTATCGCTTTTGTAGATTTCGGATTCTCGTTCAACTTTTCGGCTATTATCACCATGGTTATTATTTATCTCGTACTGCTAGCGGAAACAACAGGTACCTGGTTTGCTGTCAGCAACGTAATCAATAAACCTTTAACAGACGATCATATTAATAAAGGGGTTATCGGTGAGGGGATTGGCTGTCTTATTGCTTCTGCACTCGGTTCAACACCTGTTACAGGCTATTCTACCAATGCGGGGATTATCTCCATCACAGGTGTTGCCTCCCGCCGGGTTTTCCTCGCTGTTGGAGGATGGTTTGTCCTCTTCGGTTGTTCTGGTAAATTAGCTGCTCTGATTTCTTCCATTCCATCCGCTGTAATCGGCGGCGTCTTCGCTATCGTCTGCGGGATCATTGCAATTAATGGTGTGCAGGTGATGAAGAACGTAACGATTGGCGAGAAAGAAATGTACATTATCGCAATACCGATGATTATCACGTTAGCTTTGGTGCTCATTCCTGGCGACTACTTGCATTCCTTACCTTCATTCGTGCAATATTTATTGGGCTCACCTATACTAGCGGCTTCATTAGCAGCGATCGTACTGAATAAACTACTGCCAAGTGGCAAATAGAACGTAAAAATGCTAGATCATAAAACGGACATCCAATGATGTCCGTTTTTTTTCTTATTTTCTCAGCTTATTGGGTAATGGAATATGCCTAATTGACTCAATGGGATGATATAGTAACATCCATGGACCTGAAAAACGCATAACCCCTTTTATTCTTTGACGATACTCCGGTTTATAACAATGAATAGGGCATTTAGCACAAGCCGTTTTCACTTCCCCGAACTTACAATAAGCTAACCTCTTCAGAGCATAATCGTTTAGATCCTGACATTCGTTGCAAAGCCCCTTATGATGATGTTTTTTCTTACAATATATACGAATCATTTTCGTGACAATATCTTGTTCTTTTTGAATTTTAGGACCTTCGTTTAATTGTCGGGTTACCTTTATTGTCATTTATGAGCCTCCTTGTAACTTGTACAATAAGATCTCATCTAATTATAGAGGAAAAGCAGTCCTTCTTTTTTTACATTTCTAAGGATTTTTATCATACTACACACCCAAGGCGTTATTTCGTTATACTCATAATATTTTTAGAAAGGCTGTAACGTTTATAGCTTTTTACGGATATATAACCTGAGGAGGTGAACGAATGCAGGACAACGAGGAATTATACAGGGAATATTCAACCCAAGTATATAAATTCGTATTTAGTTTTTGTCATAATCATTTACTGGCAGAAGAAATCACCCAAGAAACTTTTTATAGAGCTGTAAAGTCCATACACAAATATGATGGAACCTGCAAAGTATATGTATGGCTTTGTCAGATTGCTAAGCATGTATGGTATCAGGAGCTGGACAAGCAACATAAAAGGAAGTCTTATGAACTAGATGATCCTCCTGTTTCTAGCGCAAATTCAACTGAATCTCAATTCATTCTTGCACAAGACAAAATGGAATTGTTTAAACAGCTTCATTTACTTGATCCCAATACCAAGGAAGTACTGTATCTGCGTTTGACTGGAGAATTCAGCTTTCGGGAAATTGGCGAGATTCTTGGAAGAGATGAGACCTGGGCGAGAGTTACCTTTTACCGTGGAAAACAAAAACTGATGAAAGGAAGAACTACATGAAATGCGAAATCATTCAGGATTTATTACCTTCCTATATTGAAAAGCTCACCTCTTTACATAGTAACGAAGAGATTGAAAAACATCTGCAATCCTGTGAAAAATGCCTTCAATCTTATAATGAAATGACCGCAACAGCAAATCTAAGTCTGCCTATTGTTGATCAAGAGGAGGTTAAGAAACTTAATTATTTTAAAAAGGTAAAAACAAAAAATATAAAGACGCTCGTCTTTTCCCTCTTAACAGTGATCATACTGGCTACAGCCCTTGTTGGACTTTTCGTTATTGGTTTCCCTGTATCCACTAAAGATGTGGCCATTGATTATCAGAAGACAAAAACTCGTCTGGAGGTTCACCTAACTTTGGAAAACGGCAAGGACTTGGTGTTCTCAGGGAAAACTACATTTATTCGTGATGAGAATAATAATGTGATTGGTTCCGAAACTAGGTATAAGCCTAGAGGTTTGCTTCATAACCCCTTTGATAATGTTGGAACAGAGGTGATGTTGGGGACGGAGATTCATAGCGATCCGGATTTTTCGAATACATTTATCCTTGAATTTAAAGACAAAACTATGACGTTCATTAATGGTATTTTGGTGGAATAGACATTGCCGTTAAATTCGAAAAAAGACACCTATTTAGGTGTCTTTGCTGATAATCATATGGAATCATATTGGAAGATATAGTTGTTTAAGAGGAACGAAGGGCTTGCCTTCTCATCCACATCGTTGCAACCCATTTTTCACCTTTGATCACTGGTGTACCTGCATGCAGGGTAGACTCATTTAATTCATGATTATCATAAAAATATTCAAAGTAGACCGCCATACCTTTGTTAGGACTTACGGATAAATTAAGCATAGGGAAAGCTGTTTCTCCGCCTTCCTCCACATCATTCAAATACATCACTAGCGTACTAATTCGATTATTGCTACTTGCTCGACTCGTTTCTGCGAAGAAATCATAATGGGGTAGATACTCTTGGCCAGGGATATACAGCAGGACTTGCAAGCCATCACCATGCTCGACAGGAATATTCATAATTTGAGAGAAACGTTTCTCGATTCTAGTAACCGTCTCATTCTCCTCACAGAACACACCACTGCTCGTTCTAATTGGATTGACCACATGGTCTTCACCTATTTTTGAACGTTGCAATCGTTCCCTAGAATATTCAATTAGCTCATGGCATTCCTCATCGCTAAGCACATTTCCTAGTAAGACAACTAGTGGCTCCTCATACTTGGCAATAATTCGAATCTCTCGATCTTCTGTCTTGATCGTATTTCCAGCATGATCAAATATCGTCCGTTCTTTGTCTGTACTATTCCCTATCATCCTTATGCAGCTCCTAGGTTATAACATCCATCACAAAAAACATACCATAAAATGGTTTTATTTGCTTGATTACTTCGTGACATCCAGTATCCAGCTTTATAATGTTTTTCTTTGATCCGTAGATGGCATAACCTCTTAAATCTCCATTCCTTTTTTATTCTTCCTCGACCCGGAAGCACCCGTACCAAACTGATAACGGTACAGCACAACTACAGCAATAGTCACCAGGGACATAACGAGAAAAATATTACTATACACATGGGCAGTAACATTAGTATTCAGAGGATTGAACTGCACAGCGGCAGTGCCCTTGTCTAGCATTTTCCCAACCACGCTCATAGCCATCGCGCCAGAAATGAAATTGATCATGGAGAGTAATCCCATGCCAACTCCTGTCTCCTCTTTTGGCAGCGTCTGCGAAATCGTATTGGACATTGAGATTTGCATGAAGGTCTGACCTACGTTTCCTAATATTAAAATAATGGCAATAAAATATGCCGATACCCCAATAAAAGTAGATAGTAGGGAGAACGCTAGAAATAACAATACCGAAGCCACGAACACAAGTGCCAAATTGCCGCGATCATCAGCCAATCTGCCACCCTTACGTCCCATGATCGCTGAAGCAATTGCTGCTGGCACTAACACAAAACCAATGGTCGAAGGAGTCAAGCCATTCACTGCCGCTAGAAATTGTGGGGTCATGAACGTCATACTAAAGCTCATCGCTGTCGTTGTAAAAGCAAGCAGCAACCCGATCGAATAGGTTTTGTTACGGAACAATACTGGTTTAATAAAAGGCTCCACAGCTTTCCGAATCCGAATGATGAATAAGGCCAGCAAAACAAGCCCTCCAAGGAACAACCACACTTGCATCTGAGTGATGGCAAGTAGGAGGATTGCGACTGCTGTAGCTAATAACCCGCCGCCAAGAACATCAATACTTCCTGCCTTCCCTTTCACATTATCTAAATACTTCCGAAAAAAAGGGAGTGTCAGTAGCGGAAGTAAGGAAAGAACAAACATAAGCCTCCAGCTTCCAAAGCTGGTGATGAGGCCTGCAGCGACCGGTCCCAAAGCATTACCAAGCGCTAACCCAACCGCAGAAGTTCCAAGTGCCCGCCCCCTCTTCTCGGGAACAAAATAACGAATTGGAATGATCATTGCTGTTGCAGGAAGAACGGAAGCACCGGCAGCTTGAATTACACGGCCCAGAATAATAATCCAAAACTCACTAGCAAGCAGACCTATTAATGAACCGAGAGCGAAGATAAGCAGTCCATACGTTAATAAATCCTTCAACCGATATTTATCTGCTAATTTCCCCATGACGATGGAACCTACCGCGTATACCACCATATAACTAGTCATCATCCAACTAACCTGAGAAGGAACAAGATTGAACTCTTTGCCAATCTCAGGAAGAGCTACATTGAACATCGTACCGTTCATAACTGAGAATATTAAGGTAACTACAAGTATTTTTAGCAGCTTATCTGCATTTTCTGTGGATGTATCTGACATAATCTAAACCTCTTTTCTGATTCAGAATGAATTATAAGTAAAAACATTAATACTGAGGATACTCACTATTTTCTCTGGTGTCAAGGTATATCCTTTACTTCGAGCCTCTTGGTGCACGCTTCACCAAACTACAAACATTCTGTTTCACCGAACTATAGTTGAATACACCTTATAAGAGTATAATTTAAAGAGCACACTCATTAAGAGTATCCACATATTGATCCATCTCACGAAATTGAGAATAAAAAATTGACAATAAAGTCAAGGAGGCCCTACATCATGAACACAGATCATCCCAAGGCGATAGACGTCATCCACATATTAATGAGATCAACCAACTACATTAAAACAGAGTTTCAATCCCAGTTATTAGCGCTTAATACGCCTTATCATCTCTCCGGCCCTAGATTGCGTCTGCTCTCAGTCGTCGCGGAAGCAGGCAGTATCCGCATGAATGAGTTAGCCGTTAAATTAGGGATCAAAGCACGTACCGTTACCGATTTTATTGATGCGCTTGAGCAGGATAAACTCCTTGTTCGAATTCCTGATCCAACCGACCGACGCGCTACACTGATCCAGCTTACGGAGCTTGCGCAATCCACTATTGAGCAAGTTCTGGCTTTCCAAGATACAGTCGCTGACAACATGCTGGACAATCTCTCGCTAGAGCAAAGAAAGCAATTCTATGACCTTCTATTACAGCTAACCAAAAACAAAGCAATTACTGAGCTATGTGAAGAAGCTAAGTAAGTTAGAGCCACGTCGAGGAACTTCCTCGCTAAATTTATCAATAAAATATCGGATACGCCCATTCACTTATCTCCGCTCCTACATACAATGTTTTAGCCCATTCATTAAGGAGTGACAAGATCATGTCATTTTTCCCATCTCCAAGTTTCCCAGGATTCCCAGGACAGCCTGGGCAGCCTGGGCAACCCGGACCACCAGGAATACCAGGACAACCAGGAATACCAGGGTCACCAGGACAACCGGGACTCACGGCACCCAGCTCACCTCCCCCGCAACTCATCCCTCAACAACCTGCCATTTCGTCTTTTGCTGTCGACCCGGGAGCAATTGCTGGTTGTTTGTTTCGGAATACGTACGTATGGCTCGTAAATAGAAATCAATTCTGGTTTTTCCCGGTTTTCGTAGGACGCACCTCGGTTGCGGGTTTTCAGTGGAACGGAAGGTTTTGGATGTATACAGGCTTGAGCCTGCAGTCCATCCAATCCTTCACCTGTTTCTAAATGAACACACAGAAAAGCTCCGTTCCACGAGGAATGGAGCTTTTGGCTCTAAGATAGAATTGACCATTATTTAATCCGTAATGCCTGGCTACAGCGTGCACAGTAGCGGGTACCTTGGGGAGACATTGACCCGCAGCCTTCACAGTAAAGCTCCTGTGTCATTGACTTCACTTGATCGTCATGCAGAATTGCCTCATGCGTGGTTGGATTTAACATATTCAATACGTGGAATTCTTCTCTTCTTCCCCTGCGAAGGAGTGAGAACAATAAATAGAGGCCCATGAACCCGACTAAAGTCATAGCACCCGCCTTTATCAGACCCGATTCAAAGCGATAATTCCAAAGTGCATGCATCACCACTGCTGCCAAGAACATCTCCAATGCATGTCGCCATCTTGTCCATGGCTTGCCATTCCCCAAGTTCGAGTTCTTATGCATGCTGCTTGCATACCATATCCCCACAGTTGCAATTGCAGTCCATGTTCCATGGCCGAAGGGTGATAATAATGCTCTCATCCATAGGACCGCGAGCATCCCAAGTGAAGATGCTTCGTCTAAATGTACCCATCCATAAATAATACTTTCCACTGCTGCAAATCCCATTCCTGCTGCGGCACCAAACACCACTGCATCCATCAGAAATTGGATTTTTCGCGTTCGAACGAGTATCACACAGATTAACAATTTAGCAGTTTCTTCTATTAAAGCCACAGACAAAGGTACATAAAGCTGCGAAAAGTCAAAGGAATTTGCTTTTACTTCAAAAAGCCAAATCCGCTCTAAATACCAAGCCAGAGGGATGGCGACAATCGCGGTAGACACAAAAACTAAACCAACCCTCATCTGACGAAAGCCTACTAACTGCTGACTTCTTACAAAGGCTACGAATGCTACGGGACCCACTACACCTCCAACAATTAAGGCGGCGATCTTCCACCATTGACTATGTAAGAACAATGCCAAGAGGGATAAGACAAGAAATCCGCCTCCCAGCCACAGCAACTGGTCCATCCACTTGTCTTTGGCCTTAGGTAGCGATTCATTATCCTCGACAATAAATTCCTCACCGAAGGCAATTGTAACTTTCTCCATCAGATGGGGTGTTCGTATGTTTAGAACCTTAATGAGTTGTTGACGAACCGGAGCGTAATAATCGAGTATAGTTAAGAACTCTAACTTGCCCATAATCAGTATTTCACTATCTTCTACCGCGATCAACGTATGTGAGGAGACCGTGTCTGTTAGTAACTCTGTCTCTCCATAAAAATCCCCTTCTCGAAGGACAATCTTGCGCCGCTTTCGGCCGCGAAGCTCAATACTCCCGCTGCTAATCATGAGAAATTGATCAATTACTGCACCTTCCGCGATAATTTCTTCGCCCTTCATCACTTTCTTGATCATTGTAATCTCCGCAAGACCCCGAAGTTCAGCATCAGGTATGACCGACCAGATGGTCGCTTTTCGAAGCATACTATGAATCATTCGGATTCGTATGTTCACAAGCACACTTTCATAAAATAACGGACTCAGGTTCGCCAAATATTCGAACGATGGACGGTCTAGACGCAGCGCCCTTACTTGACCGATTGCCGTAACACTAGCCGATCTTTGTAGGTTCCGAATAAGACCGATTTCTCCTACTAATTCTCCCGGTCCAAGTTCAGCCAAGAGCAGTGCCTTCCCAACTAAGTTAACCGAGGTGACCTGCACCTTCCCTTGCCATATAATGAAACAGTCCTTAGAGGTGGACGCTTCCATAAGAAGTCGTTGTCCATCCTCTAAAGACACAAGTTTTATAGCATCAATTACATTTCGTAGCTCACCATCAGGAATGCCTCGCAATAATGGATGATCACGTAGAAAATCAACTGCAGTATTAGGTATCATAGTTTTAACTCATCACCGCATATTTCCTATAATACTACTTCTGGAATCTTGCATTTTTTTAACAAAATTCGTCATTACATCAAAAGCTTCGTTACGTTTATTCGATAAACTTTGCAGGCGCAGCATATCCATTTGCTGACTATTGCTTGCACTATCAATCTTTGACTTGATTTGTCCCAACAGATTCTCAAGCTCTCCTTTGGTTTGCGGTATAGCCATACCCATAGCAGTAAACATGGCCCCCTTGTTATCTGCCAGCTGTACAGCAGAGCTGACCTCAGCACCTGAAGGAAGCTTCCCCAGCTCTTCATTGATCACTCCTAGCAATTGATTCAGTTGTGAGATTGTTTCATTCTTGGCTTGTACAGCTGCAATTTGATCTTTCAGCTGCTCGTCTAACATACTTGCACGACTCGATTGTACAGCCATCATTGCTGTTTCAAGATCCATGTCCTGAATGTTAACCTGTGTCATACCACCCACTCCATTCACACTGCCTACCGAATTTTGCGTGGCATTTCCATTCAGGGCATCTTTAACGGAGTTATAAACCGAATTGTTATATAACAAAGCCCCTCCTACAATGATCCCCAGCACAAAAGTACCGGACATAGATAAAACCAATTTTTTCACACTCATTCCATTTCCTCCTTTCGTTTATGGATGGTCATTGTGTCATCACGATTCATAAAGCCAAACGAACGCGTTCTTTGTTAATAATATTATATCATTTAGGGTGATTTACAGTCTGTAATCCCAATTACAATTCCCATATATTCAAGCTCAAATGACGTCGAGTATATTTCTAAGTCTATCTGTGTTACACACGAGTATTTTCCTCTGATCAATCCGTATCAACTGCTCATCCTGCAATCCAAGCAATGATTTCGTCACTGTCTCACGTGCCGTTCCTGTCATATCCGCCAGATGTTGATGCGTCAGTTTCAAATCGATAAGAACACCATCATCAGAGGACACTCCATGCTGTTCCGTTAGACGCAACAACACGCGAGCAATGCGCGTACGCACATCGATAACGGTTAAGTCTGTGATTAATTTATTGGCATCACGCAGACGATCTAACGCTGTTTCCAAAATGCCGATTAGTATTTCCGGATTACTTTTTAATAAGGGAATGAAATCGCGTTTTTTCAGAATACATAAGGTGGATTTCTCGATGGTCCTTGCAGAAGCAGAGCGTGCTCTTTCATTTTGTAACAAAGCCATCTCTCCAAAGAAATCACCTTCTCTAAAAATAGAAAGGATTACATCCCTAGAGTGGTTATCTTGATAAATTTGAACAACTCCAGAGATAATAAGATAGAACTCCTCTCCCTCTTCCCCTTCAAAAAAGATGGATTCTCCTTTTATATATGTACGCTCGCTACATAGCTTGGAAATTTCAGCTAAATATTCAAAATCCAGATGTTCAAAGAACGGGAAATCGCGCAACAGTTGTGGGTTCACCTTCAAGAGAGACCTCCAGTGTGAGTGAATAATTCTTTTTAGGATAAAAGTTAAAAATTCAGGACTATCCTTTATTGTAATTGTTTTAATTTAAGATAAATAGTGACAGCAGTCATCAAATTATCATATGACATTTTTACATTTTGTGGATATAAAAACAAAAAAGAATCAACCGCGCGGATCATCGAAAAGATACTCACGGCTTGATTCTCCTTTTCTACTTAAAAGCTCCTCGTAAAGCTTCAATTCTTCTCGCTACACTCTGCTGCACAATTCCGCTTTTTTCCGCTATATCGTATCCATGAATGGTTCCTTTGGTGTGATACAATTCAACCTGAACTCCACATTCTTGTAAGGCTTCTGCGTAATGAATTCCTTCGTCTCTCAAACAATCAAACTCCGTAATTTCAACATAAGCATTAGGCAAACCTTTTAATGAAGTTGCTTCCATAGGAGACGCATATTCTCTCTTGCCAGCTGCTACTCCATTCTTGAGATATAGCTTCCACATCTTCTCATTAAGCTTAGAGTTCCACAGAGGTGTGTCTGTAAACTCTTTAATGGATTCCGTAGTCTGTCTTGCATCTGTCACTGGATAGAGTAACATTTGAAAACAAATAGGAGGCGCCTGCCTATCGCGAGCCATTAGAGTCACTGCAGCAGCAAGCGCCCCACCTGCACTATCCCCACCTATAGCAATTCTACTCCTATCAATGCCTAAGGCATCCGCATGATCACTGGCCCATTCAAATGCTGCATAGCAATCTTCAACGCCATATGGGAAAGCGTACTTCGGGGCTAATCTATAATCCACAAATATTACTTTGCAAGGTGTCTTTGAAGCATACTCACAGGCCCAATGGATATGGGAAGGTGCTGCCTTTAGGACAAAGGCTCCTCCATGAATGTAAATAAGGCAGGGAGCGTTTTGGGATATACCCTCAGGTTCAATTATTGTCAGCTGAACGCTTCCGTCTTTATAGCCTGAAATAACTTTTTTTGTTACCTTCACACCTTCAGCAGAGTTGAATTTTTTCAAACTTCTCGCTATGAATTTATTTAAAATTGGCAATAACAATGGATTTAAGGGAAGTGCTCTCTTTTCATAGGGTTCAAAGTCGCTATGGATTTTATATTTACTCATTAGATTCCTCCTATAATCAACTCATTAAGTAAGTACATCTTATCAAATCGTACTAATATGTCCACGTATTCATAACAGAAGCTGCATATAAAAAGACATCTCTATAGGTGAGTCCGCTTCAAATATATTTTCCTTGTTGTGCTTCTCCCCAGACAAAAAAAGACTCCCGGGACCTTCCCGACAGCCTGAACTCATAATTGGCAACCCAAGTTTCTTCACCCAAAACAATCCTCTACAACCTCGGGTCGATCGCTTTCTCTTTCGTTACCTCGAATAACAAGTTTGCCGCAATTTGCTTGTAGACCTCGTTGGCAGACGAAATCTCACCCAGCTTCACTTCTAGCATTTGTCTGCCCAGCCGGTGCTCAATTAAGGACGTACGAAGCTTAGGAGCGATATTCTTCTGCTTCATCAGCTTGGCATACTTATGTGGAAACTTGTAGTCGTACCCGTAGATGATCGACAAGTAGCCCGGATTGCGGACCTTCATATATGGGACTACCCCCTGCTGTTCTTGCTCCGGTTTGATTACAATTCCCTCCATATGTTTCTCTACCGTTATCTTTGCGAAATACGCCTCTGCCCTGATGTAAGCATCGGGCTCATTCATGTCCAGAATCAGAAATTCATCATCATTTAAGAACCGGTATAGTTCGGAGGTTTTGCCGTCAGGTACCCGTTCATCGCCATTCTCCAGCACTTCCTTCAGGATTGCAAAAGGTTTGTATGCGAATTCCGCATCACCCGCATATAGCTCCAGCTGCTGCTTATATACCCGGTAGGCTTCGTCACGCTGGTCAAGATCTACATACGATTCTCTTATGTCACGGACATGCTTAAAAGTCTGGTAAACATGAGACCCATAGTTATTGTTAAGCGCCTCTTTCGACATATGGTGCTGGTCTTGTTCAAACCCGCTTACTTCAAAATCCTGTATCAGTTTACCCAGTGACTCCTCAAATCCATATTGTCTTAGGAAATCCAGCTCTGTCTCCAGCGCCTTGCCAATCGGCTGGAACTGACGCTCAATTAACCCATCCCCAAGCGCTTTCCAAGGTAGCAGCTCGCCATCCAGTAAAAGCACACCAATCCCCTGCTCAGCCATATAGGTTCCGAATTTATGAAGCAGCTGTTCGTAGATGGGCGTTAGATCGACCGCCTGAACCTTATAGCCGTTCCGGCTAATTGCGTAACACTGCTCTATATCCCGATAAAGGTACACACTACAGCGTGATCCCATATATTTAGGCTGCAGGACGACTTCAGATATACGACGCTCGGCAAAATAATCCAACCCTTTTCGCAGAGACTCAAGCTCACCGGCAGCCACATCCTTATCCGCAGGTGACATCGTCCCGGAGATGAAGTTGACCCGGTTCTGCGAGGAATACTGCAGTCTGCGCACAGACTCATAATCAAGCTCTAACAAGGATACGGTTTGCTCAGCCCGGAACAGGATAGGTAGCTCTTCGTGCACCGTAGTCACATGCGATTTTTGACTTTTATAGAAAGGTTTAAACGACATGCGAACAGAAGTTAGTTCATTACCCTGCGCACTCCCTGTGTCGAGGTGGAGTTTGTTTTTGATCCGAAAAGTCTGCTTGGCTGCAATATGTCCGAAGAGATGAAAGGGGTGATTACTAACAGCTTCTTGCTTTAGGAAATCAAGCTGTTCCTCAAAGGAAACCTCACGATCCAGCCGAAAGTTACGCTGATGGCGTAGTGAATTCGTATCCAGCTTACCAATGTACTTATTACGGCAAGGAGCATGGGTAACATAAAAAGAAGGACCTTGCATACCGATATAGCGGTAAAAGGGCTGGGATTGCTCTACTAAAGCCGAAAATTTACTAAAAAGCGCAGCATCCTCCTTAAGCACTTGGGTGGAATCAAAGTACGTTCTTAGCAGTTCGGGATCGGTACCTTGAATCTCACCCTTTACGTACTTGTAAACAAAGTTCTCGTGATTACCCATAACAAATAGGAAATGCTCGCGGTTATCAAATAAGAACTCAATCGTCTCCCGCGTCTGCTTGCCCTTATCAATCCAGTCACCAGCAAGAATAACTCGGGTGTTACTCAGCTTATCTGTAGCACTTAACTTCCCTTCGTGCACCCGGTAGCCGTAATTAAGTAATAGTCCCCGAAGCTCTTCGACACACTCATGAACATCCCCAACCACAATATACTCTTGTGCTTGTAGAAGTACCGTAGATGCGTAAGTATCCCAATCCTGTATAATCACCCGGTAGTCCGGGTTAGGTATATCTTCGTCCTCGAGAATAAAATCTTTAGCACGCACCTTATGAATCTTGTTGTAGCCTTCCCGTGACAGAACAGGCAGGACTTCTTTTCTCAGCCGGTTTAAATGATTGGAGATCAGCTTCTTCGAGCGCTCCGAGACGTAGTAATCCTCCCGTTTGCGGTAATCAAACAGAATAACCTCCAGATTGTAATTATTTTGCCCGGCGATCTCACGGACTTTACTACGATAATCTTCGGATAGCCCAATGGTATCCATCACCACAAACTCCGCATTAATCGGAAAAGAAGTGACTAACTTCAATCTCTCAAATAATAATTGAAAGGTATGCGAACTCGCCTCCAGCATAACCTGATCATACTTATCATAGTCGTAGCCCAATATCTCCTGGCGGATACTATCTGAGGATAAATACTGCACATTCGTACGTAAATCTTTGGAGGCATCCTCTAGTTTTAACTGCGGGATCAGAACTTCTTTAGCAAAAGTCGATTTCCCGCATTCCGTTGCTCCTACAAGCAGAAATATGGTGTGTACACGCGTTTGAATTTCCACTGTCTATTCCTCCTTTCTTCGCACAATAGCGCATTGCGTCGTACGGATCTCGCCAACCCGGTCACCAACCATCAAATATTCGACCTCGACTGCTAAACCTTGAACCGTATCCAAAACCCATTGCCCGAACGCTTGCTGTCCCATTTCCCATTTATGATCTTCATGCCGGAACCCTTCCAGCTCATAATAACGATTGAAATCAGCATTCGGTGTGGTCACAATAAGTTGTTCGAAATTCACATTACCGACAATTTGCTGAATAAGCTCTGCGGCTTCACCTTCACTCATGTGCTCTACAACTTCTGTTAGAATCACATCAACCTGCTCCCCGTTGTACGACTCCAGAAAATGGTCCAGCGAGCCAAAGGTTGCAATGTTATCAATGTCCTTAGCTTTCGCTTTCCGATTCACAACCTCCAGCAACGCCTCGGCTATATCTACCGCATAATAGGTACTCTCTATTTTTCCGGCAAACGGTATCGCATAGAAACCTTCTCCGCAGCCGATGTCCAGAATCGACTTATTGAATGGAAGCACACTTGAAATAAACGTACGCCGCTGCATTGCAGTACCGCCATACTCCAGCCCAATAGAATACTGGTCCGTTTGTTCGATGGAGGCTTTATATCGCTTGAACCGTTCCTTAGAGGTAAGGAAATTCCTTGCAAATAGACTTCTTATATAAAAAGGTGCATCAATGACGTTAAGGCTGCGGATATATTTATCCAAAATAGCATCCGAAATATCTATGTACTCTTCCCCAAATATGGACAAGAACAAGGACAACACACTAACAACATGCAAGAGATGATACAAGCTTTTATGTGTGGTAATTGTCAGTGAATAGCTCTTATGCGCCTGATGCTGCAAGGAGAAGGTATAGCCCTTTAAATGCTTTTGGAAAAATTCAATATAGTGTATCCGCTCAACCTGAACCATATTGATGAAAAAAGAATGCTCATATCCTTCCACATCGCGTTCATCCTGCGCTTTGAAGGGTGTAGAGAAAAACTCATTGACCGTATTAAGCGGAAATAGAGGTGTATTAAACCGGGAGACATTTAAATACTCAAAGCTCTCACTTTCGTTCTGCTTGTAGGATATATCGTTATCTGCATCCTTAAAATAAACGTTATAAGTTCCATCGTCAGAATACCATCCATAAGCCAATCCCTGACGAACCGGACGAAGCTGCATACCTGTCACTGGATTCTTTTTAATTAAAAAAGTGAATTTTGGATTCGTTGATTTCAGTTGTACAATAGCCATACCATCTTCCTCCTATCAATCTTTCTATAAGACCCGTCCCCATACTTCCTGTAAAGCTTCTCGAAATAGAGCATCCAGCTGATGATCTCTTTTGTCCTCCTTAGCATTTAAGGACGCCGCCACCTTATCCAACACTTGGAACTGTTCTTCTAAATAATCGTTAATTGCGGTTAGCTGCGGTTCATAGTCTAGTTCCTCACCAGATTTTTTCCGGGCCAGCAATTGCTGAATCACCTGCCACAGCTCTTCATCCTTCGGAATAAGCCGCTCTACCAATATATCGAACTCCATCGGCGGCATCTCTCCATATCGGTGAGTCCATTCACAGGCTAGAACGGGACGAAGTACATAAAAATACTTTTTGATCTTGACCTGCTCGCCTTGCAGATAATCCCGGTAGTTGCCTCTTGCCATGTTTAAGTAATGGTACATACAAGACTTCGGCGAAAAGGTGTACGAGGAGATGCTTCTAAGCTTCTCTGCTATACTGTACTTTTCTGCATATTGAATGGGTGATTGCAACCACTCCAGCAGGGGTGGATTAGACTTCCGAAATAAATTCAGTGCTTTCCGCAAATCCCAGCCATTGATATCAAGCCTATTGTTAATAGGACGCTCGATCACATCCCGCTTATCAAAAATAGATAGGTACCATTCCGGTTTATGCAGATAAATAAACCTCACATCATAATCACTGTCCTGCGATGGGAATCCCCACGCCCGGCTGCCTGATTCACAGGCATACAATATTGTAACTTGCTCCTCCTGTTCAATCTGTTCCAGCTGCTCACGGATAATCTTGTTTATAGGATCCATCTTCACCCCTCCAGATCGGTTACTTCCCTATTCTCTACCCTTGTTACTATTCGAACGCCTCATCAGAATTGTTTCGGCTTCATGGATCTATCTTCGCTCATCTTCCCTGTAACGAACAGGGCGGAAGTATGGCGGCGGCCAAAAACACTTCCATTTTATTCAACTCTGGTGCTTAATATAATGAGTACTACTATTTCTAATGGATTCGCTACAGGCTGGAGGAATACAAATGGCCCGGGAAAGTTTTGACAAGGAGATTCAATTTCTTCGCATGCTCTCTTTGGCAGGGGGAGCTTACAGCAGACAACAATTCGCCGATCGTCTCGGCATTTCTGTACATACCTATGACAAAACGCTGCGCAACCTGAAGGGCATGGTAACCGTCTTACAACAAGACCTGCCTACAGAACAAGGAACAGAACTCTCTGAGTGGCTCCGCTATAACTACTATGAATCTGCCGACCCGCTGCTCCTGTTCTTGTTCCGGGCGAAGTCGCTTAAGGAAACGGAGAGCATCCGGCTTACTCTATTATTAACTGCGCTCCAGACTCAGGAGCTAACGGCTAAAGATCTACAGGATGTCTGCAGTGAGAAAATGCCAACCCATTATCCAATGCCCGATGAGAAGACCATCCGTGGAGATCTGAAATACCTTGAGGAAGTTGGCGTTATTCTTCGTGTAAACGAAGGGCGCCCTTATCGATACAAGGCTGCTAACGATCTGATTGATCAATTATCCGGCGATCAGCTCTTGGATCTTTACGACTATGTTGATGTCATCGCCAACACGCAGACTCCGTCTGTGCAAGGTTACCTGCTGCGCGACACCCTAAAAAAGGTCCTGCGGAAGCGGGGTTATAACCTCGAAGCTACGGAAACCCATAGATACAAATATAATTATCATTCACGTATTCTTGATGAGGCACACCTATATACGATATTTGCAGCGATTCAGCAGCGAAAAAAAATAAAATTTCTATATTTATCCCCTAAAAAGGGAAAAAACTACGCCTCTCAGAATACCAATCCTCTCTTTGAGCGGGAAACAAGGGGCGTCACAGAAACCGTTCTTCCGCTCCGCGTCATCTATGACCTTCAATATGGGCGCTGGTATTTAATCGGACATAATTCACGTATGGGCATCATGAAATTCCGAATGGAGGGCCTTACTCAGATTGAAGAGGGCGACACTGTGGAAGAAGCAGAGTTTGCTCAGAAACTCAGCAATCTGGAAGAGCAGATGACAAACAGCTGGGTTATAGATACCACCCGTGCGATTAAAGTGGTGGCGAGATTTTATAACCCCAATCGTCCAGGTGTTAATTTCATTCGGGAGCGGGTTGAAGCACAGGGACAGTGGGGAGTAATTACGGAAGAGTCCGATTCTACATTCCTTTATGAGATCACAGTGAATGGTATTTATGAAATTAAGCCGTGGTTACGAAGCTTTGGTTCGAGCTGCGAGGTATTAGAACCCCCTTGGCTGCGTAAGCAATTCATCGCGGAGTGGAAGGAGATTCACAGCTATTATGAATCCATTTGAGAAAATATTTAACTTTCAAATTAATTCCCGCCTCGACGAAGTGGGTTCATTAGCGCTGACCTCCCAGGAACGTTCTTGGCTAAAAACCATGTTAAAGCACCCGGCTTCAGAAGCAGCTTTTACACTAGACACCTTAAGTAAATTGAACTCCATATTGGAGACAGAACCGTCCACAGAAGTGAAGGAAATTATTATGGAGAAAGCCAAAAGCAAAGAGCTGCAGGTCTATCATCCAATGCTACGTACACTCCGCCGTATAATCATGCAGAATCAAGCGATCCTTATTACTTTCCGTATTAAGCATGGAGGGCAACGAACTGACCAAGCCGGGTTCCCTCACAAGCTGGAATATAATTTGTATAAGCGGGAGTGGTATCTGCAATGGTACAGTACCCGGCAGCGTTCTCTTATGTCCACCAAACTAAAAAACATTGTTTCTGTCGAAGCAGCCCCCTTCCCCGCCAAACGGATTGAAGGCTTGAAAGCAAGGATAGCTGGCTTATTAGAGGATCAAAAAGAATGTGCATGTATTCAAGTCATACCAACCTTTAATACTGAGCTGTCACGAATTCTATATGCCTTTTCCTGTTTTGATAAATCCGTGTCCTTTGATGAAAACTCGGGTATCTATCGCGTCAAAGTCATCTACATGAGAGACGACAGCGAATTTCTGTTGTCCAAAATCCGTTTTCTTGGCCTGCGCGTAAAAATCGTCGAGGGTGAGTATCTTAAACGGCGCATGCTGAAATCCGCAGCTATGGCGATTGATCGGTATGGGGAAGGAAGATGAAGTTAATATTGAATGACCGCTTTGATTATCAATTTCGATAGATTTTGACAATTTTTCTTAATTACTTAAGTCTTATAAAAAACATTCTATCGAACAAATGGAGTTTAAGTCGAATGGTTAGACCTTTTATCGAATAAGCAGACAGAGGAAAGACATCCCGCCTTGTTGGAGAGATTGTCGTTCACCACCAATATATCAATATAAAGGGGATTTTCCGTTCATAGGATAAAGCTTGCGCCAGGATGCTTCGACGTAAGCCCTTTTCAACGTATCCATCACGAGGTTATTGTTGTTGGAATGGCTTAATACCCATGAGACAATAGAATTATCATATACATCAATAATGGCACTCCAATAGGCTTTGCGCCCATTCCCGTACTTCAATTCTGTCACATCTGTACACCATTTTGAATTAGGGGAATTTGCATTAAAGTTACGGTTCATTACATTTTCAGCTACATGGATCTCCGCAGCTTTCACATAACTTGCTCGTTTTCTGCGAATGACCGCTTTGAGCCCAAGTGCGCACATGATTCGGTAATAACGCTTTTTGTTGTACTTCTTTTTGAGCTTTCGGTTCAATTGCGTGCGCATTTGACGATAGCCAAGTATCCCTTTTCGCTTGTCATAACGAAGCTTTATTTCTTTGGCTAACGCATGAATTTCAAGTTCCATGCTAGAGGGTTTCCATTTTAACCACTTGTAATAGGCAGATCGAGCAACTCCAGCTAATGCACACAATTTCGTAATTGCGTGATCTTTTTCTTTGTTCAGTTCTTGAATCGCTTGATACAAGTTCACTTGCCGAACGAGCGTTAGCATGTATTTCGTCGCTTGATCTCCGCCAACTTTTTTGCGAAGTCATTCTCCATCTCTAGGTATTCATTTCGCGCTTCTAGCTCTTTAATCCGTAGCTTCAGACGTTCATGCTCATCTAGTTCTTCTTCAGGCTTTTTGCGACCGCGATTGTCCTGAAGATCTTTTAGACATTAGAAAAACTCCCATCATTGTAGCAGTAGAAGTTTTTGTTTTTTCTACTGTCTATTATGATGGGAGCATATCACAATATCGCTAGCAGCTTTTATTTTATAAAACTATCTATTCCAACTTCATATAATACAGATTCGCCGTACTATCCTTCGTTATGATATGTGCGCCCGCCGTAATGGAGACAGTGGCAATGCCATTCGTTATAGGATAACTTGTTCCATCCACTTTGATTTTGGTTCCTTCTGTGTTGAACACTAGGGTTAGGGTTGAAGCTTTAGCAGCTGTGAACTGAATACTGGTTGCACTCTCAATTTTTAGACATTGGGTTAGGGTTGAACCCTGATATGTCACATTTCCCTTACTGGTTGAGAGATTCCCCTGAATATTAAAGAAGCTGCTCGTTGTTCCATCAGTGGTAAAGTTATGCAAGGTTGCTTCCGCTGAAGGCACTGGCGTGCCCGCTGGAGTCGGTGTAGGTACAGGTGTTGGTGTTATTGTTGGAGATGGTGTTGCTGTTTGCACAGGAGTAGCTGTTGGAGTCGGACTTGTTGGGTTTGAATTGCCCCCTACAGAGACAAGCCCCGTTGTGTAGCTTCTGATTGCAGACATCAGCGCTGTATTCAGCGCATACGATGCATCATCCACGGAATCATTAAATGCCCATGTGAAGTCTCCGCCATTCAGACGTCCGGCTTTTGCCGTAACAACCTGTTCTACATTGCTTACGTTATCAATATTCGATACGTTCACTCCGGTTTGGACGCTCGTATCGAAGTTATTATATGCTGTTCCGCCTTTTAATGCTTTGTATGAGCCTGGGACGGATTCATTTCTAGACGAGGCTAAGTAGGCATCAAATGAGGCTGCATTAGCAGGAGCTGTGCCTGTATTGGAGTTAGCGTAGATAAGACTTGAAGCATCAACAATTAGATTGTTATAAGCTTTAATCACACCTCCATTTTCACCCGAGAACGTACCCTCACCTAAAGCATCTGTACCCTGTAAAGAACTAAGCATTGGGTCTTTAGTATTTCTAAATACATTGGATTCCACAAAAGCCGAAGCTCCGGTTGTAACGCCGACACCATATTTCGAGACTCCATCATAGAAGTTATTATAGACGTGAACAGAGGCCACTCTGATCCGCGGATGACGGGAGTCCGAATGATCGAACCAGTTATGGTGGAAGGTAACAAAGAATTCTGCAGACTCACTAAGTCCGACTAGAGCAGCCTTTCCGGAATCAAAGTAGTGATTATACGAGATGGTAATGTACGTCGATCCTTTTTTGAGGTCCGTAGATCCGTCACCCTTGGCTTGGTCTGCATCGCTCCCTGCGGATCCATAGAAAATATCATTATTATGCACCCATACATTCGCATTGCCTGTGTCCATTGAAATGCCATCGTCAGGAAATAACATCACACCCAGATTTCTTACTTCCAAATTACCAACATATCTAAGCAGCAACCCCCAACTGTATGCATAAGCATCTTTTCCGATACCTTCGATTGTAATATTCATTTCCGAATAATTATTTTTACCTTTGACTTCAAGATATCCACTGCTGTTAAGCTGTCCGCTCAGGTCAGCAGCTGTAACTTTACCGATAATTCGGATGGCAAGTGGGGTTGTATCATAACCCTTTTGTCTCAGAGCCAAGATACTACCAAGACCAACGCCAGTTTGTACAGCACCTGAGCTGTTGATTTTCACATCAAGTGTTATGGTTTTCGCATTCTGAGATGTTATATAAAGCACTTGAGCACCATTCCTAAGGGTTCCATTCTCATTATAAGCACCAGAACCCGTACCAAATGGCGAGCTTGCCGAAAAAGAAAATCCAGATCGATCATATGACGTTACGGATAACGTATTTGATACTGCACTTGCCGCTCCTCCCCCCGAAAGGGTAGCTTCAACCTTCATTACATAACTTCCAGCTGCAAGCCCTACAGCATCCGCTCTCCAATAGGAAGAATATTTGCGGATCAATTCATTATCAATCTGTTGGTACCCCGAATCTGACGCGCTTGCCTGTTTAACATATACGTTATATCCTGTCGCATTACTTACAGGTGACCATTCCACATATGCCGCTTCATTCCAGCCTCCACTGCCTGTTATCGAAAGACCAGCAGCATGCACTACTGTATTTGTCCATCCACCTGCTATCAAAGAAAGTGCAAGAGAAAACAACACACCAATACTGATTACCTTGGCAATACTTTTTTTCATTTTATTCCCTCCTGAAATATTACATTTTATAGAACTGAAACATCCCCAACATATCAGAACAGAAATCAGTTCCGATACAATCATTTCCTCATATTTTTCACATCTAACAGTATTCTGAGTTAATGATTATAGGACAGAGCATTGATACATCCGTACTCTCGGCAATGTATCCTGGGCTCTTGTGAAAATACAACACGAATAGCCACACAGTAGCCAGCACATAATAAAAATCACAACCATTAGATAATCAAGGGAGGAGCTTTCAATTGAGTGCAAATCAACCAGATAAGAATCTAATCAACACAGTAAAAGAACTGGAAGCCACGCCCGTAAACAGCCTGGAAGCCCAACAGCAGCAGCAAGCCCGTAATGATCGCCGCAAACAAGCTCTGCATGACAGCGATGGCAAATTCTCAGAAAATGAATCTGGGAACTTCCATTAGAGTCTTCTGCTATGTCAGAACCCCAATAAATTGTACGTTTTATGATCCTTTCCAAAATGAAAAAAGCGTAAAAAAGCGACCACGATGGTCGCTTTTTTACTGATATTAAGAAATGCCTTCTCCTGCAAATCATTTTTATCTTCAGTATCCGGATGAATACTCTTTGCTTTCTTTTAAGCGAGCAATATCATGGCCCGTCGGGTTTTGAAAGACACGAAGCCCAAATATCGGTACAACTGCAAAAATGTGATCAAAGATATCAGCTTGAACCGATTCATACACCACCCAGTTAGTATCATTGCTAAACGCGTAGATTTCTAAGGGCAGTCCATTATCCTCTGGCGCTAGCTGTCTGACGATCAGTGTCATATCCTTATGAATTTTAGGATGATTCCTCAGATATTCATGGATATATTCTCTGAATACACCAACATTAGTGAGATGTCTTCCATTTACTTTACTCTCCGTATTGATTTGATGTTCGATATTATAAATGCTAATTTCATTTAATCTTGCCTTTATAAAATCGGAAAGGTAGTGAATCTTCTGGAATTCCTCCATCATTTCTTTTGTACAAAAGCATATGCTGCTTGTATCGATATGAACACTTCGTTTAATCCTTCTGCCGCCAGATACTTGCATGCCCCTCCAGTTTTTAAACGAGTCTGAAATAAGGGCGTAGCTAGGAATCATGGTGATTGTTTTATCGAAATTCATAACCTTTACCGTATTCAATGTAATGTCAATTACATCACCATCCGCATTATATTTTGGCATTTCGATCCAGTCACCTACACGCACCATATCATTCGATGATAATTGAACACCTGCCACCAAGCCCAATATAGAATCTTTGAAAATTAGCATAAAAACAGCTGATAATGCACCTAACCCACTAAGTATAATCAGTGGATTCTGACCAACGAGGTTAGAGATCACCACAATAACACCAATGATAAATAGAATAATCTTTGCAACCTGAATGTACCCTTTAATCGGTCTAATCTTGGAGATCTCAAACGAGCGATAAATAGCATCGATTGCATTAAGTAGTGCATTAAACACTGTGATAGTTACGATAATCATATAAGTTAAGGCGGATTTTTCAATAAAAGCCTGATATAGCGGAAAGATAGACGCAGAATAATAGATGATGAAGGCTGGCGCGAGATGCGACAGCTTGTGAAACACTTTTTTCTCCAAAACGATATTATCCCACGAATACCGATCCTTACTAATGAAATGAATAATTATCTTCAGCACAATTTTTTTGGCTATTAAATTGGCCAATATAGAGAGTAGTGCTATAAATAAGACCATGATTATATTCGAAAGATAAACTGTCATTTGTTCGCTTACACCGTATTCTGCTAGTTGATCTTTAATAAAGTTCATCATTTTCCTCCTGCTGCGTGTTCTTAGATTGTTGTTTGATGAAATAGTCTAGTACTAAACTAACATTCAACACTTCGGTCGTTGCGGGTTAACTATTATTGCCTAGTTTTAACTAGTTGGATTAACCTTGTCAACGCGCTTGAGTAAATCGAGTCATGCCTATGCACAAACCATACCTGCAAATCTCGATACTCTTCAGGCAAACGGTGGGAAGTAATTATGCCCTGTTCTTCAGCCTTGGCTATCGATGACTGTGGCAGCATAGACACACCGAGTCCAGAGGAAACGCCATCTAGAATAACTGCTAATGTTCCAAATTCCATTATCTGATAAGTGGTCAGGCCAGTGCCTCTCAGAAAACTCTCTGCTTTTGCCCGATGCGTACATCCAACGTCAAAGAACAACATCGGTTTCATGAGTAGATCATACATTTCGTTTTGTCCCGGCTCAGAGATCAACACCAACTCCTCTTCAAAGGCCGCAATATGTTCTATATCTGGATCATCAACAGGACCATAGACGAATGCTCCATCAAGCTCGTAATCCAACACCTTTTGTAAGAGCGTATGTGTCACACCCGTAGTGAGCGATAAATTAACATCCGGATATCGTGATTGATACTCGGCCAATAGCGGAGTCAGATGAATGACTGCTGTCGCTTCAATGGAGCCTATCCGAAGAGGCCCTGCAGGATGGTCCGAATATTGTGTAGTTTTCACAGCCTCATCCATCAGAGCCAGTATCTTATCCGCATATTCCAGTAAATTTTCGCCAGCCAAAGTTAGCGTCATTCCTCGATTGGACCTCCGAAAAAGAGGGGTTTTCAACTGCGCCTCAAGATACTGAATTCGAGTCGTCACATTAGATTGTACATAATTTAACATTTGCGCAGCCTTGGTTATACTACCCTCTTGAGCTACAGCTTGAAATATTCTTAAATCTCCGCTTTCCATTTCTATGTCACCTGCTTGGTATGATCATTTATGATACTCACATTCGGTTTTGTTCATTTTACTGTATGATTCCCACTCTGTACAATTCAGAATAGATTCATTGAAATACGAATTACTGGAGGATTAGGATGAAAGCAATCGTACATGCTGGGATGAACGGCTTGAAGAGCCTGACATATGAAGACGTTGTTGGCAAACAGCCGGGCTTCGGCGAAGTAAAAGTAAGGCTGAAAACCGCAGGGTTAAATCATCGAGACTTATTTCTCATGGCGGATCGAACAAATGAGGATTCTCCCCTGATTATGGGCTCTGATGGGGCGGGTATAATTGAAGCGGTAGGTGAAGGCGTAACATCACTTACAGTAGGTACCGATGTAATCATTAATCCGTGTATCGGATGGGAAATCACCCACGATGTCCCGAATGTTCCGGCCATAGTGGGCGGCCCTTCAGATGGTACATTTGCCGAGTCTATCATCATCCCTGTGCAAAATGCCATCAGTAAGCCGGCTTATTTGTCTTGGGAAGAAGCGGGCGTGTTGCCCTTATCTGCCTTGACAGCCTATCGGGCTTTGTTTACGAGAGGCCGCTTACAGCAAGGTGAACATATCCTTATTCCAGGTATTGGTGGCGGTGTGGCTACTTATGCCATGCTTATGGCTTCAGCAGCGGGTGCACGAGTCAGTGTCACATCACGAAGGGAAACAAAAAGACAAGTTGCTCTTGCACATGGAGCAGATCATGCCTTTGACAGTTATAGTGATTGGAAGGAAAGTATGAACGGAGAAACAGTAGATCTCATCCTGGATAGTATCGGGCCAGCGACGTTCCAACAGTACTTTGATATCATTAAGCCAAATGGCCGGATCGTCACGTTTGGGGCAAGCTCAGGAGATCGAATGGAATTAGCAGTACGATCCATATTTTTTCCCCAAATCAGTGTCATCGGAACCTCAATGGGAAGCAGTGAAGAGTTTGTTGCGATGCTTCAATTTATGGAACTCCACTCGATACGCCCTATCATTGATAGTATGTATCCTTTACAAGATACCTTTCAAGCCTTTCAGCGAATGCTACAGGGCGAGCAGTTTGGGAATATTGGAATAAGAATTGATTGAAAAAAGACACCTCTCAAGGTGTCTTTTACTTACTCCAAACGGAGCAGAGCCGTGGCAAGGCAAATCTATTAGCCGCCGTGTGTTCAATGCATGCAAGTATTCCACCGCAACGTTTCAAGAGTCTGCAACCTCTAGCCTCTTATGTGGTGCCGGCACGTCGTTTAGCAAGCGCCATCGCAGCGACATGGCCTGAGCTCCAGGCCCATTGCAGGTTATAGCCGCCGCAATCACCATCGACATCCATCACCTCACCTGCCAAATAAAGCCCAGGTACAATCTTAGATTCCAACGTTCCTTCAACTAGGTCAGTCGTATCGATCCCACCAGCTGTTGTTTGTGCATTCGTGAAGCTATTGGTATCGGCCACTTTAAATTCCCAACGCTTCATGAGTCGATAAAATATTTTCTTAGTTTTCCACGATAAATCCTCACAGAGCAGGTGAACCTGTTGATCAATTCCCGCTTCCTTCAGCAGAACCGGAATCAACTTCTTGCTGATGATGCCGATAAAGGCGTCCGCAACTGTCCGGTGCCCGAAGATCGCCCAGTGTGTTTCCAGAAAATCAATTACCTCTTCTTCCGTACGTTCCGGCATCATATCAACCGACAATGTCACGGACTCTCCTCTTCCGAGATTATACGCAGCCTTCCTGCTTAGCTGAAGTATTGGCGGGCCCGAGATGCCATAGTCCGTGAAAAGAATTTCACCATATTCACTGCGGATGACTTCATTGTTTACGATAATATGACCTAATCCCTCGAATTTGATGCCAGATAGTTCCTTTAAATACGGATAATCTAACTTCAATTGCACAATGCCTGCCACAGGATGAATCATAGTATGTCCCAGCCGTTCGACAAGCGTATAACCGGATCCATCTGTTCCCGTTTTCGGAGCAGTAAGACCCCCCGTACATAGAAAGAGGTATTCGCTGGTATACTCAACTAGCTCCTCTGTCTCCGTTTGGCATTTAATCGTAAAGCGCGGATGTTCCTCCGAAACGATAATATCCAACACTTTATGTTTATAATATACGGGAACATTCCGATCCTCCAGCGCCAGCTTAAATACACCCGGCACCGAAGCCGCCTGCAGCGACATCGGATACATCCGGCCATTCTCCAAGCTTACAAAAGGAAGCCCGAGCGAGGAGAAAAATTCGATCGTTTGGCGGACACCGAATTGCCGCAATACATGTATTGGGAATCCTTCCTGATTACTGTGATACTTGTGTGATAAAGCGGCCGCTTCATCCGTACCGGTGGCGGTGGATTGGTTCGTAATGTTGCAACGCCCGTTACCCGTCGTTATTATTTTCTTCCCAAGCCGGTCATTGCTTTCAATAATTGCTGTATCAATACCTTGATCCCTCGCTGTAACTGCAGCCATTAGACCTGCAGCACCCCCACCGATAATGAACAGCTCGTGGTGCTTAGAAGTCTGATCCTTATACATGTTAATTGATGCATCCCTTTTCCTAATAAATTTATTGAATTGACTTAGCTAGCGCCATGGCGGCCACATATCCGGAACTCCAGGCCCATTGCAGGTTATAGCCGCCGAAATCTCCGTCCACATCCATCACTTCGCCAGCCAAATACAGCCCAGGCACCAGCTTGGATTCCAGCGTTCCCTCGATTAGTTCAGTCGTATCGATGCCACCAGCTGTCACTTGCGCATTCGTAAAGCCATTGGTATCCGTCACTTTAAATTCCCAACGCTTTAAGATTCGATAAAATGTCCTCTTAGTTTTCATCGATAGATCCTGGCAAAGTAGCTGTGGCTGCTGGTCGATGCCTGCCTCCTTCAGCAGGACAGAAACCAACTTCTTGTTGAAGATCCCCACAAGAGAATCTGAAACAGTCCGGTGTCCAAAGGTCTCCCAGAGCATTTCCAAAAAATTAACTAGCTCTTCCTCCGTGCGGTCCGGCATCAGATCAACCGATACTGTCACATTCTCTCCTCTTGCGAGATAATAAGAAGCTACCCTGCTTAGCTGGAGAGCTGCCGGACCAGAAATGCCATAATCCGTGAAAGCAATCTCACCAGATGCACTGAGAATGTTTTTACCATTTACAAAGATATGGGCTTGTCCCTGAAATTTGATACTGGTCAGCGCCCTCATATTCGGATACTTTAGCTTCAATTGCACAATGGCTGGCAAAGGCTCGACCAGGGAGTGCCCCAGACGTTCGGCAAGGATATAACCAGGAGGTTCTTTTCCCGCATTTGGACCGGTAAGGCCACCCGCACAGAGAAATAGATATTCACTGGTATAAACAACCTCTTGTACCTCCCCCTCCTCTGTTTCCGTTTGGCATTTTATCGTGAAGCGCGGATGATTCGTCGAAACAGTAACATCCAACACTTTGTTCTTGAGGTATACCGGAACATTCCGATCCTCCAGCGCAAGCTGAAAAATATCCTGCACCGCTGCAGCTTGCAGCGACATCGGATACATCAAGCCCTCCTTCAATCTTGTAAGCGGAAGCCCGAGCAAGGAGAAAAAATCAATGGTTTGACGAATGCCAAATTGCTGTAATACCGCCAATGGAAATCCAGCCTGATTACTGTGGTACTTACGCGACAAAGCGACCGCTTCATCCGTACCCGTCGCAGTGGAATCATTCGTAATGTTGCAGCGGCCATCACCTGTCATTAATATCTTCTTTCCAATCCGGTCGTTGCTCTCCAGAATGGCAGTATCGATACCCATATCACGCGCAGTAACAGCGGCCATTAGTCCGGCAGCACCCGCGCCGATAATTAACAGCTTATGGTGGGTACTTTGAAATTGATTCATGATGATCTCACCCTATTTCTTATTCTAAATAAATATTATAGCATTAAGTAACTATTAAATCCTTTAACTATAGGTATACCGTTCGCGAAGCAATGCTCTATATCCCTATTTTTCCACTATTGTATATACCTTAAACTCAATAATTAATTATATCAAAATAAAAAGACAATGCAGCATATAAAGAAAGAGAGCATGCGTTTAAACAATTCTTTCAGATTCACGTATGAGAATATATTAGTATTAATAATCACCGTACCTTCACCCGTCGTCTTCATACCCCCTAGTAAGTGAGTCATGCTGTTACTGTATCCACTAACAGCAAGCCCCAGAACAGTCTAGGGATAAGCCGTTTAACCGCCACGTATTATCCGAAACTTCCGTTAGAATGAAAAAAGACACCCTTCAAGGTGTCTTTCTCTGATACTCCATATACTAATTCCCTGCAGAATTAAGATACGTTTCAGCTTCTTCTATCGATTCATACAAGTTTGCAATATCTTTAAACATACGATACATTTGCGCTTTGTAGAACGAGGTAGGCGCAACATACACCCATTTGTGTTTTGTAGAGATTCCAGCTTTGACAGCTTCTTCACTAGTTGGAGCAAGAATTGCCAACACTTCTTGCTTAAATACCAGGCCACCAGTAATTACAGTCATACCTGTAAACCCTCGCTTAGTTTTCTTCAGTACTTTCGGAAATTGTTCCGCATACGCAAGGGCATCCTCAACATCCATACCGTCCGATGTTACAATAATTCTGTTTTTGTTTTTAACATAATCAATAGTAAAGCTCATGATAGTAATTCCTCCGAATGTTTTTCTTTTTGGATGCTTAATACCATAATTTTATATCAATTCGAGTTCTTATAGATGTAGTTTCGGAAAATGTGCCATTAATTATTAACTTCAAAGTGAATGATCTTATTCAAGATGTAGACAATAGGTCTGCAATAATGAACACATTTAGTTCCCCATAACTCCTTGTCTAGATTCGGTGTACAATCCAAGCACTAAACAGCAAAAAACCCGCTAATTCAGCGGGTTTTTCTTATGGAGCCGAGGGGAGTCGAACCCCTGTCCGAAGATAACGGCACATAAGCTTCTACGAGTGTAGTCACAGTTTTGATGTCACCCGAGTATCGCCCCGTAACCGGCTATACGTTGGGTCAGCCTGATTATCTTCTTCCGTTGACCCCAGGCGGAGACCAGACGGCGTATCCCACTACTTGTTAGCCCCTATCCCTGTCACATGGGCGATGCAGGGTAGAAGCACGCGCGCAGTTTCTTAGGCTGCGAAAGCGTAGTTGTTTTGTTGTTTGCCGTTTAATAGGCTTTAGCGTTGATGAAGCGGACGCGTCCCCACTACTCGCTACTCATGCTCGAACTACCCCCGTCGAATCCAAGAACGGCCCCTCATTAAAAAGGGCGCTTCGGATCAAGCGGATCTTCCAAGCAAGAGAGATCCAATCCACAGCTTCTTCTTGAAGAAGTCTGTAACGAAGCAATAATCTTACTTACTCAGTATATCACATTTATCAATACTTTAACACGTGGGTTAAAGGAATTGAAGGTGGAAACTGGTACTCATTTGAATCGTCCATTCTTCCTAGATTATCTGGCGATCTTTTGCTTCTCACGCAATACACGCTGGATATCACGCTGAGCATCACGCTTAGCAGCAGAGTCACGTTTATCGTACTCTTTCTTACCTTTACCAAGACCAATTAACAGCTTCGCATAGCCATTTCGCACATAAACCTTGAGTGGCACAATCGTAAATCCATCTCGCTTGGACAAGCCCAGCAGTTTATGAATTTGCTCCTTATGCATCAGCAATTTACGAGTACGCGTCGGGTCCGTAGGGTTAGCACGATTACCTTGTTCAAACGGGCTGATATGCATGTTGTGAATGTGAATCTCACCGTTACGGATCGTAGCAAAAGCATCTCCAATATTAGCGCGGCCATTACGCAGCGACTTGATCTCTGTACCTGTCAGCACCAAGCCAGCTTCATAAGTATCCTCGATAAAATAATCATGGGAAGCTTTTTTGTTCTGGGCAAGTACTTTCCCGTCTGCTTTTTTACCCATGAGAATCACTCCTTGAATCATATTCATAAGTTAAAGTAACCATGTCTCTCTAATCTTAAACGACATAGTCATCGAACGTCTGATCTATATTGTAACAAATGGAATCGATTGTGCGCAAGGAAGGATCAGGTAATCCTTTCTCGGCCATTTTGACAACTAGTTGTCAGTAAGTTTACCCAATAGTTAACTTTAATTACATTTGTTTGTAAAAATACGTTTGTGTTTCTTTATTCACACATCCCAGTCCACTCATACCCTTTTCTATTCACTCTTTCCCTCCGATGCTTCGCTAAAGCTACATAAATGCACTTTATAAATCTATTTAATATATTTAGACGCTCGATGGTTGTTTAGTTGTACTTTCTGCAGTTAAAAACTCGAAAACATGCGGTTTTGAAGATACTGATCAGATTTAGTTGTACAAAGTGCAATTAACCTCAATCTCTACTGAAACACCGGAATTTTAACTGCACATTATGCAATCAAAAAATAAGCATCGTTATAACACTGGTTACTTCGCTCCAATCCAAGTGTCAAAGTCACAAAATGACGCTGTCTCATAGCTTCTTCAGGCTATTACTTAACAACTTATGGAAACCAATAGTCTCGTTCAGAAACGAGAATTTCACACTTGAGCAGCGAAAAAAAATTAAAAAAGCACTGCCCCCTCAAAGGAGACAGTGCTTAATCTTGCGTCATAGAGCTACGTAACGCAGTCCAATAACGTTATTTATTTCTTCTTTCTCTTACGAGGAGCTCCGTCTGGAGCGCTGCCTGTAGTGTCACTACGTTTAGAAGCGGCTTGATCAGACGTCTGAACGTTACCCGGTGTCACGGATTGACCGATGAACACACCGCTTTTGTTCTTCTTTTTCCGGCGACCTTTACCTGTTGGAGCACCGCCACGGCCTTCTCCACCGCCAAAGTTACCACCGCGGTCCTCACGGCTACGGAACTTCGTGCTGCCGTCCAGACCGCGGACTTCGCCGCCGGAAGAGTCAGACGCAGGAGCGCCATATCCGCCTTTGCCGGAGCCAAAGCCGAAGCTAATGCCGCGTCCACCACCGGCACCGCCGTTATCACCACCGCGGCCTCGCCCGCCGCTGCGCTCACGCGGCGCGCCTGCGTTGCCGGCTTCGCCTCCGCGCTCTGCGCCGGTGCTTCCGCCCGGCGCCGCCACTACCCGGCTCGCATCCTCGCCGGTATCACGCCCGTGCTTCCGCTTTCCGCGTCCGCCCGGTGCAACACCGGCCGCTTCGCGCGGCCTTTCGCCGGCGCGCACACCAGCGCCCGGCTTGCTCTTGCCCGCGCCTACAACAGCGCCGGGCTTGCCTTTACCGCCGCGGCCCTTGCCGCCGCCGGCTTTACCCCCAGCGGCTGGCTTGCCGAAGCCGCCAGCCCCACGGCCGCCCTTGCCACCGCGGCCGCCTCCAAAGCCACCGCCGCGATGTTCACCTGGCGCGCGTGGCTTCATGTCGACCAACTCGAAATCGATCGTGTGGTCATCCATATTTACCTTGGCGACTCGAATCTTCACCTCGTCACCAATGCGGAACACCCGCGATGTGCGCTCGCCAATGAGCGCCATATGCGCTTCGTCGAAGTGATAATAATCGTCGCTCATAGCGCTGAGACGAATAAGGCCTTCGACAGTATTATCCAGCTCGATGAACATCCCGAAGCTGGTCACACTGCTGACCATTGCCTCGAATTCCTCGCCTACTTTATCCTGCATATATTCAGCTTTCTTCAGCTGCTCTGTATCGCGTTCTGCTTCTACCGCTACACGCTCACGCTCCGAGGACTGCTGAGCAATATCCGGCATCCGGCCGGCCAAATAATCATGCCGTTTCTGGCTCAGCGCCCCTCCATTCTCAATCACTTCACGCATTACGCGGTGAATGACCAGATCGGGGTAACGGCGAATCGGCGAAGTGAAGTGGGAATAGTATTCCGCAGCCAGTCCGAAATGGCCTGTGCTCTCCGCATCATATTTCGCCTGCTTCATGGAACGCAACATCATTGTGCTAATAACGGTCTGTTCTTTAGTCCCTTGGATTTGCTCCAACAGATCCTGCAAAGCACGTGGATGAACCGAATTGCCACGTCCCTTCACGTGATATCCGAAATTAGCTGCAAAAGCCATAAAATTCTGCAGCTTCTCTGGATCTGGATCTTCGTGAATCCGGTAAAGGAACGGAACCTTCAACCAGTGAAAATGCTCCGCGACTGTTTCATTCGCCGCGAGCATAAATTCCTCGATAATTTGCTCAGCTACAGAACGTTCACGCTTCACAATATCTACAGCCTTGCCGTTCTCATCTACGATGATTTTGCTCTCTTCAAAGTCAAAATCAACCGCGCCCCGCCGCATCCGCGCATCACGCAGCTTCATCGCCAATTCTTTCATGAGACGGAAATCATCAATTAATGGACTATAGCGCTCCAGCAATTCTGGATCTTCATCCTCCAAAATTTTGCGAACATTGGAATAAGTCATTCTTTCCTTGGTGCGAATCACACTTGTAAAGACATCGTGCTTCACGACCTTCATGTGTTCGTTAAATTCCATCTCGCAGGACATCGTTAAGCGGTCTACCTGTGGATTCAAACTGCAAATCCCGTTAGACAAACGATGAGGCAGCATCGGAATCACCCGATCCACCAAGTACACACTACAGCCCCGATCATAGGCTTCTTTATCGAGCTCAGAGCTCTCACGTACGTAATAACCTACATCCGCAATATGCACGCCTAGCTTGTAGTGTCCGTTCTCCAGTCGCTGAACATTAACCGCATCATCCAGGTCCTTAGCATCCTCACCATCAATCGTGACAATGTTTAGTCCGCGCAAGTCGCGACGTCCCTGCTCAGCAATTTCCTCTTCTGTGATGGAGTCCGGAGCGTTGTCCGCTTCGTTCATCACTTCAGCGGGAAAGGCCTCTGGTAGCTGATGTTTACGGATGATAGATAGAATATCAACTCCCGGATCATCCTTATGTCCGAGGATCTCAATAATTTCACCCTCTGCCGCTGATCGGCCTTCTGGATAATTAACAATGCGCACAACGACCTTTTGGCCGTCTACCGCTCCCATGAAGGATTGCTTTGGAATAAAAATATCACGGTTAATCCGTTTATCATCAGGCAGCACAAAACCATAGGTCTCCAAGTTTTGAAATACGCCAACTGTCTGCAATACGCCTCGTTTTACAATACGTTCAACTTCACCTTCCATACGTCCGCCGGACGGACTTTTAGAAGTAATACGGATTAGAACGATATCTCCATTCATAGCTCCCTTAAGATCATTCGCATGGATATATACGTCAGGATGATCACGATCATCCGGGATAAGAAAAGCGAAGCCTTTCGCATGAGCCTGTAACCGGCCTCGCAGTAAATCCATTCGTTCCGGCACGCCATAACGTGCATTTCGAGTTAATACAATTCTTCCGTCCTGCTCTAATTCAATTAGTAGTTCCTCGAACTTTTTAAACCCTGTGCTATCTTCTAGAGCAAAATGGCTCACCAGCTCTTCATAAGTCATTGGTTTATATGCAGTTTCCCGCATGAAATCGAGTAATATTTCTTGTGTTATCATGTTCGTCACCCCAACCCTCCGCGGCTCCAAGCCGCTGGCAAATATGTATGTCTTGTCCTGCTCTGTAGTAATGCCAAGTAAATTTTACCTTTACCTACTTCATACCCTAGTATACACGAAATCAATCCTGCGCATCCCTGTTACTGTCATCCAAAGGTAAACGCAGTACAAAATTTCACTCCACCGAAAAAGAAAGTCTTCTTTATGATGCTTTTCGTACCGAATTCTTTATTCTTACTACTATGAAAAGAAAAGCACCAACAGGTGCTTCTCCTTTTAATTATAACAAAAAAGCCTTCACTCCATTCCATTCAGAACAGAGCGAGGGCTTACTGTAGGTACTTTAATCAATGAAAACAGCAGCTAGAATTGCCATAATGAAGAATCCTGCAGCAAGTCCAACAGTTACACGTTGTAGTACAAGTTCCATACCACGAGCTTTTGTTTTACCAAAGAGATGCTCAGCACCGCCGGAGATGGCACCGGAAAGACCCGCGCTTTTCCCCTTTTGCAGAAGAACGACCGCAATAAGACCGACGGAAAAAATCAGGAGCACAACTTTCAAAAAGATATCCATTCACTTCCACCTCCTACGCCTAAGCATCACTATCTATGGTAATTGAGGTTATCACGATACATAAACAGTATTCTTATTTTATCATAGCAATGCCGTTAATACAACAGCCTAGGCTGTTAAGTCGTAGCTTTTCTTGAAAGATTAGGATAAACAGCTATTCAAAAAAAGACCCGCCATAATGGCGGGTCTTCGTACTCTGCTATAAAAGCAGATTATCTTTTAAGGTTGTAGAAGGATTTCAGGCCGTTGTATTGAGCCAATTCACCCAACTCGTCTTCAATGCGAAGCAATTGGTTGTATTTAGCAACACGGTCTGTACGGGAAGGAGCACCCGTTTTGATTTGACCAGCGTTAGTCGCAACAGCGATGTCAGCGATTGTGCTATCTTCGGATTCGCCGGAACGGTGAGAGATAACAGCTGTGTAACCAGCACGTTTAGCCATTTCGATAGCATCGAAAGTTTCAGTCAATGTACCAATTTGGTTAACTTTAACCAAGATGGAGTTACCGATACCTTTTTCGATACCTGTTGCAAGACGCTCAGTGTTTGTAACGAACAAGTCGTCACCAACCAATTGAACTTTGTCTCCCAATTTTTCAGTAAGCAATTTCCAACCATCCCAGTCGTCTTCGGACATACCGTCTTCGATTGTGATGATTGGGTATTTCTCAACCCATGAAGCAAGAAGGTCAACATACTCAGCGGAAGTGTAAGATTTACCTTCGCCAGCAAGTGTGTATTTACCGTCTTTGTAGAACTCAGTGGAAGCAACGTCCATACCCAAGAATACGTCAACGCCTGGTTTGTAACCAGCTTTTTCGATAGCTTCGATAATTGTAGTGATTGCTTCTTCATTCGAACCAAGGTTTGGTGCGAAACCACCTTCGTCACCCACAGCAGTGTTCAGGCCTTTGGATTGAAGTACGGATTTCAAGTTGTGGAAAATTTCAGCACCTGTACGAAGAGCTTCTTTGAAGCTTGGAGCTCCTACAGGAAGAACCATGAACTCTTGAACATCGATGTTGTTATCCGCATGCTCACCACCATTGATGATGTTCATCATTGGTACTGGAAGAGTTTTAGCGTTGAATCCGCCCAGGTATACATACAAAGGAATATCCAATGCTGCTGCAGCTGCGCGAGCTACGGCCATGGATACTGCTAGGATTGCGTTAGCGCCCAATTTACCTTTGTTATGTGTTCCGTCCAAAGTAATCATCAATTTGTCGATGCCCACTTGATCAAGAGCGTCCATACCGATAACTTCTGGAGCAATGATTTCATTTACGTTCTCAACAGCTTTAAGAACGCCTTTACCCATGTAACGGGATTTATCGCCATCACGAAGCTCTACAGCTTCATGAGCACCAGTGGAAGCGCCGGAAGGAACGATAGCGCGGCCTTTAGCACCGGATTCAAGATAAACGTCAACCTCTACAGTTGGGTTACCGCGGGAGTCAAGGACTTCGCGAGCATATACATCAGAAATAATAGTCATTTTAGTTAATCTCCTTTAAACAATGTTTTGGTTTTTAATTGTTAAAGCTTGAATCTTAGGTATTGTTTCCTTATTTGCGACTAGCAATCATGGATTGACCGGTCATTTCCGCAGGTTGCGGAAGTCCCATCAGATCCAGAATGGTTGGTGCTACATCGGCAAGGATACCGCGATCGCGCAATACAACATTTTCATCCGTAAGGATAAACGGAACCGGGTTAGTGGTATGAGCTGTGAACGGACGACCGTTCTCATCAAACACCATGTCTGCATTACCGTGATCGGCAATAATGATCGCAACGCCACCCTTGGCAACTACTGCGTCCACTACTTTACCTACACACTCATCAGTTACCTCTACAGCCTTGATTGTTGGCTCCAGCATTCCGGAGTGTCCAACCATATCAGGGTTTGCAAAGTTAAGGATAATAGCATCCTGTCTTTCCGCTTCAATTTCTGCTACGCAGGCTGCAGCCACTTCGTAAGCACTCATCTCAGGTTGAAGATCATAGGTTGCTACTTTAGGAGAGTTGATCAAGATACGAGTTTCTCCTGGAAGCTCCTCATCACGTCCACCACTGAAGAAGAACGTTACGTGCGGATATTTCTCAGTTTCCGCGATGCGCAGTTGCTTCTTGTTTTGTTGCACAAGTACTTCACCCAATGTGTTATCCAGGTTCTTCGGTGAATAGGCTACATAACCTTGTACCGTTTCACTGAAAGTAGTCAGGCATACGAAGTGCAAGTCTTGCGGGAACAAAGGACCCCGTTCGAAACCACGGAAATCTTGATTCGTGAACACTTGTGACAACTGAATAGCACGGTCAGGGCGGAAGTTGAGGAACACGACGGAATCGCCGCTCTCTACTGCCGTTACCGGCTTGCCTTCACTGTCTACAATTACGCTAGGTTCAACGAATTCGTCGAACACGGAATTTGAATAAGATGCAGTGATAGCTTGCAGAGCATCCGTGTATTTCGGTCCTTCGCCATAAACCATAGCACGATAGGCTTTTTCTACACGATCCCAACGTTTGTCACGGTCCATTGCGTAATAACGCCCGGATACCGTAGCAATTGTACCTACTCCAACCTCTTCAATCTTAGCAACCAGATCTTGAACAAACTTCTTACCACTATCTGGAGGTACGTCCCGGCCATCCATGAAAGCGTGGATATACACTTCGTGCATATCTTCTTTCTTAGCCAGGTCAAGCATAGCAAACAGGTGATTAATATGGCTATGTACCCCTCCGTCGGATACAAGCGCGTAAAGATGAAGCTTTTTACCTGTGTTCTTAGCATTTCTAACTGCGGCTACCAGTGTTTCATTATCGAAGAATTCGCCCTCACGGATCGATTTATCGATACGAGTCAAATCCTGGTATACAATCCGTCCTGCACCAATATTTAAGTGCCCTACTTCAGAGTTGCCCATTTGGCCTTCTGGAAGACCAACAGCTTCACCACAAGCAGTAAGGGTAGTATTAGGATATTGTTTCAAGTAACGGTCATAGTTAGGTTTGTTAGCTTGAGCAACGGCGTTACCTTCAGAGGTTCCACGCAAACCGAAACCATCCATGATGATCAAAGCTACAGGTCTTGGAGCTGACATCTTACTTCGCCCCCTCAACCAATTGAACGAAGGAAGCAGGCTGCAAGCTGGCACCGCCAACAAGCGCACCATCGATGTCGCTTTGGCCCATGTACTCAGTTACATTCTCAGGCTTCACGCTGCCGCCGTATTGAATACGAACAGCTTCAGCTGTTGCTGCATCATACAAATCTTTTACAAGACTGCGGATGTAAGCAATAACTTCGTTAGCATCTTGGGAAGTGGATGATTTACCTGTGCCAATAGCCCAGATAGGTTCGTATGCAATGACAACTTTTGCTGCTTGCTCGGCACTAAGTCCTTGGAATGCAGCTTCAGTTTGTACTTTACATACTGCTTTAGTTTGATCAGCTTCACGCTCTTCGAGCTTTTCGCCAACACATACGATTGGAGTGATACCGTGACGGAATGCAGCATGCATTTTCTTATTCACGATTTCATCTGTTTCGCCAAAATAAGCACGACGCTCTGAGTGACCAATGATTACATAGTCTACGCCGAGATCGCTAAGCATTACACCACTGATTTCTCCAGTGTAAGCACCGTTATCTTCAAAGTGCAGGTTCTGTGCGCCAATCTTGATGTCTGTACCCTTTGCAGCTGCTACAAGTGCAGGCAGGTTAGTAAATGGAGCGCAGATTACAGTCTCAACGCCTTCTACTTCTGCTTTGCCTTTGATGTCAGCAATAAAGCTTTCTGCTTCAGGAACTGTTTTGAACATCTTCCAGTTTCCTGCGATAATTGGTGTTCTCATGACTTAAGTTGCCTCCTTCTTGGGTCTTACTTATCGTTCAGTGCTTCTACGCCAGGAAGCGCCTTGCCTTCCATGAACTCAAGGGATGCACCGCCACCAGTTGAAATATGATCCATTTGATCAGCCAGGTGGAATTTCTCTGCTGCTGCTGCGGAATCTCCGCCACCAATAACAGTATAACCTTCAGTAGTTGCACAAGCTTTTGCTACTGCAATTGTACCTTCAGCGAATTTATCAATTTCAAATACACCCATAGGTCCATTCCAGACAACTAGCTTGGAGTTTTTGATCACATCTGCATAAAGCTCACGGGTTTTCGGTCCGATATCAAGACCTTCCCAGCCTTCTGGGATTTCATTGAAAGGAACGATTTGCGTATTGGCATCCGCACCGAATTTATCGGCTACCACGACGTCAACTGGAAGCAAGAAGTTCTTACCAAGCGATTTGGCTTTCTCAATGAATTCAAGAGCAGTTCCCAATTTATCGTTGTCCACTAGGGAAATACCGATTTCAAATCCCAATGCTTTGGTAAAGGTGTAGGACAGACCGCCACCGATCAAGACATTGTCTGCCAAATTCAGCAGGTTGTCGATCACGTCAATTTTGTCCTTCACTTTCGAACCACCGATGATTGCAGTGAAAGGACGCTCAGGGTTAGAAAGAGCTTTACCCAGAACAGACAATTCTTTCTCCATCAAAAGACCGGATACAGCTGGTAGGAAATGAGCGATACCTTCTGTCGATGCATGAGCACGGTGAGCCGCACCAAACGCATCGTTAACGAACAAATCAGCCAGTTCAGCAAATTGTTTAGCCAGTTCAGGATCGTTTTTCTCTTCGCCTGGGTAGAAACGAACATTCTCAAGTACAAGTACGTCGCCTTCTCCTAGCTCAGCAATTTTTGCTTTTACAGCTTCACCAACAGCTTCGTCAGCTTTAGCTACTGGTTTGCCAAGAAGCTCGGACAGGCGTTCAGCAGCAGTAGTCAAACGCATGGAATCTACGAATTGGCCTTTAGGACGACCCATGTGACTTGCAAGAATGATCTTTGCACCGTTCTCAATCAAATATTTAATAGTTGGAAGTGTTTCGCGGATACGAGTATCATCAGTAATTTTACCGTCTTCTACAGGCACGTTGAAATCCACGCGTACAAATACGCGTTTACCCTTTACTTCTACATCACGGACGCTCTTTTTGTTCATGATTAATTCCTCCACACCCCATATTGTTTCTAGCAGGAAACAAGAAATACATTTAGAAAGAGCGGAAACAAGGAACTTCTGTTTCCGCTCTATAGATGTTGCTTATATCAAGTCAATTACTTAGCGATTTTAGCGAATTTCTCCAAAGTACGAACCAATTGTGCAGTGTAGGACATTTCATTGTCATACCAAGCAACCGTTTTAACCAGTTGTTTGTCGCCAACAGTCAATACTTTAGTTTGTGTAGCATCGAACAGGGATCCGAAAGTCATACCTTTGATGTCGGAAGATACGATTTCATCTTCAGTGTAACCATAAGTGTCTGGATCGGAAGCTGCTTTCATAGCTGCGTTGATTTCTTCAACAGTAACGCTCTTATCAAGAACAGTTACAAGCTCAGTCAGGGAACCAGTTGCAACTGGAACACGTTGAGCTGCACCATCCAATTTACCTTTAAGTTCTGGAATAACCAGACCGATTGCTTTAGCAGCACCAGTAGTGTTAGGGATGATGTTCTCAGCTGCTGCACGAGCACGTCTGAAGTCACCTTTAGCGTGTGGAGCATCCAAAGTGTTTTGGTCGCCAGTGTAAGCGTGAATTGTAGTCATCAAGCCTTCAACGATACCGAACTTGTCGTTCAATACTTTTGCCATTGGAGCTAGGCAGTTAGTAGTGCAAGATGCGCCGGAAATAACAGTCTCAGTACCATCAAGAATGTCATCGTTAACGTTGTAAACGACAGTTTTCATGTCGCCAGTAGCTGGAGCGGAGATAACTACTTTCTTAGCTCCACCTTTCAAGTGTTTTTCAGCTGCTTCTTTAGTTGTGAAGAAACCTGTGCACTCAAGTACGATATCAACGCCTAGGTCGCCCCATGGCAATTCTTCAGGGTTGCGGTTAGCAAGAACCTTAACTTCTTTACCATTGACTTTGAAGAAGCCGTCATGCACTTCAACATCACCTTGGAATTTACCTTGAGTTGTATCATATTTAAGCAAATGAGCAAGCATCTTAGCGTCAGTCAAGTCGTTGATTGCTACCACTTCGATACCTTCTACATTTTGAATACGGCGGAAAGCAAGGCGTCCAATACGTCCAAATCCGTTAATTCCAACTTTTACACTCATTGAATAGTTCCTCCTAGAATTCGTTTTATTTATTCAAAACAGACCGTGAAGCCTGTCATGACAACAATGTTAAGTATAATGCAAGATATATGTTCTAGTAAGTTACGACGATATCTGTAACTGATTGTCAATCTCCTTGCCTATTTCCACAGCAGCAGCCTCGTCCGTGACGAGAATATTCTCCTGCCCGAAACGCAGCATGGCATGAATAGCTTTGGCCTTTGGCTTGCCTCCGGCAATACCGATGACAGTTTCCGTCCGAACAATATCTTCTAGACGTAATCCCATCGTAAGCATCGTATGCACAACCTGACCATCTTCATTAAAATAATATCCAAAGGATTCTGCCACTGCTCCCTCACCCTGGATTTCTGAGACAGTAGCCTCATCCAGCTTGCGGCGGCGAGTCATTTCAATGGCATCCCCAATCCCATGTACAATAATACGCGAACTGCGGATGATTTGTACAATCTCTCCAATATTAGAATCAAGTGCTAATGACTGATAGGCATCCCCACTAAGTAAATCAGGGACATGCAGCAACCGGTAATTCGCTCCAACCCGTTTTGCCATTGTAGAGGCAATCGTATTGGCTTGAATCTCCATACTCTCTCCTAATCCGCCACGCGCTGGAACAAACCAGGCGTTCTTATAGGAAAGGGATAACGGCGGTGTCAGTTGATCAGCCATATCGGCAAGCGTTGATCCACCTGTGACAGCAACAATATCATCTGTACGGAGGACACTGAGCAGCGCTTTTGCACCTGCGCGGCCAAGCTCACGTTTGGTGAATGGTGATGACTCACAATCACCCGGCACCACAATGACTTTATCCAGACCGTATGTTGCCCGAATTTTCTCTTCCAGCTCATCCAGACCAAACAGGCTCTTAACGACCGGCTCTAGCAAATCAAGCAGTCTGCGCCCAGCAGCGCTAATGCGCATACCAACGCTCTCGATCTCAATGAGCCCTTGCGATTTCAGAAGATCCGTCTCGGCACGCAGTACCCGCTCAGTCATATCAAGCGAAGCGGCAAGCGTTCTGCGTCCAATGATATCGGACAGCATGATCTGATGAAGAATCGTGTACCGTCTCTTAAGGGTTTCCATGAGATCAGGCAGAAGCTGCTTTTGGATATCTAATAAATTACGCATGCTTTCACTCCTGCAACTTCGTCTTCCTCTATTCCCTTGTTCATGGTCTCAAAATGTCCCGGGTAAACTTTTTAAGTCCCACTCATATTCTAACCAAATATTGCTCGAAGTGCAAGTCTTCCGAGAGTAGAATTCTCAAGCGCTTGTCTTCTTATACATTTATAAGATTGGGAAAGAGTTAAAGCACCTAAAACCTGTCATTAACTATCCAGATTCTATCTCTGAGTGAAAACGAATATAAGCTTGTCTACCTTTAAGAAAAAGCATAGTGTCCTGCTCTGTATTATTAAATTCATTGCAATTGCTCAGGAATTATATTATAATCATTTTTGTTGCGCCCGTGGTCCAATGGATATGACGTAGGCCTCCGAAGCCTGAGATCCAAGTTCGATTCTTGGCGGGCGCGCCATTAATTTCACTTTTGTACATAATTTAGTAGTGCCTATACTACTACTTAACCAAAGAGCCGCATGTCGGCTCTTTTTTTTGAATATAAGTTTGACTTTCTTTGACTTTTTGTTTGAATTTGTTTATCATGTGGGTAATACGGCAAGAGTAAAAATGAATACATTTGAAGAACCAATATCAAGGAGGTTTTCCACGTGAGTTATATTCCTATGGTAGTAGAACAGAGCAACCGCGGTGAGCGCGCTTATGACATCTATTCCCGCCTGCTGAAGGACCGCATCATTTTCCTTGGAACGGAGGTTAATGACGTGGTAGCCAATTCTATCATCGCACAAATGCTGTTCTTGGCTGCCGAAGATCCTGAGAAGGACATTCACCTTTATGTGAATAGCCCTGGTGGTTCCATTACTGCAGGTATGGCTATTTTTGATACAATGCAGTACATTAAGCCAGACGTTTCCACCATCTGTGTCGGTATGGCAGCTTCCATGGGAGCTTTCCTGCTTAACGCTGGTGCTAAAGGCAAACGCTTCGCACTTCCTAACAGTGAGATCATGATTCACCAACCTCTGGGTGGTGCTCAAGGTCAAGCAACGGATATCGAAATCCGTGCTCGCCGTATCCTCAAATTGCGCGATAAGCTGAATCGCATTCTTGCAGAACGTACGGGTCAACCCCTGGAACGTATTGAGAAGGATACAGATCGTGATTACTTCATGACTGCTGCAGACGCGGCAGCTTACGGTATCGTTGATAAAGTCATCGAGAAAACACTGCCTAGCGGTGTGTAAGCTATAAAACAACACAAAGAGGCTGTACACTATCCACTTGATGGTTAGTGCACAGCCTCTTTGCTTTTCAGACCCCCATTACAAATGAATCTCAATTAAATCAAACCACCATAACCAAGCGCATTGAGTTTCTCAGCAATCACACGGTAGCCTCGGCCATTAGGATGTAAGTGGTCAAACGATAAAAGGCCTCTCTCATTTCCTGCAAACTCACCATAAATAGAAGCAAATCCAACTACTCGGCTACTATACTGCGATGCATAGCGGTTAAACTGCTTCACCCACTCTGTAGCGCCTACTACCTGAGGATAGGGATTATACAATCCCACAATTCGAATGATATAAGGTCTACGTGCCCCCGCTTTCAATTGGAAGAGAATACTCATAATGACAGCGAAATTTTGTTTGCATTCCTGCAGTGATCTTCCCAGCTCTTTAGATAAATTCCCAGGTTGTCTAGCTGCAGCCTTTGCAGCATGAATTAAATCGTTGCCACCGATGGATAGCGTGATAATGTCGGCTGCTCGAATGGCTTCGCGAGTCATTGCACTCCCCCGTAGCCGCTGTTCCAGTTCAGAAGTAGTCAATCCATTCACGCCCAAATTCGTAGAGGCTACATTAGAACGCAGTCTCCCTTCCGCCATTCTACGGTACACCGGTACAAAACCGTTACCTGGCAGAGCGCCAAATCCAGTCGTCAAGGAATCGCCAATTGCAGTGTATTGATAGCTCATAGCTCTCCCCCGTTCATAAACTAGTTACTCCATTTAGCATATGAATTCGAGGTGATTCTGGTAAGGGGGAGATGTCCAGTGGTGGCACTAGCGGTTACGAATTCTCTATTTATTTTACAGCAGCAAATGGGCTACCGCCTTCCGGCAACAGTTCTTTGAAAGTAAAGGGGTATTCGGGGAACCCCGCAGCATATGCTGTGTATTCGTACAATTGGAAGAACAGAACGACCTGATCATCCTTCAGATAAAAATACTTTTCCGTATTCAATCCGTTGAATCCTCCCAAATAACTTTCCTCCGCTTTTACCAGCTTGTTCAACTTAGCATTTAACGTTTTTTTGTAGTTTGGGTTAGCACCAAAAAGATCGCCCAGCAATAGACGTTTGCCATCCTTGAGCGAAAAGGTAAACGCCTCCCGGTTGGTCATGCCATGAGCCCCGCCCGTATCGCTATACTGTGACATCAGCAAACTAATCACACCATTCTGATTGTAGGTCACTACATAATCTATATCATAAGTATACTTGGGCTCTGACCCAGAACGATTGGAGATATCCTGCTCTGCCCCTGCGGCGAATCTCATGGCACTTTCTTTCAAGGTATCGTTCATGGCCTTTTGCGCAGCGGATTGACTCAGTCCACTAATTTTCGGATAATCAAGCTGGATTAAAGCCTCTTTTCGATCTTTAGCATAGGTCTCAGTGGTTACTGTCAATGCGTTCTGTGGTCTGTTCATCACGTTCAGCTTACTAGAGCCTAGAGTCCAATCCACTTTATAGCCCAAATAATCATTTAAGAGACCGGATGGAACATAGAGACGATTGTTTATTAGCTTTCCTTCATATTCCCGAATGTAATAGTTGTTCACCCAGATAGAAGTACCAAAACTAGATAGCGTTAACTTGGCTTTAGCCGTCCCTTTTCCAATCGTGTATGCATTTTCTTCTTTATCATAAGTGAGAGGTAATCCCAGCACATCACGCATAAAGGTAATTGGGATCCAGACCTTCCCTTCCTGCACAATACCTGTCTGCTGCGAAATCACCCCGTTCGCCTTTAATACTATACTTGAAGCATTAGCCTTGCTCTTCGCCTGATCAGACGCTGCATAACCCGTATCACTAGGCAGTAATCCTCCACCAAGCAATAACCCCGCCGACATCAAACCTATGCCCCATTTGCGTACGATTTCTTTTGAGATATTCATCATCTTGTTTTCCCTCTCCTTTCCAATTAATTAAACATAATCCCAGAGAGCTTACACAAAAAAGAGGCATCCCCCACTATTAAGCGGAAGATTACCTCTTCTCTCTGTATTCATCTTGTAGGCTACTATTTCAATTCATACATAACGCTTAGTTGTGTTGTAACTTTAACTACTCCCGGTTGTACGGATGTGCTTGCACCAGCATCTGCTGCAGCCATATCCATTTTTAGATTTTGTTCAAAATATACTGGAGTAATATCGCCATCATTTTGACTAACCGTGAGCACTTGGCCTAAGCTACGTTTAGCTGCCTTAGCAATAGCTCCTGCCTTAACATCTGCGTTCGCCATCGCCTTTTCAATCACCTGAGCTTCAAAGGCAGAAGTATCTTCCACAGAAAAACGTGCATTTCCGAGATTGTTTGCCCCTGCTGCAGATGCAGCGTCAAGCAATTCACCAACCTTAGTCAGATCTCTATAAGACACTAACAGCGTATGATTCGCGTTGTATCCTTTTACTTGCTGTCCTTCTTTTTCGCTATAACTATAGTTGGGTTGCACATAGAATTGGGTGCTTTGAATATCTTTATCTGCGATTTTCCAAGTCCCTTTCAGTAGGGTAGTGATCTTTTGGATTTTAGCAGCATTTGTTTTTTGCGCTTCTTGCGCAGTTGACGCCGTAGTATCTACTCCGATGGACAAGTATACAATATCCGGCTTGATGGACAATTCGCCTTTACCTACTACACTAACAACATTTTTCTGCACTTCATCTGCGTAAGCCTTTGTAGGACCCTGGGAGACACCACTCATACCAATTCCTCCAATTAACAAACTCCCTACAATCAACACTGAACCAATCTTCTTTACCAAACCTTTCATATTTGCCAGCCCCTTTCATCTTTTGTGATTTGTTATTATCCTCTAGACGAGTCATTCTGGTAAATGTTGCACATCTTAAATCTATTTTTTGGTATTAAAAAAAGCCCCTAGGGGCTTTTTAGTCATGCAATAAAAAGTCATGTCAAAAGATTATTGGTTCTCAAGCTCTTCTTTGCTGACGAGACTCGTCAAAGCGTTTACAGCTTGATCGGCGTCTGCACCATCCGCGCTGATATAGATCTCCGTGCCGGAACTGATCGCTAGGCTCATAATACCCATAATACTTTTGGCGTTTACTTTTTTATCGTCTTTTTCCACGAAAATCTCCGACGAAAACTTGTTAGCTTCTTGCACAAACAATGCTGCCGGTCGAGCGTGTAGCCCTGTCTTCAACCGAACAACTACCGGGTGCTTTGTCATGAAACGCTTACCCCCTAATTGAGTTCTCCCCAAAAATTTCACATTAATTTTATATTATTATATCATTATAACGTAAACCACACTAGAAAAAAAGTGACTAGCCGCCTCGAACCTTGTCCGCCAGTTCATCAATCTTACGAAGTCGATGATTTACTCCGGACTTACTAACCGTACCTTTCAGCATTTCACCAACCTCTTTAAGGTTGATATCTGGATGTGCCATTCGGATTTCTGCAACTTCCCGCAGTTTATCCGGCAAGCTCTCCAGCCCCACTTCCCGCTGCAGCAATTTGATATTCTCAATCTGCCGCACCGCGGCACTTATCGTTTTATTGAGATTCGCGGTCTCGCAGTTCACGATCCGATTCACGGAATTACGCATATCACGCATAATTCTTACATCCTCAAATTTGAACAACGCTTGATGCGCCCCGATCAGACTTAAGAATTCGATAATCTTCTCGCCTTCTTTAATGTATAGAATGAACCCTTTTTTACGTTCAATGCAGCGTGCGTTTAGGTGAAATTCACCAGCCAGATCAACTAGCGCTTTACAGTGCTCCTCATACATCGAGGAAATCTCCAAATGGTAAGAGGAACCCTCCGGATTATTAACCGATCCGCCCGCCAAAAAAGCACCCCGCAAATAAGCACGCTTACAGCAGTTATTCCCAACAATCTCTTTATCAATACCGTCGGTAAAAATAAATCCTTCGGACACAATTCTGAGATCATTTAAGATCTCCTGTACGCGGCTGGGGATTCTAACGATATACACGTTATTTTTCTTCAAACGCATTTTTTTACGCACGAGTAGCTCAATATGGACCTGGTAATATTTCTTAAGCAAAGAATATACCCGCCTTGCAATCGCGGCGTTCTCCGTCGAAATGTCGAGAATCACCTTTTTGCTTGAAAGCTGCACAGATCCATTCATACGGATAAGTGCTGACATTTCCGCCTTCTCACAACAGGGCTCACTCTCCACCATCGTCAGCTCTTTTTTGGTAAGGGCCGCAAAAGACAAGGGTCTCACCTCTTTCTGAAATAAGTACGTCATTCATATATACAAGCATAAAAGCCTTCGGTGTCCTTGTAAGGACGGTAAGCGTTTAAGCGAGAAATATAAAACATAAAGTATAGGTGTAAACTTATACTCTCTTATATTTTAAGTTATACCCTAGGGTTTCTGTTTATCCAATCTTGCACAAGCTGATAGATATGATGACTAAGCTTATCGGTATCATGCCTTAAATAAGTTCGGAATAACACTAGCTTATCCGCTATAACTTTATATGCACTGCCTTCTAGTACATCCTTATCGAGCTGTACCGGACGCGCACCCTTCTCAGCATACTTCGACTGCACCTGCTCTGGAATTTCACCGTCATTCACAATAATATAATCAAATAAATGAATTCCAATATGATCATAAACGGCTTGTAGATGGTCATTTACAGTATAATTATCCGTTTCGCCAGGCTGAGTCATTACATTGCAGACAAAAATTTTGATTGCATCAGAAGATACAACCGCTTCTGCTAGCTTCGGAACAAGTAGGTTCGGAAGAATGCTCGTATATAGACTCCCTGGACCCAAAAGAATTGCATCTGCATTTCGAATCGCTTCAAGCGCTTCAGGCAACGGTTCCACATCAGCAGGCTCCAAAGAAACCCGTTTAATGATCCCGCCTGCTTCCGGTATTTTAGATTCCCCCGTGATAATCGTGCCGTCCGACATTTCTGCACGCAATACTACGGCATCTCCCGCAGCGGGTAATACCCGTCCGCGAACAGCAAATAATCGGCTAAGCTCACGAACAGCTGTGACAAAATCGCCAGATATATCTGTAAGCGCGGCAAGAATTAAATTACCAAGACTATGGCCCGCCAATCCTTCGCCAGTGTTAAAACGATATCTCATAATATCCGCCATGAGCGGCTCTACATCAGCCATAGCTGTTAATACGTTGCGGATGTCCCCAGGAGGCGGCATTTGCAGTTCACTACGCAAAATGCCCGAGCTTCCTCCGTCATCTGCTACGGTAACTATAGCTGTAATATCTAGCGGCTTTTCTTTTAAGCCGCGAAGCATGACAGATAGTCCCGTGCCACCGCCCATAACGACGATACGTGGACGCTGTCTTTGTTCTTCAGCCACTATGGACCCCTTCTCTCATTAGTGCCGATCACGCTCGGAATCCCGATGACTAACAGCTACGGATTCCGTTTCGCTGACGCCCAGCATTTTGCCCAAATATTCAGAAATGGCTACTGAACGGTGTTTCCCGCCGGTACAGCCAATGCCGATAATAATCTGGGATTTACCTTCCCTACGATATTGCGGAATTAAGAAATGAAGCATATCGAGCAGTTTGGTCAGGAACACCTGTGTTTCAGGCCACTTCATTACATAGTCATAGACATCGCTGTCCTGACCTGTTTTGGGCCGCAGGTGATCCACATAATGTGGGTTAGGCAAAAAGCGAACATCGAATACGAGGTCTGCATCAATAGGAATACCATACTTAAATCCGAACGATGTAATGTTGACGGAGAGTGTACTTTTTCCTAAATGCGAGAACCGAGAAACGATCTTCTCCTTGAGCTGCACTGGTTTCATACTGCTAGTATCCAGACATAATGTGGCTGAATTCTTTAATTCCTCAAGCATCTTACGTTCCAGCTTGATACCATCAAGCGGAAGTCCCTTAGGCGCTAGCGGATGATGACGCCGGCTTTCCTTGTAACGCTGCACAAGCACCGAATCCGTAGCATCCAAGAACAAGATTTCACAGCCAATGGTTGACTCATCTTTGATATAGGCTAGAGACTCGGACAAAGCAGTGAAGAATTCCCTACCGCGCAGGTCAATCACAAGCGCTACCTTGGCGATCTTACCCTTCGACTGCTCAATCAGTTCTGCAAACTTAGGGATCAGCACCGGCGGCAAATTATCGACACAGAAGAACCCTAGGTCTTCCAGACTCTGAACAGCAATTGTCTTACCCGCACCTGACATTCCGGTAATAATGATCAGGGTGGCTCCAGCCGTTGGAGTATTGTCCAATTCGGTCATTAAAGCGTCCCCTCCCTAAATTAGTATATGAATACTCCCTATCTTTTAAGAACGAAGCAGAAGACCTGCCGCACCCACAATACCTGCATCATTACCAAGCTCCGCAGGGATAATCGAAACACCAGTCTGAAGCGGAGCCGGTGCGAGCTTAGCAAACACACGACGAACTTCATCAAATAGAATATCTCCAGCCTTGGACACACCACCGCCAATGATGAAGACCTCAGGGTTAAGCACGGCTGCAACAGAAGCCATAGATTTACCCAGGTAGTATGCTGCACGGTTTACTATGCGAATCGCTACTTCATCGCCAGCCTTAGCCGCATCAAAGACTTCCTTCGCAGCAATCTTCTCTACCATTGAGAGCGAAGTACGATCACCACGAGCTACTGCATCGTTAGCCATACGAATAATTCCTGTAGCGGAGGAAACGGTTTCCAGACATCCCATATTACCGCAACCACATTGAATGGCTTCCAAATCCGGCACTACAGTGATATGGCCAAGCTCACCTGCTAGACCTGCAAAACCTTGATAAATCTTTCCGTTAATAATAATTCCGCCACCAACACCTGTTCCTAGCGTATAGCAAACACAATTTTCAATCCCGCGTCCTGCACCACTCCAGGCTTCACCCAGTGCAGCCACGTTCGCATCATTGTCTATTTTGACAGGCTTGTTCCAGCGATCTTCCAAAATGGAGCGAATCGGCACATCTTTAAATCCTATGTTAGGCGCAAGTATAATGATTCCTTCACGAATATTTGTGAACCCTGCTACGCCCGCTCCTACACCTGCAAGCTGATCCCAAGAGTACGGGGAATCCTCCACAATTTGGCGAACATACTTCTCGATATTATCGATAACAGTATCGACACCTTCTGCAGTTCCTGTAGGTCCCTCATAAGTATGCAATAGAGTTCCCTCAGCATTGCAGATTCCAACCTTAATTGCAGTTCCACCCAAATCCACGCCAACGTAGATATTCTCAGACATGTAACAAGCCACCTTTTTTTATACTAAAATAGTTAATCCTAAGTACCAACTATAATAGAAGCCCCCTCTGTGGTCAAGGAAAGACAACACACCCGGGAATTCCTTATTTTAATACTATACTCTATTATATTCTAAAAAGACCCCCTTACGCCTAAGTAAGAGAGTCTTCTACCTATATTATTACTGGAAAATCACCCAAAGCACCCAGCTATTCTGATAAAATGCGTTTTTGTCCCTCTAGTGAACGAATTGGGGCAATATTCTGTGTGAACTCCAGCGTGCCCATATACCGACCTGTATCGTCGCGGACAGCAAAATAACGGATATAGATGAATTTATCCTTGATGTTAATCCAGAAGTCTTCAGCGTCCTTAATGCCTGCCTTAAAGTCCTCCAGAAGCTTCTCTACCACATGCACACTTTGGGGAGGATGGCAGTTCTGTACCGTGCGGCCGATAACTGCCTTAGTTCGGGCAAAGATACGTTCCTTCCCGTGTGAAAAATATCGAACGACATCATTCTCATCAATGAATGTCAGATCTACTGGCAGATGATTGAGTACTGTTTCGAGCTGATGCAGTGATAACAGCCCTGTCTCAAAACGAATGAACCCTTCCTGGGGAGCCGCACCCACTGCTTCACCCTGCAATGCTGCACCTTCCGGCTCTGCGGCACGTTCGGGTATCCACTCCTGTTCAGGCGCCGTTAGACAGAATCCGATCTCATCGCTCTCCCGAGCGATTTTGACCCATTCGTCTTCCGTCAATTTATCCAGCGACATAGGCAATAAAATATTTTCTTCCTTAAAAATCATTTCATTAACTTCCATGATGATCTCCGTAAGTTGAGCACCAATATCTGTTGCATTTCCGCTGTAGCTGCTGAGCGCTGCTTTTGCTTCTTTAATCATACGGAGGATATGATCATCCACTCCCCACATGACCTTGGTTGGTCCATAAATGCCGTATTTTTCGAGGTATGGGAACAACAGATTTTCTTTTCGACTGTAGTGCTTATCTAGATCCAGCAGCAAGCTAAGATCCTCCAGCAGCTTGAAGATCAGTTCCTCACTATCGTTCTTCTGAAACTTTGTTGCGTGCAGATCCATGCGGAAGTTCACAAGTCTTTCAATCTCACGGTTTTCTAGCTTGAAGGTGTGGACTGGGTGGCCGGGTTGTTCTTCAGGCTTCGAGGAGCGGTGGATTTCCTCAATAGAACCTTTGAAAATGGCTGTATGCACCGAACAAAGCCGCTGTACCTCGGATACCGGAATCCCTTCTTCGGTCATTAACGAATGCTCCATAGCAGAGATTTCTGCAACAGTAACATCGCCTACAGCTTCCTCGAAGCGTGCCTTAACCTCTTCAACGCTTTTGCCTGCATGCAGTTCTTTAATAATCTCCTTGAGCATGGCTTGGCGACGAGTTTGCTCCGGTACATCAACCTCGCGGTTATTTATCAATTCACTCATTATTGATCTCTCCTTAATGAAGTTTGGTTATCATTTGCTCTTTATTTCACAATCTCGAAGCCATGACGTTCAAAGGCTAACTTCACAGTGTCGAGATCTATTTTCTTCAACTTGATTCCTTTGGATAAGGTCATGAAACGTCCAGCGGTCTGCAGCATGCCCGGCTTGGCGATATCCTTAAAGCCCAGATCCACCATAATCTCGATGACCTCTGGATGCCGGGATACAATGTCGAAGATAGACTCATCCATACGCAGGACTTTTTCCATGCAACTCTTCTCCTTTTTGTGAGAACTATTCTCAACAACAGATTAGCACAGGCTGTATGGAGCGATTGTGATTGCAATCACTAATTAAGAAGAAAGCGATGGTCGTTCTTTTAACAGAGGATTATGTATTCGTATGAAAATAAAAAAACTGCCCCCTACCTTAAAAAGCATAAGGGACAGCCTGATCTGTTATAAATCATTCATTATAGCGTAACGCCTGTTTTGAAAATGGAAATCTCGCGGAAATTGTTCTTCTCGTTATTCACCCATTCTCCACTAGCTACATTGACAATGTAGTTAATGAAGTCGCGCAGGACCTCATCTGGAGAACCGTCTTCAACCAACACCCCTGCATTAAAATCGATCCAGTGACGTTTCCCTTCATACAATGGGGTATTGGTAGATACCTTCATCGTAGGCACGAATGTTCCAAAAGGCGTTCCCCGCCCGGTCGTAAAGATCACCAATTGGCAGCCAGCAGCAGCCAGAGCCGACGAAGCCACTAGGTCATTGCCCGGCGCGTTAAGAAGATTTAAGCCTTTGTTAGTGATAAGCTCTCCGTACTTGAGTACATCCATTACCGTAGAATTACCGGATTTTTGAGTGCAGCCCAGAGATTTATCCTCAAGCGTAGTAATTCCTCCGGCTTTATTTCCTGGTGAAGGATTTTCATATACCGGCTGTTTATAGTCCATGAAATACTGCTTAAAGTCATTGATGAGATCAACAATTTTGTGGAAAATAGCTTCGTCTGCCGCACGTTCCATCAGAATTTTTTCGGCGCCAAACATTTCTGGTACTTCAGTGAGTACAGTTGTGCCGCCTTGGGCAGCCATATAGTCAGACAGACGTCCAAGAAGCGGATTCGCAGTAATCCCGGACAGGCCATCCGAGCCTCCACACTTCAGACCAATCTTCAGCTCAGAGAGTGAGACTTCTTCCCGATGATCACCCTGTACATTATTGTAGAGTTCCTTCAGCAGCTTTACGCCTTCTTCAATCTCGTTTCCAACCTCTTGGGAGACAAGAAAACGCACTCGATCCTCATCGTAACTACCCAGCATGTCTTTAAAAATATGCAAATTGTTATTCTCACAACCTAGTCCGAGAACAAGTACGGCGCCCGCATTTGGATGCTTAACCGCGTTAGCAAGTATTGTACGAGTATTGTCATGGTCATCGCCTAGCTGAGAACAACCATAGTTATGTTTAAGCACGAGTACATTATCAAATGGAGCGATATCCCCAACCTCTGCCTTGAAAATATTAATGATCTGCTCCGCCACTCCATTTACACAACCAACCGTAGGGACGATCCATAGCTCATTACGAATACCTACTGATCCGTCAAAACGACGATACCCCTTAAAGGTCAAATTTTCTGTTTTAAAAGGATTGGGTGTCAGCTTCTGCTCAAAAGTATATTCCTCAACCCCTGTTAGGTTTGTCTTCGTATTATGGGTATGCACCCACTGGCCCGGCTCGATAGGCGCTTTAGCATGACCGATGGGATAGCCATACTTCAATACATTCTCACCTTCGCTAATGCTGGTTAGTGCAATTTTATGACCTCTAGCAATATCTTCCGTAATTTTAATCTCTTTTGAACCTATCACAATGGTGTCGCCTGCTTGATAGTCTTTAAGTGCAACTGCCACGTTATCAGCCTCGTTAATCTGCAGTACCTCTTTCATAGTCTTAATCATGTCGTCATCCACCTCCTGTGTATTAGTTGTGCGCAGGTCTCTTCACGTACGCTTGCAGCGCTTGCTTCATACCTGTTCTCTCAATCGCAATGAGCCCTTCTGTCACCTTATCCGTAAGTCCGGCCACTTCGTTCAGGTCACAGCCCCAGCGATTTGTCGCCGCTAATACCTCGACAGCCAGTGCGCGTAACCCAGTATCTGTGCCATCCCATCCTCCCCATAAGGAAGCGAACCATTCCACAATATCTGCATCATCCGCCAACTGAATCTCTTCTTCCCCTCTGCGTCCTTTATAGAAGGCAATTAATGCACTTAATGAGAAGACAAGCTTCTCAGGCAATTGTCCTTTGGACTCTACATATTGCAGCAACGAAGGTAGATCTCTTGTCTTAAATTTCGAAATAGAATTCAGAGAGATGCTCATCAAGTAATGCTGCACATACGGGTTCAGGAACCTTTCTAATACCGCGTCTGCAAAAGAATTCAATTCTTCTACCGGCAGATCCAGCGTCGGGATGATCTCATCATAGATCAAGGACTTCACGTACGCCCCAACCTCTTCGTGCTCAATCGCCTCGGCCACCGTATCAATTCCGTACAAATACGCTACGGGTGTCATCGCGGTATGCGCTCCGTTTAGAATTCTCACTTTACGAGTCCGGTAAGGGGTCACATCATCTACCACGAGCACATTAAGACCTGCTAGTTCAGCCGGGAACTCCTCTTTCATCCACTGCGGCCCTTCAATTACCCAAAGATGGAACTGCTCGCCGACAACAACCATCTTATCCTCATACCCCAGTTCTTCAGTAATCTCAGCGATGCTGTCTCTTGGATATCCGGGAACAATGCGGTCTACCAGACTGCAGCAGAAGGTATTGGCTTCATTCAGCCATTCAATAAAGCCGTCTCCAAGATTCCACAGTTCAGCATATTTCAAAATAACCTTCTTAAGCTCATCCCCATTTCGGTCAATCAGCTCACACGGAATGATAATAAAACCTTTGGAAGCATCCCCATTAAAAAATTCGAAACGTTTATACAATAAGGCCGTCAGTTTGCCTGGAAAACTGCTTTGCGGAGCATCCGTTAATTTGTCGTCCCCTTCAAAAGTAATTCCCGCCTCCGTGGTATTAGACACGATAAAGCGCAGCTCTGGATTCTCGGCAAGCTTCATATACTCCTCATGCTGGGCAAAAGGATTAAGCGTTCGCGTAATACAGTTGATAACCTCATGTTCTTTTACCGCTGCCCCATCTTTGAGCCCTTGGAGATAAAGCGTATACAACCCATCCTGAGCATTTAGCATTTCTGCAAGTCCGTTGCCCAGCGGTTGTACCACAACTACTCCGCCATTAAAATCCGTTTTTTGATTCATGGTATGAATCTGCCAATCTACAAAAGCGCGCATGAAATTCCCTTCACCAAATTGCAGAACCTTCTCGGGATATTGCTTATAAGCTTTCCAGCTATCACTATTTAATCTGTTCATACAAATGCCTCCTAATTTATAATGCACACGATAAACAAAGTTAAATTACCATATAAAACAATATTTATATTATGTTATGTTAAATAATATGCACACGTGAAAATTTTAATTGAAAACCCCTCACAAATTGTAAAGGATTACGTCGCTGGTATGTGCATCATTACTATCTTTGCAGGTTCTTAACCGATTCTCTCGCAATAAACTCCGTGTCGATCGAGATTAGCCCTTCATTCTCCAATGGCTCTTTGATTAAGCTTAGTAGCTTACGGGCACCTTGCTCGCTGATTTTCTCAATCGGACGCTTAACTGTGGTCAACGAAGGATTGGCAAAGAGCGAAAAGCCAATATCATCAAAACCAACAATAGAGACATCATTCGGCACCTGCAGCCCATGTTCAAACACAGATTTCATAGCTCCGATCGCCATATCGTCATTAGAGCAAAATACTGCCGTCGGCGCTTTTTCCAGATCCAGCAGCTGGCCCATCGCCTCATATCCACTTTGCAAATCATACTTACCACTGATCATGTAGTCATTACGCACAGGAATGTTATAATCTATCAATGCTTTTATAAAACCATCTCTGCGCTCCTGTGTGGATTTAAAGCCTTCGACGCCTTCAATAATCGCAATGTCTTGATGGCCGGATTCTATCAGGTATTTACCTGCATGATAAGCGCCTTCCCGGTCATTCGAGATGATGTTAATAATGGAGCGATCATCGATCTGTCGATTCAACACAACGATTGGAATGCCTTGCTGGATCACATGGTAAATAAATTTATTGTCTGCTTCACTTTGGCTCATTAGAATAATTCCGTCAAAACGTTTGTGATGAATGGAGGAGTACTCTGCATAATCGTCGATCCCACGTATGAACAAATTATATTCAACATCTATAACGCTGTTCACACCACGGATCGTGTCAGAGAAGAAACCGGATGTTGTGCCCTTGGCAATACTCGTGAAGAACAAGCCAATGGTATATGATCGCTGCATTACAAGGCTTTTAGCATTGTAATTGGGGACGTAACCCACTTGCGCGGCAATCTCAGCAATTTTTTTACGTGTGACCTCTTTAATGAGTGGACTGTTGTTAAGTGCTCTTGATACAGTTGTATGTGAAACATTCGCCAATTTGGCGATATCCTTGATTGTAGGTGCCATGGGTCAACCTTCCTTATCAAACGGGTTTGGCTCTTCCATGTAAGGATATCATAACGATTACCTTGTCACCAATGCCTGTTTCGAGAAATTGAAATATTGATCCGCATTATTGTAACAGATGTTCTCAATCATACCGCCCAGCAGTTCCATATCATCCGGGACTTCTCCAGCCTCTACCCAAGAACCTACAAGATCACATAGAATTCTTCTAAAGTACTCATGTCTGGTATACGATAAAAAGCTTCTGGAGTCTGTTAACATTCCGACAAATTGGCTGAGTACCCCTAGATTAGCGAGCGTCTTCATCTGTTCCAGCATGCCATCCTTATTGTCATTGAACCACCATGCCGTTCCGAATTGAATTTTCCCAGGTATACCTCCCCCTTGGAAGCAGCCCATTAAACCCGCAATGACATGATTATCATTCGGATTCAATGAATACAAAATCGTCTTAGGCAGTGCGTTCACACGATCCAGCGCATCAAGCAGTCCTGCCAGTGGTTTAGCAATCATGCCATCATTGATGGCATCATAGCCTGTATCCGGACCGAGACGCCCGAACATTACGCTGTTATTATTACGAAGCGCATGGATATGGAATTGCATCGCCCAATCCAGTTCGCTATATAATTTCCCGAGGAATATAAGTGTGAACCCTTTGTACTTTTTCTCTTCACTCTCGCTTACAGTGCCTTCACGAATTGCTTTGGCGAATATTTCTGTAGCTTCCTCCAAGGTAGCTGGCTCAAACATTACTGCATCCAAAGCATGATCGGATACACGGCCCGCTCTAGCATGGAAGTATCTCACCCTGCTCTCCAGCGCTTCAAGAAACTGTCCATAATGCTCAACCGCTATTCCCGAAACTTCACTAAGCTGATCCACCCAAGCCTTGAAGGTAGGACGGTTGATTTCGAGTGATTTATCTGGTCTGAATCCCGGAACTATGCTAGCTTCGAATCCACTTAGAGTACTGATTTTCTCGTGATATTCTAGATCATCTACAGGGTCATCGGTGGTGCATACAACGGTCACCTTCGATTTAATGATCAAGTCTCTTGCTCCAAAGCCCTCGCCTTGCAGTTGCTTGTTCACTTCGTCCCAAATCTTCGGAGCATTAACCTCATTTAGCAAATCATATACTCCAAAGAAACGCTGTAACTCCAGATGTGTCCAATGATAGAGCGGATTACCGATTATCCTTGGAACAGTTCTTGCCCAGGCCAGAAATTTATCGTAGTCACTACCATCACCGGTAATGTACTTCTCTTCTACACCATTTGCCCGCATCACTCTCCATTTGTAATGGTCACCATACAGCCAAGCCTCGGTAATATTGTTAAACGTCTTGTTCTCATAAATCTCTTTCGGACTGAGATGGCAGTGATAGTCGATAATCGGCATGTCTTTCGCATAGTTATGAAACAGCTGAATCGCGGTCTCACTGGACAATAAGAAGTTCTCATCCATAAATTTTCTGCTCATGAGGTTTGCTGCTCTCCTTTATAATCATAATGGGAGTTACAATCAGTTTAACGTAAACATTTTGATGTTTGAACTATTCATTGAATATTAATTAAATCTAAAATAAATGTTTTGCCTAGCGTTGTGTTGAAAATTGTTCACGTTAACATTTATCTACATTGTAAACTTATTTATAAAATGCGCAAGTCTTTTTCGAAGGACATTGTTACAGTTATTTTAATACCGCTATTTCCTATCATAAAAAAACAGGCAATCCTGTAAGATAAGGATCGCCTGCTAGAAGTCATTCCAATTTAAGTTAGCGGGAAATTAACTACCCAGATTTTCGCTCCAATCATGCACCATCGAACCCTCTAAGTATTTCTCAGCATCCATTGCTGCCATGCAGCCGGTGCCTGCTGCAGAAATCGCTTGACGGTAACGGGTATCCTGCACGTCACCACAAGCGAATACACCCGGAATGTTCGTTTCTGTCGTTCCAGGGGTGACCACAATGTAGCCATTGGTATCCGTAGTAATCTGGCCGCCTAAGAACCCGGTATTCGGCGTATGTCCGATCGCGACAAACACCCCATCCGCTTCGATGAGTTCTTCCTGCCCTGTCTCATTGTTGCGAACCGTCAGCCCTTTAACGCCAGACTCGCCGGTAGTTACTTCAAGCGGTGTACGGTTAAGTGCCCACGCAACCTTACTGTTATCGCGTGCGCGATCCTGCATGATCTTCGAAGCTCTGAGCTCATCACGACGATGAACCAGAGTTACGCTGGAAGCAAATCTTGTTAAGAAGCTGGCTTCCTCCATCGCGGAGTCTCCTCCACCGACCACGATAATCTTTTTGTTCCGGAAAAAGAAGCCGTCACAAGTAGCACAAGTGCTGACCCCACGGCCCACATTCTCCTGCTCCCCTGGTATTCCTAAATATCTGGCAGAAGCACCGGTAGAAATAATTACCGACTCTGCCTCTAATACACCCAAACCATCTACTGTCACTTTGAATGGACGCTGTGAAAAATCCACTGAATCCACCCAACCATTCTTAAATTCAGCACCAAAACGTTCAGCCTGCTTCCGCATGTTGTCCATTAAATCCGGACCGAGAATCCCTTCAGGAAAACCTGGAAAGTTCTCTACTTCCGTTGTCGTTGTCAGTTGTCCACCTGGCTGCAAGCCTTCAATTACAAGTGGGTTAAGGTTGGCACGTGCCAGATAAATAGCAGCAGTAAGCCCGGCCGGGCCTGTTCCGATTACAATCGTTTTGTACATAACAGTGGCCTCCTCACAATAGGGTTTAAGCGTCAAGAATTTAGATATTTTCAGTAAACGGGGGAAGACTGTCGCTCACACTTCCCTGAAAGCTACATTCATCATCGATACGCCGAGCATAACGACTGACCATCGACACAGAAACGTCGTAACGCAGAGCTACTTCACGATAGGTAACTGGAAGGTTATGCATTTTTGCGATCAGATATTCTAAGGCAGCACTCCAGCCCCCCGCGTGACGGATAAAAGGAACATCTGGATAGATGCTGCTCACGAATTGCTTCCAAAGTAATTCAGCGTCTTTTTTCTGAACGGCATCAAATCTCCGGTCCATCATACTTACCGTCTGGTCGATGACTTTTTGCCAATCATCTCTCCATTCTGGCAATCCCTTCAGACGTGCAGTAGAAGTTTCTTTGGCTTCCTGAAGCACATTTTCCTCCGGAACACTACCAATCAGTCGTTGCAGGCTGAGAAGCGCAGCTTCTTGCAGCTTTTCTTCCTGCAATGGCTGTTGCTTCAGAAGTCCTTGCAGAATCTCGGACATTTCTTCATCTTCGATCCAGCGCAGAGCTTCCGTCACCTGAAGCTTCGTATTGGCATCTCCGTAGCGAAGTGCCCAGAAGAAGGAGGACCGAAGCAGCGGATTGTTCCGCACCTCTTCGGCAAAGCTGCCTTTATTATCTTTCCACAGCTTCAGCTGCTCTTGAAATGGAAGCTGATAGTTGTAGCTGATTGGAGATAACGCTTTGCCTTCTCCCTGTGCTTGCTGCAGCTGGGCCAGAAAAAATCTCGGCACAGCCGATTCCGGATCCAGCTTAGTAGCTTTTTGCCAGCAGCGTTGAGCTTCTGTGTACAGTCCACTATTACTTGCTGCTGCCGCACAGTAATGATACAAGCTGGCGTCACCGCCGACTTCCTCATCCTTCAGCAGGCGACGAAAATGACCATAGGCGGTTCTATGCCGTCCAAGAATTCCCATCGTAGTGGCCATTTTGAACAAATGCTCCTGGTGAAAAGGAATAGTCGTCTCTAGCTGACGTAATAATCCTGCCAGTTGCCCGCGGTCACCTTCATACTGCAGAAAGATCGCCAAGTTACAAAGTGCGTGCAAATTGCCAGAGTCCTGTTCAAGCACCCGCATAATACATTCTTTGGCTTTGGTAAAACGACCCATATAGAAATACGCAAGGGCTAGGTTGTTATGCGCCGCCAAGAAGTCTGGCGTATTGCTTACAATCTCTTCAAGCAAAGTAACGGCTTGAGTAAACTTGCCTTCTTCCAACAGCGCCCGGGCCCGCTCATGCTCTATTACCCCTTCCCGGCTTCTAATCCGAATAAGCGGTGCAGGACGATCCAGTTCATATTGCAGAAGTTCCATCAACTCTTCCGATTCGGCCAGAAACTCACCGTTCACATCTTCTTCGAGATAAGTAACGAGTGAGCGTTCTGCCTCCTCATAGCTTTCCATATTGGCGAAGTTGTTAGCCATATAGAAATAACATTCCGTCATTCCAGGATCAATATTCTCCAGCACATGGGTCAAAATATCGTTTGACGCCTCATAATTACCCATTTCTGATAATACACCTGCTACGTTGCAATGATTTACCGGGTTCTCCGGTTCGTACTCTACAGCTTTGCGAAAATTCTTTAATGCCTTATCATATTGAAAGCGATCCAAGGACCGAACGGCTCTTTCAAAGAAAAAATTGGCATTCAGAGTGACGGGAATAACATTACCATTCTCCTCATACTCTGAAGTTCTCTCCATCATGGAAGCAAGGCACCCCCTTATAAGAAGCTTCCTTTTATACTAACGAAAAAATAGGAGGACGGCGCCCAATGGGGTATACCGGAGCTCCAAACTTAATCGCTATTCCGTTCCCTATATGGGTGCGGCTATCTTCACACAGTATACCACATGTGACCGTGAGATTCTCAAGTTGAGAAAGACTCTACCACTCCACATACAACAACTTTTTCAAATAAAAATAAAAAAGACGGGGAATTAAATTCCCGCGTCTCTGAAAAGCTTATCGATCGAACCGCCCTCAAGAATAATACGTGTAGCTTGAGCAAGCATCGGTGCAACCGATAAGACCTTAAACCGACTTGAATGATCATCTGGCAGCGCGATAGAGTCGGTAATGACCACTTCCTCAATTGAGGGATGGTCAAGCCGCTGCAGCGCAGGCCCTGAGAACAATCCATGCGTTGCACAGACGATACTGTCCTTCGCACCTCTCTCTTTCAGACCCTCTACCACATTCACAATGGTAGTCCCTGTATCAATCAGGTCCTCGATAATAATCGGTGTACGTCCCTCGACATCACCAATGACATGAGTGATTACAGATTCATTATGGGCTGGACGCTTCTTGATCATAATGGCAAAAGGTGAATCCAGCTTATTCGCCAGCTTCTCAGCCATAGAGGCACGTCCGGCATCTGGAGAGACAATGACCAAATCAGACATAGCCTTTGCCTTCAAATGGCTGCTGATCAAATCGAGAGCAGTCAGATGATCGACCGGAATGTTGAAAAATCCTTGAATTGCCGCTGCATGCAAATCGATAGTGATTACACGGGTTGCGCCGGCGGTCGTAAGTACATCAGCTACCATCTTAGCCGAAATCGGTTCACGAGGTGCAGACTTACGTTCCTGTCGAGCATATCCATAATACGGCACAATAATGTTAACTGTACGTGCCGATGCCCGTTTAGCAGCATCTATCATCACGAGCAGCTCCACGAACATCTCATTAATGGGATGGGATAGGGATTGCACCAAAAATACGTCGCAGTTCCGGATGCTCTCTTCGTAATGCACGTAAATCTCGCCGCTCATGAAACGGGTCAGCTTAATCTGCCCCAATTCAACACCAAGTCGCTCTGCAATATCTGCCGCCAGCTTTGGATTCGACGAACCGGAAAAAATACGTAATTGTTGATGATGCATAATACCCTCCTGCGGATTATAAATTATAGTTTGAACGGAACAGCGGTACGACGACGACCCTCAAATACAGCCAGTTCACGAAATCCTGTGTGCCAAAGCAGGCTACGAGCCTCTTGTAAGCCGTCACCAAGCTTAGCAGGGTCATGTGCATCCGAGCCGAGCGTAAGAGGTATACCGAGCTTAAAAGCCTCCTGTAGCAGATGTTCCGCTGGGAACATTTCAGCACACGGCTTGGAAAGTCCTGAAGCATTTAGCTCCATGGCGACTCCGCTATCTGCTATAACCTTTAAGGTTTCCAGTTCCAATGCTCTCACTTCTGCTTTACCTTCTGGTGTCTGTGGACCATAGCCGAACCGTTTAATAACATCCATATGTCCTATAATATCATATAATCCCGATAACGCCGACTTCTTTACAGCATCATAATAAAGACGATATACCTCTAGTTCATCCTTACCTTCCCAGCCATGAACCTGTCGATAATCCGTAATATCCCATTCCCCAAGAAAATGCACAGAGCCAATCAGATAATCCCATGGGTAAGGAGATAAAATCTCACGAATTTGATCTTCGTAGCCTTCAATATAATCCGCTTCCAGCCCCACCCGCAGATCTATGGCTCCACGATAACGTTCCTTCAGACTCAGACATTCCTCTACATAACGAGGCAGTTCAGCCATTGGCATCGCCATCTCAGGGTAATAGCTAGCAGGATCGACATGAATGAGCGGCAAGTGGTCCGATAACCCTAGTTGCTCAAGTCCAAGCGCAATCCCGCGCTGCACATACTCCTCAAGCTTGCCCACGGCATGACCGCAGCGCTCATGATGCGTGTGGTAATCGATATGCATCCTTCAGTCCCCCCTAGTACTGATCCCGGCGTGGGCGCTCGTGGCGGGTACTGAGCTCTTCCATGATCTCATCCAGCGGAAGCTTACGCTCCTGTAGCAGAACTAGTAAGTGGTAGATCAGATCACTAACCTCAAGACGCAGCTCGGCATTATCTTTATTTTTAGCGGCAATAATCGTTTCAGAGGCTTCTTCGCCTACCTTCTTAAGGATCTTATCGACCCCTTTATCGAACAAATAAGTGGTATATGCGCCTTCCGGGCGTTCTACTTCCCGCTCAGCAATCACGCGCTCTAGCTCGCCAAGAACGGTAAACCGCTCGCCATCCGTAAGACTAGCAGCCGATTTTTGCGCTTCCTTGGTTTGGTTATCCAAAGGGATTTCACGGAAAAAGCACGAAGTAGCTCCAGTATGGCAAGCTGGTCCTTCAGGAACAACCTTCACGAGCAATGTATCACTATCGCAATCATAGGCTATGGAGGTAATCGCTTGTGTGTTGCCGGAGGTTCCACCTTTGTGCCAAAGCTCGCTGCGTGAGCGGCTCCAGAACCAGGTCTGACCACTTTCCAGCGAAAGCTGCAACGATTCCGAATTCATATAAGCAACCATCAAAACTTCGAGTGTGTTGGCATCCTGTACAACCGTAGGCACCAACCCCGCTTCATTCCAGCGAATGCCGGCCAGCGCTTCTTGTTGGCTAATGGATGTATTCTTTTCTGTTTGACTCATCGGATCTCTACCCCTTTTTGCTTCAAATCAGCCTTTAAGTCGTTAATGGCAATCTCTTTATAATGAAAAATGGTCGCCGCCAGTCCAGCATCGGCTTTCCCTTCCGTAAATACATCGTAAAAATGCTCCTTCTTCCCAGCACCGCCAGAAGCAATCACAGGAATACTAAGTAAGTCGCTTACTGCTGAGGTCAGCTTCAGGTCGAAGCCATCTTTCGTGCCATCTGCATCCATACTTGTGAGTAAAATCTCACCTGCTCCGAGCTTTTCGGCTTCCTTGACCCAGGTCAGAGCACGGATGCCAGTGGGCTTGCGACCACCATGTGTATACACTTCCCATTCACCAAATGCCTCGTTAAATTTAGCATCTATGGCTACCACAATACATTGAGAGCCAAAACGGCGTGCACCTTCCAGAATTAACTGTGGATTTGTGATAGCAGCCGTATTAATGCCAATTTTGTCTGCACCTGCACGAAGAATCCGCTTCATATCATCAGGTGTAGAGATCCCGCCGCCCACTGTAAAAGGAATGGCGATTTCACCTGCGGTCTGCCGCACAACCTCAATCATGGTCGCTCGGCCTTCTACGGAAGCTGATATATCGAGAAACACAAGCTCATCTGCACCCTCACGGTCATACAGCGCCGCGAGCTCAACCGGATCTCCGGCATCACGCAGATTCACAAAGTTAACGCCTTTGACTACCCGTCCGTCCTTAACGTCAAGACAGGGGATGATTCGTTTTGCTAACATAATAAATCCCTCCTTTATTGCAAAGGTTTTTCGGTCCCCCTAAACACAAACTTAAGCCCATAACACCTTCGCGTTGACGTTCTTGCCTCTGTGAGTAGGCGGGCTTACACAGCCTGCAAGCCCAAGCTAGACATACACTCATAATCCCTGTGTCTCCACGATTCATGCTCCTGGCAGGACGACGGACTCGCGACACCCGCAAGACCAAATTCATTAGGCCACCTGTGGGCTCGCGCTCATGAAATAATCGGCTCATTTAGTTGCATCATGTACAGTTATTTCACCGTCCATCCAGCAAACCATGCGTTTAACTGCATTTCGTACAATTAAATCTGGAAATGAGCTTAGAAATAAGATCAACTCTCATTTATAGCTGCACGAAATACAATTAAATTAGCAAACATGCTCTTAATTGGAACAATAGTTGTATGAAGTACTCTTATATCATCCAGCTAAGGCGTAATGCCCATCCCGCCGCCTAATTAGCTTATTACAACAGATTCCACATCAGACTTTAGCTGAAACCACCTTATTCGCTCAATAGCTTAGGGTTTATCAACCTAGTTCGACGTTCTATTGCACTCTGTACAATAGAGTAAACCTCAAACAATCAAATTGTGCCGTCTATTGTATTTCGTGCATTAGATTTCCCAGAAATCCACGAAAACGAAGGTTTATCACTATTTCAACTGTATAAAGTGCAATCAAATAAACATTCAAGCCCTTTATGCAGGGTTCTATTGCACAAAATACAACCAAACCCTCTAATAAGATTTTTAGCACAGTAAGAACGAATTAATTAGTCAGTTATTAGTCATTATTTGTCAGGTTCGTCAACTAACGCAGCTCATACTCAACACTACTTCTGTGCGAGTGCCTGCAAAGCTTTGGAGAGATCAATATTGCCCGTATACAACGCCTTGCCAACAATAGCTCCGCCCACACCGCTGCCGTTATGCATGCTCAGACGTAACAGATCATCAAGACTGGTGACTCCGCCGGAGGCGATCACCGTTTTACCACTGACCTTCGCCATGGACACAATGCCCTCCACGTTCGGCCCCTGCATCATTCCGTCGCGAGAGATATCGGTGTAAATGAACGTCTCTGCTCCTTTTGCAGCCAATTCCTTAGCCAGATCCTCAGCACGTACCTCAGAGGTATTCAACCAGCCATGTGTGGCAACATAACCGTTGCGTGCATCAATGCCGATAGCTACTTTATCACCGTATTTAGCCAATACCGCTTCGGTAAAAACATGATCATTAATCGCAGCAGTGCCGATAATAACGCGGCTAACACCAAGTCCGAGCAATTTTTCCACGTCCGCAAGAGTACGAAGGCCACCGCCCACCTGAACAGGCACGTTAGCATTAGCAGCAATAGCGCCGATCATCGCATCATTCACAGGATGACCTGCTTTTGCCCCGTCTAAATCCACCAAATGAATGAATTTTCCGCCTTGCTCTTCCCAAGATTTGGCCACCTTCAGTGGACTATCATTGTATATCGTTTCCTGACTGTAATCCCCTTGTTGCAGCCTGACACATTTTCCATCCCGGATATCAATCGCCGGATATACAATAAAAGAAGACATTTGGCGCTCCCCACTTTCGTTACATTATATTTATAGCGCGGCTTACGTCCGCTCTCCCTTTAATTTCAAGAAATTACCCAGCAGCTTCATTCCCAGCTCTCCGCTTTTTTCCGGATGAAACTGCATGCCGAATACATTATCCTGGCCCACGATAGCTGTAACTGGGTAACCATAATCGGTGACTGCCAGCAGATCACTCTTATTCGCTACAAGTGCGTGATAGGAGTGGACGAAATACACATGCCCCTCATCGAGACCTGCAAACAGCGGACTTTGAGGTTGTGTGAAGCTCAGCTTATTCCAACCCATATGTGGCACTTTATAGCCAACTCTAGGAGCAAATCGCATCACCGAGCCTGAGAGAATATCAAGACCCTCATGGCTGCCATGCTCTTCACTGCTGCTAAACAGCAGCTGCATGCCGAGACAAATGCCAAGCAGCGGCTGTGTTCCGGCAGCTACATGTTTAACCACAAGATCCAAGCCACTTTCCCGCAGCTGCTCCATCGCATCGCCAAATGCACCGACACCCGGCAGAATGACACTATCAGCAGCGAGAATTTGCTCGGCTTCCCCCGTCACTACACACTCATAACCGAGGCGTTCTACCGCCTTGCTCACACTGTGCAGGTTGCCCATGCCATAATCGACGATTGCAACAGTCATGCTACAGCACTCCCTTCGTAGAAGGCACACCCTTTACACGTGGATCAATTAGTGTTGCTTCATCGAGTGCCCGTCCAAGCGCCTTGAATACAGCCTCAATCATGTGATGTGTGTTAGAACCGTAGTGTACAATCACATGCAGCGTTATCCGAGCTTCCAGCGCGAACTTCCATAAGAATTCCTGAACAAGCTCCGTCGAAAAGCTGCCCACCTGCTGTGAAGGATACGTTGCGCGATATTCAAAGTGTGGGCGATTGCTGATATCGATCACAACCTGCGCCAACGCCTCATCCATCGGTACAAAAACACTCGCATAACGTTTGATTCCTTTTTTATCACCTAGTGCTTCGTACAGTGCTTGACCTAGGCAGATCCCAATGTCTTCAACCGTGTGGTGATCATCAATTTCGATATCTCCTCGCGCCTGTACTGACAGGTCAAACTGGCCGTGCTTTGTGAACAGATCTAGCATATGATTCAAAAAAGGAACATCCGTCTCCAGCTCAGAAACTCCACTTCCATCTACGTTAAGAGACAGCTTGATATCCGTCTCGTTTGTTTTGCGGCTTAGTCCTGCTTGGCGCAAGGCTTGTTCATTATTATTCTCCATATCCGTCTCCACCTTTTCCTTCGTTCTTGAGTCGAATCTCAATGGCCCGTGCGTGGCCTTCTAACCCTTCGCGACGTGCCAGCTCTATAATGGTCTTTCCATCACGCAGGAGGGCTTCCTTACTGTAATAGATCAGACTTGATTTCTTTATAAAATCATCCACATCCACTGGCGACGAGAACCGTGCCGTACCATTGGTTGGGATAATATGATTCGGTCCGGCAAAATAGTCGCCCACAGGCTCTGAGCTATAAGCTCCTAGGAAAATGGCTCCAGCATTCTCAATGCTGCCCACAAGACCCATAGGGTCCTCGACAACAATCTCTAAATGCTCTGGTGCCAAACGATTCACTACGGAGATTCCTTCCTCCATAGATTCCACAACAATGATCGCACCGTAATTCTCTACGGATGAACGGGCGATCGCCTGTCGCGGCAGCTCCTGTAGCTGAAGCTCCACTTCAGCAGCCACACTATCCGCCAAGCTCTGCGATGGCGTGACTAGAATCGCCGAGGCCATCTCGTCATGCTCGGCCTGCGAGAGCAGATCCGCTGCGACATAGGCCGGCTCAGCGGTCTCATCTGCGAGCACGACAATTTCGCTTGGTCCCGCGATACTGTCGATGTCCACGGCACCATATACCTCGCGTTTCGCTAGCGCAACGTATATATTGCCGGGCCCACATATCTTATCTACCGGCGCTATGCTCTCCGTCCCAAAAGCCAAAGCAGCTACCGCCTGCGCTCCGCCCACACGGTAGATCTCATTCACACCTGCTTCTGCGGCAGCAACCAGGATGTATGGATCAATCCCTTCTTTGCCGCCGGTGGATGGCGGGGTTACCATAACGATCTCTGGCACGCCTGCGATCTGCGCAGGGATCACGTTCATCAGCACGGAGGAAGGATAAGCTGCCTTACCGCCAGGAACATAAACCCCTACCCGCTTCAGCGGACGAATAATCTGTCCCAGAATCGTGCCATCGGGCTGAAGATCCATCCACGAATTCCGTTTCTGTCTAGCATGAAAGGCCCGGATATTGGCTGCGGCTGCTTGAATAGCGGATACGAAAGATTCTTCTACTCGGCCATATGCTGCCTGAAGCTCTTCTGGAGTTACCCGCAGCTGATTCGACGTAAGCGTGACCCGATCAAATTGCTCCGTGTAGCGAAGAAGTGCCGTGTCTCCTTCTTTTTTAATCGCGGTCACAATTTCCTTTACCGCCTGATTTTGCTCTGGCGTTCCATACTCGACTTCTCGCTCTAGCTTAAAGTCCTTGCTCGATACAACCTTCATCGCTGGTTCCTCCCTTAGCCCCTAAATCTTGTCACCTACCGCAAACTTGGTTCCCCTATAACCGCCTGCAGTCGATCACACAGCTGCTGTATCTCTTCATTTTTCATCCGATAGCTCACACGATTGGCCACAAGGCGGCTCGTAATTTCGAATATGCTCTTCATTTCAATTAATCCGTTATCCCGCAGCGTTTGGCCCGTCTCTACCATATCCACGATACGATCGGCGAGACCAATCAGCGGCGCAAGCTCAATGGAACCATTCAGCTTCACGACCTCAACCTGCTGTCCCTGCTCCCGGAAATATTTAGAAGCCACATTCGGATACTTCGTAGCTACACGTTGCTGAATCCCCGGCTGCCAGTTTGGCAATCCAATGATCGACATCCGGCATCGAGCGATGCCAAGATCAAGCAGCTCATATACATCACGATCTTCCTCAAGCAATACGTCCTTGCCCACGATTCCAATGTCGGCTACACCATATTCTACATATGTAGGTACATCTACTGGTTTCGCTAAAATAAACTCCATGCCTGCCTCAGGCAGCGGAATAACAAGCTTGCGGGATGCCTCACCATCCGGTGGAATCGGGAGACCTGCCTGGCGGAACAGCTCAGCAGCCTTTTCGTAAATCCGACCTTTTGGCATAGCGACCTTCAAAATCTGTGCCATTGTTAAGTTTCCTCCTTTTCCATTTACCTACAAAATTTATCTTAACCGCTCATTCTCGTTTAGCGATATCTCAGCCATGTTCACTTACAAAAGATACAAAGGTATAGATTTCACCGTACCGCACACCATCTGCTTCGATCGTATCCGTATCTAGACGCTTCACCGTTTCAAGCTCTTCTGGACCTGCTGCCAGTCTAGTCACTACTGCGTGCCCTTCCGACCGCAAGCGTGTTGCCTCTTCCAGACCTTCTTTTCGACGAGTGGCATCATATTGGATTAAGATAGGCAGCTCTTCCTCTTCGCTCGATCCAGTCACACCATCGAGAATACGATTTGTTTTTAAAGAAAAACCTGTGGAAGGGATCGGACGTCCAAATTGCTGAAGGAGATTATCATATCTGCCTCCACTACATACCGGAAACCCTAATTCCGCTGCATAGCCTTCAAAAGTCATCCCTGTATAATAGGAAAAGTCTCCGATCATCGTCAGATCGATCAGCACATGCTGTGATACGCCGTAAGAGACCAGCACCTCCCATACCTTGCATAAATGATCTATCGAATGACGGGCAAGCGGATGATCGCTAAGCTCCAGCGCCTGTCCACAAATCTCCTTGCCTCCACGCAGACGTAACAGTCCATCCAGTTCATTCTTCTGAGCTTCTGTCAGATCCAGCCGGCGTAAGGTCTCCCGAAATGAGACGTAGTCACGGCCCAATAAATGACTCTTCAGCTCCTCCTGAGCCTCCGGCAATTCCGGAAGCACCTCTTGAAATAAACCATTCAGAAAGCCTACATGCCCCATAGCGATTTTAAAAGATTTCACACCCGCAGCCTGTAGCGATGAAATCGCGAGCGCCACTACTTCAGCATCGGCCTCAGGTGAATCATCACCTACCAGCTCGACTCCTGTCTGGAAGAACTCCGCTTCCCGCCCTGCTTCTTCCTCAATGGCACGGAAAACATTAGCGTGATAGGATAACCGCAACGGTAATGGCTCATCCTTCAAAAGAGATGCAACCACACGGGCGACCGGAGCCGTCATTTCTGACCGAAGCACCAAAGCCTGACCACGGTTATTAAGCAATTTATAGAGCTTCTGGTCGGACGTGGAGCTAGCCACGCCAACTGTATCGTAATATTCTAGCGTCGGAGTCATCATTTGCTGATAACCCCAGCGACTCATGCAATGCAGGACATCATTCTCAATTTTGCGCAATTTCGTTACAGCCCGGGGCAGATAGTCCCGAACGCCAGACGGCTTCTCAAATCCCTTTGGTTTGGACATCTTCATTGTTCACCTCGTCAGTTATCATTAAATAATATCTATATTTACTTTACTATGGTAAAGTGGTAGCAAATTAAAGTGTTTTTAACATCGTATCATGTTCACCGCTTTTTCGTCAATCCAACGGGATAAAGCTACAACTTCATTTCAAATGCTTGTATGATTAAGCTTGTCCATCTAGGTTGAATTTCTCGCAAGGAGAATCTGAATCTGAATTAATACTTATGTACTTCGAACGAATACTTGGGAATCCCTTTATTTTGCCTCCACGTTTATCCAATACTATAATGAGCTAATATGATTGTACTTCATAATTCTGTAATTAGTGTTCTAAAAATCTACTTACAACTAGAAAGAAGGGCTAATGCATGACTAAATCCTATATGATTGGCGTTGATATTGGAACTACAAGTACCAAAGCAGTTCTGTTCGAGGAAAAAGGAGCCATAGCTGCACAAGCTAATGTAGGATATCCTTTACATCAGCCCTCACCCTCAATAGCAGAGCAAGACCCAGAGCAAATCCTGAACGCAGTCTTCCATACTATTTCTGAAGTTATGCGGCAAAGCGGTGTACCTGCGGATAAGATTCTATTTGTCTCCTTCAGTTCCGCCATGCACAGTGTCATTGCCGTCGATAAACTGGGTAAAGCCCTAACTGCCTGCATCACATGGGCTGATAATCGCAGTGCCGGATGCGCAATTCGTTTGAAGGATGAGCTAAACGGCCATGAATTATATCTGCGCACAGGCACACCTATACACCCAATGTCTCCGATCACCAAGCTAATGTGGCTTCGCGAAGAGCAGCCTGACGTGTTCCAGCAAACTTATAAGTTTATTTCCATAAAAGAATACATATTCGCAAGATTGTTTGGCGAATACGTCATCGATCATTCCATTGCCTCTTCCACAGGCATGCTCAATCTGGAGAATCTGGAGTGGGATAAAGAAGCTTTGGAGATTGCTCATATTACAACGGATCAACTCTCGCGGCTTGTTCCCACCACACAAATCATGCAAGGGCTGCTCCCTGGTCTAGCTGAGGAACTTCTGCTGCTCCCTACAACCCCATTTGTTATTGGCGCCAGTGACGGCGTCCTGTCCAATCTCGGCGTAGGTGCCATTGAACCTGGTGTAGTAGCCGCTACGATTGGAACCAGCGGAGCCATTCGTACCGTAGTTGATCACCCGCTTACGGACCCCAAAGGACGGACCTTCTGTTATAACCTTACCCCAAATCATTGGGTAGTCGGAGGACCGGTCAATAATGGCGGTATGCTGTTCCGGTGGGTACGAGACGAATTCGCCGCTTCTGAAGTCGAAACTGCCAAACGTCTTGGCATTGACCCCTATGAGGTACTGACCCGCATTGCGGAGCAAGTTCCTCCAGGCAGCGGCGGACTATTATTTCATCCCTACTTAACTGGTGAACGGGCGCCATTGTGGAATCCGGATGCCCGCGGCTCCTTTTTTGGCCTTACCATGAATCACCATAAAGAACATATGATTCGGTCAGTACTTGAGGGCGTAATCTTCAATATGTACATGGTTCTTCTTGCTATGGAGGAGCAAATCGGGCGCCCAAGCAGAATCCTAGCCACAGGCGGCTTCGCCCGCTCTTCGGTGTGGCGGCAGATGATGGCTGATATCTTTGATCAGGAGGTTGTCATTCCGGAGAGCATTGAAAGCTCCTGCCTTGGAGCCGTCGTGCTTGGCCTTTACGCTACGGGTCGCGTAGATTCCTTTGATGTGGTGTTTGACATGATTGGTTCAACCTATAAACATGATCCAATGGAGGAACATACCAAAATATACAAACAGCTACTACCCATTTATATTTCTGTCTACCGTAGTCTCGAAAGCCAGTATCAAGCCATTGCAGAATTTCAGCGGCAAGCATAAGAATCAAAAAAGCGTCGATCAAGCCACCCTATGGTGGAAGACCGACGCTTTTTTATTGCCATTTGCGCATAAGGAAGTTACACGCCTTTGGATATGGTTTTCGCTTTCTGCGGACCTGATCCGAAGATAATCCAAGCTGGTTTAATATATCGGAAGGCCAAAGCTACAACGAGCCATGAGCCTAATAGCGCAAAGAGCCAGCCGCCAGCAATCGCTGCGGTATATGCAAGAGAACCTCCGTGGAACGGTATTTTTCTATAGAAAAATAGCAGTAACGGATGCAGCAAATAGATTCCGAAAGAGCAGGCTCCGGCAGATAACAACAGTCTTGTCAGCAAGCTTCGGCCCGCTCCGTACAATAAGAAGGAGACTTGTAGCAACACCACACAAGAGAGTAGCGCATGAAGGTTAGAGAATCCCTCATACCATAAACTATTGATGACTGTTTTCTTCGTATAGTTGTTAAACCATAGCTCAACATGAACAACCCCTGCTACGATCCACAACAACCACAATGTAATCCATACCGGACCTTTACCAGCGCGCCAACCTTCACGTGAAGGTACCAGCCATTTTTTCAAAGAAGGATAGTATACTGCAATCCCAGCACCCAGCAAGAAATACGAGAAATAAGTGATTGCCAGACTGCCCTTGGACAACTGCCAATACCCGTTATTAGTCATGTATTTATTCAGCAGCACAAAACCCCATTGTAGAACCAATCCGATTAGCGGTGCCCAAGCCGCCAGGCGACGAACCTTTTGCAGACACCACAAAATGAGCGGAAATAATACGTAAAACTGTATAATGATAATAATATAATACAAATGCGTGTATGCCGTTCCGGTCCATAAATACTTCCAAAGCTTAGAAGCCATCTCCCCTGGAGGTAAGCTCCATGTATGCCCCGCTGTCATTTTTAATGCGAAATACAGCAGCGAGAATAGTACATAAGGCACAATAATATAAAGCAGCCTTCTACTGTAGAATTTCCCCAGCGTCTTTCCGCCCAGTGGACGATCAATATAGTTATAGAACAGCACGAACCCGCTCAAAAATATGAATGAAGGTACAGCGAACTGGCTGAATTTATTAATAAATAAGAACGGATGAAACATGTTGGTACCTAGTGTCTCCGCCAACGTTCTCGAGGTAGCATGAATCGCTAGCACTGCAAAAATAGCAATCGCCCGAAAAATATCCAGCTGCGGAATTCTTTCTTTTTGTCTCATTATCTTTCCTCCTGTTAAGCTCTGCATCGAAATGATGCCTTATTCAAGTATTAACCTTCCTCATCTCCTCCGAGGCATGTCCTGACGTTACCTTGGATTTAGACTCTAGAGACCGAGGAACACTTCCCAAGAAGATCCATGACTGAGGAATTCGGCGAAAAGCAAACTGCACCATGAACCAGCTTCCTCCCAGTGCAACTACAAGTCCTCCATAGATGAAGAAAACATAAGTTAGCGACTCTAGGGGAATATGGTATCGGAACCTGCGATAGATCGCCAGCAATAACGGATGAATCAAATAAATTGCAAATGACAGCTCACCTAAACGAGTCAAGGAAGCAACGATTACATGAGGAGCCTTACGATAAAGCAAAAATGTAGCGTACAACAGAACCAATGCTGATAACATCGTATGGACATTCCATAATAGCTCGTACCACAGCGAATCTGTCCACACCCCAAAATGGCGGGCTACATACCATAGCTGCACATGGATAAAGGCTGCAATCAACCATGAGGATACCAGCAAGGTAGTCCATCCCTTCTGAGCGGCAGATTGTTCCCTCCATGGCTTCATCAGCCATATCTTTACCTTATCAAAGTGAATCGCGATAAAAGCACCCATCATATAATAAGCCAGGTAGGAGATCGCCAAGCTCCCTTTTTCAACAATATGCAGCTCGTACTTATTCCAAAAAATAAAACCCCACTGAAGCGCCAAACCCACCGGTATCGCCCATTTAATTAAGAAGCGGGAACTCTGCATTAGCTTAAGCAGCACTGGAAAAAGTAAATAAAATTGAATGCTAATAAAGACAAAATACAAATGCGCATATGCGGAACCCGAGAATAATGCTCTAGAAAAGCTTAACAAGTTGTCTCCAAAGTTCTGCATCAATCGTCCGTTAACATATAGACTTAGTGCATAATAGCCCATAGAAGCTAGCAAATAAGGCAGCAAGATGTACTTTAATCGCCGACGGTAGAAATTAATGATCAAGCTGCATGTCACAGGACGACCATAATAATTATAAAACAATACGAAGCTGCTAAGGAAAATAAATGAGGGCGTGCCGAATTTAAAGAAAATGTTAATCCAGTTCAGCCAGTAATAATAAGGAGAATGCAGTGCCTGCTCTCCAGCAGCAAAAGATGACGCATGCACATGCAGTACTCCTAATATAGCTAGGGCTCTGAAAATATCCAGCTGGGGCAGCCTTTCCTGTCTCACAGTATTCATATTAAATTCCTCTTCTCTACTATGATGGTTGTTCATAGAGACGCTAAGCGGAATGTGGAAACTGAACATACCAGGAAGTCTGCACTTGCTGAATTTACATTCTGATATTTGAAGCTGAATGCCTAGCGTGGGATTTACGTGATTACTAAGGCTAATTATACCGTCTACATCCGAATAAAAAACTTAAGAAGATCTTAAAGTTTTCTTAATAAGCTTCTCCAAGACGCAAGAAACCCTGCAGATCCTGCGCTAAAAAAACGCAATATGAAACTGCAGGGTTTACGAAGCATCTTTTATACTTGTTCCGAAGAATCTTCCGATGAAGCTGGGCGTAGCTCTCGCAGTGGATTGCCTCCTACAAAAGAGCCAGCCGCCACGTTCTTGTGTACTACTGATCCAGCGGCAACAACTGCCCAATCACCAATGGTTACACCGGGAAGAATCGTTGTATTCGCGCCAATCAATACATTTTCACCAATCACTACTTCACCCAGACGATATTCCTTGATTAAATACTCATGCGCCAGAATCGTCGTGTTATAACCGATAATAGAGTTCTCACCCACCGTTATTTTTTCCGGAAAAAATACATCCACCATCGCCATCAGACCGAAGGAGGTATGCTTGCCTACCTTCATCCCGAGAATCCGACGATAGATCCAGTTCTTTAACGGTAGAATCGGGCAATAACGGGCAATCTGAATAAAAATAAAGTTCCGGACACCCTTCCACGGGCTGACCGTACGGTAAATGTACCAAAGTGAGTTATGACCTTCTACAGGATATCGGGTTACGTTTCTCACGATTCACTCGTTCCTCGCTCCACTATTTCTATAATATCCTTCATGTTATGGATAATATAGTCGGGATCATACTTGCGGAGAGTCTCTTCGCCTTTCAATGACCACGATACTCCAGCCGCATATACACCGGCAGCTTTTGCTGACTGAATATCAACCGTACTGTCACCCACCATAAGAGTTTTACGAGGATCAACGCCAAGGTTATTGACTGCTGTCAGAACAGGCTCAGGATGTGGCTTTGGTTCAGTAACATCGTTCACTGTCACAATCGTATCCATGTACTTTAGCAAATCAAACATCTCAAGCGATTTAATCGTTGTTGGACGAATTTTTGTGGTCACAATCCCCATTTTAATTCCGCGACGTAAGAGCTCTTCCATTGTCTCATTCACTTGAGGAAAGGGACGTACTAACGCATCGTGATGTTCATAATTATAAGAACGGTAGGATTTCTCAAGCGCACCACTTACATCCTCAAGTCCAGAGAAGACTCTCATCTGTTGCTGAAGGGTTGTGCCCATATGCGGAATAATCTCTTCCCTAGTGAGTGGAGCTAGACCATTGTCCTTCAGCGCGTACATAAACGAACTAATAATTAGCTCATTTGTATCGACAATCGTTCCATCTAGATCAAAAAGAACGCATTCTATCATAAGCTTTACTGCTCCTTCTTATCTCCATCCGCAGGCTGTCCTTGCTCAGATTGAGCCCCGTGACGAGCTTTCTGCGGTGTATTTACTGCGCTTTCAGGCACTATAGTATCTGCTTTGATCGGTTTAGTACATACAATAGGATCAGAATAATGTGCTTTTGACTCTCCGGTGACCCTACGAATAATGATAAGCAGTACAGCTGCGACGATGATCAGTAGCGCAAGCAGCTGAGAAATGCGGATATTTCCATAGCTTGGGTCCAAGTATCCTTGCTCAAAACCTAGCCATTCCATCGGTTTCCACAATCCATTCATAAAGGATGCCAAGCCTGCGCTTCCATTAAACGCCAAGCTGTCTGTACGTATAGCTTCAATGAAGAAACGACCGATAGAATACCATATAAAGTAAGACATGAAGATCTCACCGGCACGCACAAACTTCTGGCGACGAAGGACCATGAGTAGCGCGATACCCAGTAAGCTCCAAAGAGATTCATACAAGAAGGTCGGATGATGAAAAGCATCCCCTATGTACATTTGATTCACAATGAAGTCAGGTAAATGCAGTTTATCCCGCAAGAATGACTCTTCAACCACGCTGCCGTATGCCTCTTGGTTGACAAAGTTCCCCCAGCGTCCAATCATTTGACCCGCAAGTAGTCCAGGAGCACAAATATCAACGATACGCCAGAAGGGGTACCCTTTATAGCGGAAATAAATAATCCCACAAATAATGGCTCCAATTAAAGCACCGTAGATAGCGATGCCACCGTTCCAGATCTTAAAGACATCTATTAAATTATCCTTATAATCCTCCCATTTAAACGCTACAAAGTAAATCCGTGCCCCAATAATGGCCGAGGGCACACCTAGCAGTAGCATATCCATAAAGAATTCTTGTGGTATACCAAACCGTTTGCCCTCGCGGATCGCAAGAAATAACCCCGCGAGTGCACCGAAACCCAGTATTAATCCGTACCAGTGTACTTGCAGTGATCCAATTGAGAAGACAATAGGATTTAGTGCTAATGGGAACATTCTCTCACACTCCTAATCGAGATCATCCATATCTTCGGATATGGTCGCAGTTAGCTTATTCGTGAACTGCAAGGCTGCATTAAAGCCCATTTGTTTCAGGCGATAGTTCATCGCTGCAACCTCTATAATAACTGCAAGGTTACGTCCCGGGCGTACGGGAATCGTTACAAGCGGAACATCTGTGTCAATAATCCGTGTCGTTTCCTCATCAAGTCCAAGTCGATCATACTGCTTGTCTTGCTGCCAAGCTTCCAATCTAACAACAAGTGTAATCCGTTTATGATTACGAATAGCACCCGCACCAAAAAGTGTCATTACATTAATGATACCTACTCCACGGATCTCCAGTAAATGACGGATTAACTCAGGGGCTGTACCATGCAGCTGGTTATCTGAAGTCTGACGGATTTCCACTGCATCATCAGCAATCAATCGATGACCGCGCTTTACAAGTTCAAGGGCTGTTTCACTTTTACCAATCCCGCTACTACCCGTAATTAGCATACCTACACCATATACATCACAAAGTACGCCATGGATCGTCGCCGTTGGGGCCAATTTCCCTTCTAAGAAGCTAGTCAAACGGCTGGAAAAAATAGTCGTAGCCATCGAGCTGCGAAGCACAGGAAGGGCCTTTTCATTACTGATGTCAATTAACTCCTGAGGCACATCCAAACCACGTGTAATGACAATACAAGGTGTGTTATCATTGCAAATTCCACGAAGTCGACTTTTCCGCTCAGCTTCGGGCAGCATGGAGAAAAAAGCGAGTTCTGTCTTGCCTAGCAATTGAACACGTTCTTCTGGATAATATTCAAAATAACCAGCAATCTCTAGTCCAGGGCGATTCAGGTCATCGACCGTAATGGGTCTCTTTAGACCTTCCTGGCCGGAAATAACCTCTAATTGAAAATGCTGTACCAATTCAGATACTTTTACTTTCTTAGCCATGTAAGTTCGTCCTTTCGTCACCTGCGGTATTTGTCCGCTTACTGCGTCCGGTTGGCAGTGATCTCTTTACATTCCGGAGGTAATTCTCCTGCTATCTTAATTGATAACGCTTATGAATGCAATCTTAGCACCTAACCAAACAGGGTCCATCTAAACAATAAAGCCACCCTTTCGGGTGGCTTTATCAAGAGAGAAAAGATCTTTACAATCTTATCCCAACAAAATGTTAGCTTCGGATTCTTTATCAAAGAAGTGAACTTTGTTCATATCAATAGCCAATTTAGGCTTGCTGCCTTCGCGAGTAGTGGAACGTCCATCTACACGAGCGATTACAGTAGATTTACCAAGGCCGCTCAAGTAAAGGAGCATTTCGTGACCAAGGTTCTCAGTAACATCAACCAATGAAGTGAAGATTGTGTTCGGGGAAGCTTCCAAGAATACTGGCTCTTCATGGATATCTTCTGGACGAACGCCCATGATTACTTCTTTACCGATGTAGCCTTTGTTGCGGATGATTTGAGCTTTTCCGCCTGGTACTTCAACATCAAGGTTCTCAGCACGGAAACGGATAGAACCGCTCACTTCGGACAAAGTACCATTGATAAAGTTCATTGTAGGGGATCCGATAAATCCAGCTACGAACAAGTTTGTTGGTTCATTGTACAACTCTTCAGGGGAAGCTGCTTGTTGAATGATACCATCATACATAACTACGATGCGATCACCCATTGTCATTGCTTCTGTTTGGTCATGCGTTACGTAGATACAAGTAGTTTCAAGGCGCTTAACCAGTTTAGTGATTTCAGCACGCATTTGACCACGAAGTTTAGCATCCAAGTTGGAAAGAGGCTCATCCATCAAGAAGACTTGTGGATCACGTACGATAGCGCGTCCCAAAGCGACACGTTGGCGTTGACCACCGGAAAGCGCTTTTGGTTTACGATCTAACAAATGCTCGATATCAAGAATTTTAGCAGCTTCGCGAACTTTCTTGTCGATTTCATCCTTCTTCACTTTACGAAGTTTCAAACCGAAAGCCATGTTTTGGTATACGCTCATATGCGGATACAGGGCGTAGGATTGGAATACCATCGCGATATCGCGGTCTTTAGGTGCAACGTCATTAACTACACGATCGCCAATGTACATTTTACCTTCGGAGATTTCTTCCAAACCAGCGATCATACGCAAAGTTGTGGATTTACCGCAACCGGAAGGTCCAACCAATACTAGAAATTCCTTATCTTTAATATCAAGATTGATATCGATTACTGTTGCTTTATCTGAACCCGGGTATTTTTTGAAAATATGCTCTAAACGTACGCCTGCCATTGTATTTCCCCCTCGAGTTAATTATTAATTAGTTAATATAAAAATTCTGCTTCCTTGTACATTTATATTACCCCAGTCGGGACACTATGGCTATTTGTAAGGTTCACAAAAAACCTATTTCCTTTTCGTCACTTTATACAAAAGCATAGTAAGCTTCACAATAGCAGCGTCCCCAAAGCTTCGTACATCTGCTCCGGTCTCTTGTTTTATCTTATCCAGACGGTAGAGCAGCGTATTCCGATGGATATACAACTTCTTGGCGGTTTCACTTACATTACAGTCCATCTCAAAAAAAGTCTCCAAAGTCAGCAGCATTTCTTTATCTGATAGTACAGAGGAATAGTCACCAATTTGTCCAAGCAACTGTTTGCGGCGTACATCAGGAATGCTGTTAACCAGACGTTCCAAATGCAGCTCCCAAGGTAAATGAATATACTCTCCTACTTGAAAAATACGACCGAGTACAATGGTCTCCCTGAGCAGAGCTACAGATCCAGTCAATCCCTTAACAGGGACCATAGCTCGAGCTACTGCCAAATGGAATACCCCTACCCATTCACTAGCTATCAGCTCATGTAACCCCATACTAGTCTGTGCTAGAAGATCATCTACACTCTCTTCTTCATCATCCTTATCATCCCCGCCCGTAAGTAATTCTTTACGAGCTAATATTAACCATTCCTTCTCTTGAAGGGGAATGAGCAGAATTTCGTTCTCAAAATAGCTGCGCAGTAATTTCATCAGTGAACGGTAAGAGATCTGTGGACTATGCGCAATCTCACTACTAAGGAGGAATGGAATCATATCTCCGAACAGACGTCCCTTTAGGGTGATCTCATCGGGAATTTCAGTGTCATTCTTCTCTTGCTCTAGCTCCGTGTTCAACCAAGCGCCAAGCTGCCGCGCCTCCACTTCACCTTCTTCTCTAAGCCCTGTAGCTTTAAGTGCAATAGCAAAATTTCGAACTGCATAGTTGACCAGTTGTACTTCCAGAGAGGTAAGCCCCTCCATTTCTACCCAAACAGCGGTTATACGTCCGTCACTCTCATACAAAGGTGCCCAGAGATGACCCTCATGGATTACCAGCTGATCCTGTCCTTCTAATCCCATGCTAAAAAGAGAAGCTGAATGTTGCCTCCCTAACTGCTTGATTCCGGTTCTCTTTCCGGTGAGCTGCTCTAATTTTTTCCGCAATGTCTCACTATCCATAGTCACCATGCTCCACCACTTTTGCTCTTTTCGCCTATTTTAGCATATTCTCTTATATTATGTTAATCGCTTCAGTAGCGCGCTGCTATAATACAACCATAAAACACAAAAAAAGCCACCACCCTAAGGTGATGACTTTCTGTTTGGGATGAGCCATGAAGGACTCGAACCTTCGACACCCTGATTAAAAGTCAGGTGCTCTACCAACTGAGCTAATGGCTCATAAATGGTGGGGGATGATGGATTCGAACCACCGAACACGTACGTGAGCAGATTTACAGTCTGATGCGTTTGGCCACTTCGCTAATCCCCCAGGGAAAAGTGGCTCGAGACGGATTCGAACCGCCGACACGAGGATTTTCAGTCCTCTGCTCTACCGACTGAGCTATCGAGCCATATTAAATTGACATAAAAATAAAGTGGTAGCATTAAACTTCCCACCCTAGTTTTGTGGAAAAAAATGGCGGAACCGACGAGATTCGAACTCGCGATCTCCTGCGTGACAGGCAGGCATGTTAGGCCAACTACACCACGGTTCCGCATTGATAATAATGGTGCCGGCGAGAGGACTTGAACCCCCAACCTACTGATTACAAGTCAGTTGCTCTACCAGTTGAGCTACACCGGCACGGTGTGAAATAGATCCTAAAGAGATAAAAATGGTGGAGGCTGAGGGGATCGAACCCCCGACCCTCTGCTTGTAAGGCAGATGCTCTCCCAGCTGAGCTAAGCCTCCAGGTATTATGGTAGCGGCGAAGGGGATCGAACCCCCGACCTCACGGGTATGAACCGTACGCTCTAGCCAGCTGAGCTACACCGCCACAATAATTTAGAAATGCTATGGATTGAAAATGGCGGAGAGAGTGGGATTCGAACCCACGCACCGCTTACGCAGTCTAACCCCTTAGCAGAGGGTCCCCTTATAGCCACTTGGGTATCTCTCCAAACGATATCAGTACCACAGCAATCCAAACAGGAATTTGACTCCCTGAAAACTGAATCCGAATTGAATTTGCGTTTTAAGTATAGGATAAGCCCTCGACCGATTAGTATTGGTCAGCTCCATGCATTACTGCACTTCCACCTCCAACCTATCTACCTCGTCGTCTTCAAGGGGTCTTACTAATTGGGAAATCTCATCTTGAGGGGGGCTTCACGCTTAGATGCTTTCAGCGCTTATCCCGTCCGTACGTAGCTACCCAGCCATGCTTCTGGCGAAACAACTGGTGCACCAGCGGTACGTCCATCCCGGTCCTCTCGTACTAAGGACAGCTCCTCTCAAATTTCCTGCGCCCACGACAGATAGGGACCGAACTGTCTCACGACGTTCTGAACCCAGCTCGCGTACCGCTTTAATGGGCGAACAGCCCAACCCTTGGGACCTACTTCAGCCCCAGGATGCGATGAGCCGACATCGAGGTGCCAAACCTCCCCGTCGATGTGGACTCTTGGGGGAGATAAGCCTGTTATCCCCAGGGTAGCTTTTATCCGTTGAGCGATGGCCCTTCCATGCGGTACCACCGGATCACTAAGTCCGACTTTCGTCCCTGCTCGACTTGTAGGTCTCGCAGTCAAGCTCCCTTATGCCTTTGCACTCTTCGAATGATTTCCAACCATTCTGAGGGAACCTTGGAACGCCTCCGTTACTCTTTAGGAGGCGACCGCCCCAGTCAAACTGCCCGCCTGACACGGTCCCCGTACCGGATTACGGTACTAGGTTAGAACCTAGATACGATCAGGGTGGTATCCCAACGGCGCCTCCACCGAAGCTTGCGCTCCGATTTCTACGGCTCCCACCTATCCTGTACAGATCGTACCCAAATTCAATATCAAGCTGCAGTAAAGCTCCATGGGGTCTTTCCGTCTTGTCGCGGGTAACCTGCATCTTCACAGGTATTAAAATTTCACCGGATCTCTCGTTGAGACAGCGCCCAAGTCGTTACGCCATTCGTGCGGGTCAGAATTTACCTGACAAGGAATTTCGCTACCTTAGGACCGTTATAGTTACGGCCGCCGTTTACTGGGGCTTCGGTTCATAGCTTCGG